>DAOVDX010000060.1 GCA_030669345.1 Methyloceanibacter sp. | reverse complement strand
GCTGAAAAGAAAATCGTGCGGACGGGCTCGCCGAGCGAGTTGCAGAGCCAACCCAATCATCCGTGGATCAAGGAATATTTCTGCGGCGAGTGCGCTCGTGCCGCGAGCCCGCCCGACCAGCGCAGGCTGATCGTCTAATGTCGCTTGTCTGTTGAGGGTCTGATGGAAACCAAAGCCAACTATTTGATGATCGGCGGCTCCGTGCTGGGCGTTCTCGTCTTCGCCTTCATCTTTATTTTCTGGATCAGCAACTTCGTCGGCGGCGGCAAGCAATTCCTGATTGTATTTGACAGTTCGGTAGCGGGACTCACGTCAGGCTCGAGCGTCGGCTTCAACGGCATCAAGGTCGGTGAGGTGCGGTCTTTCGAACTGGACCCGAAAGACGCCCGCAAGGTTCAGGTGCTCATCAGCGTTGCCGACGACACGCCGGTCCGGAGGAACTCAAAGGCGAGCATTCAGTCGCTTGGCTTGACGGGCGGCAGCGGCATCCAGATCACCCCCGGCACACCTGACTCGCCCCTGCTTGTCGCCACGGCGGAGGTTCCCATTCCAACGATCCCCGCCAAACGTGGGGCCGGCCAGGGATTGTTCGATGCCGCGCCAGCCGCGCTGAACAACGTCAGCGCGTTTATCGAGCGGCTCGATGACCTTGTCGCCGCTAACGAGAAGGCGATCACGACCGCACTCGCGAATATCGAGACGCTGACCGATATGCTGAGCGGGAAGAGCGAAGCGATCGGTGTCGCCATCACGGATGTGAGCGAAGGTGCCCAGTCCTTTAAGAGTTTGAGTAGTAAACTCGAAGTCTCGCTCGGGGATAATATGGATGGGCTGACCCGCCAGGCTAATGAAGCCATGCAAGAATTCAGCGCAACCATGCGTGAAGCGCGTCGCGCGGCGACAACCCTAAATCGAATTCTTGAGAAGTTGGAAGCAGATCCTAGGGGATTTTTACTTGGTGGATCACAAGTGCCGGAATACACTCCGCGAGGTCAATAAGGCAGTTTCATTGGCCAACGAAACTGCCGTGTAATAGGGGGCGATCGGAGATGTCTCGGTCGGCGCCGATTCTTGTTGCGGGCCTGATATGCCTGGGCCTTTCCGGCTGCGCCATTACTGGCGGCGGCGGTAATGCACCCGATACCTACGATCTTGTTGCGCCCCGTAGCTTCGCGGGCAGCCGCAGAGCAGCCCCATGGCAGCTCCTCGTTTACGAACCCACAGCCGTGCATGCGCTCGCGACCGACCGTCTCATGGTGCGCCCCCGACCCGGGCAGGTCTCTTACTATAAGGGCGTCGCTTGGAGCGACCGGCTCCCGCGTCTCGTGCAGGCGCGCATGATCGAGAGCTTCCAGAACTCAGGTGCGGTCAAGGCGGTGAGCGCCACCGCCGGACAGTATGGTCTGGTCACCGAGCTCCGTGCCTTCCAGGTCGATGTGACGAGCGGTAAGGCCGCGGCTGAAGTCGATATCTTCGCCAAGCTGATCAACACCAGCTCGGGCAGGGTGGTTTCGACCAGGGGATTTAGCGCCAGGGTGCCGGCCACCACCGACAAGCCGGAAGATGTTATCGCCGCGCTGAACCAGGCCTTTGCCGAGGTGCTGCAGGACATCACCAGCTGGGTGAGTGCTCGCCGCTAGGTCTTCCTGATTTTCAAAATGACAGTCGGCGTGGCGTGTGAGCGCCGCGCGCAATTGCATTGAAACGACTCCCATAAAGCAAAAAGCCCCCTAACTCCTTGAAGGGAGCGAGGGGGCCTTGGCTCGTCGGGGGAGCCTTTTGAGACGTTTAGGCTAGCGTAGCCGTCCGCTGGCGTGGGCCAGCAGCAGATAAACGCGTCCGGTTTCCGAAGCCAGATAGTTCTGGAGCATTTGGCCAGCCGGGTCGGATTGCTCAGCTTCGGCCAGCAACCGCTCGAAGTCGCCGATATAACGGTCGACCGTGTTGCGGAACTCGCCGTCACGATCGTAGCGGGTCGAGACCTCCTCGAACGTCGTCTGACCCTCATAGCTGTAGATGTGCCGCCCGAGCACGCCACGCTCGCCGGCCCGCATGCGGTGCCAGACATCGGTGGCCGTGCGGGGGTCGATGGCCCGCGCCAGCTCGTCGATGCGCAGCTGGCTAGCAATTGAAGGCGCTACGCCACCTTGAGGCACGCCACCCTGGGGCAGGCCGCCGCCAAAATTCTGGGCGCCACCATAAGCCTGGCCAGGCTGGTCCGGGGTGCGTGCAATCAGATCGCCAATGGGCCGATTGCCTTGGGCCGTTGTGCCCGATAGCTGCTGTGCCAGCCCTGCGGTTTGGTTGAGATCGGCCGCCTCCTGCGGCGAAACCTGCCGTCCACTTGCATCGAATCTCGGCATTGGCGGCAGACCATATTCACTGGCCGGACGGCCAGCGTCCGCGCGCGGCGGGAACGGTTGGGGCTGCTGCTGGTAAGGATCTACCCCACCGCCGACATTGGCTGCTGGAGCAGGAGCAGGAACCGGAGCGACGGGCGCCGGCAGGGTGGGGGCAAGGGCTGCCGGAGCAGGAGCAGGAGCGACGGGCGCCGGCAGGGTGGGAGCAAGCGCCTCGATTTCCTGGAACTGCTCAGTGATTGCCTTGCGGATCGAGGCCGTCACCTTCGTAGTCTGCTCGGGCAGCACGTCCATCCGCTTCTGCATTTCCTGGCGCAGGGCGTCGAGATCCGTCGCAGTCTTCCGTGCCGTGTCGCGCATGCTGCGTGAGCTGTTGTCGAACTGCCCACGCATCTGCTCAAGCTGCTTGCCGACCTGAGTGATGACAGTCTCAAAGCTGCTCTTGAGGTCGGCGACGGCGCCGGCGGTATGAGCCTGTGCGTCCTGGCGGAGCTTCTCGATTTGGGCGAGAGCCTGCTGGGCCTGGCCGGTCGTATCGCGGCCAAGCGCTGCGGTCACCTGCTTCGCCCGGGTCTCGGCCTGGGTCAGCGCGCCTTCGACGATGCCCGCATAGTTGCCCATCATGCCGTCGAGTTCCTGCGCCTTAGAGTTGACCGTGTGCAGGAGAGCAACGATTGAATGATGGCGGCCTTCGAGGATCGAGTCGATCTTGGCGTTTGAGGAATCGAGCGCCTTAGCCGCGGTCAAGATAGCCTGGCCCTGGCTCTCGAAGCGCTGGGTGAGACCATGAATTTGATCAAGCAGCCCACGTGAGACGTCGCGCAGGTTCTCGGTCTGGCTGGTCAGGATGCCCACGGCCTCCTTGGACTGGGCGCCGACCTGTTCCGCCGTTTGCTGCATCATCTGCGAGTTGTTGGCGAGAATCTGGTTGAGCTGCTCTGTCTGCTTGCCGAACGTTTCCTCGGCCATGCGCGTGTGCTCGCTGAGCATTGTGTTCGTCTCGGCCGTGCGCTCACCGAAGGCTCCGTCAATGTCGCCGAGCCGTGCGGCCAGCGACGTGACCACGAGCTGGGCACGCTCGGCGAGCGTCTTGTCGAGCGATGCGGTCTGCTCGGTGATGGCCTCCTCAAGGCCCTTCACCCGCTCAAGCAGCGATTTGGTGAACGTGTCGGCACGCTCGGCGAGTGTCTGGTCGAGCGCGATCGCGCCCTGGTTGACCGCCGATGTGAACTGGGACGTGCGATCGGCAAGCGTCTTGTCCACCGAACTGGCCCGATCGTCGATTACCGTAGCCAGTGCCTCGGTGCGCTCCGTAAGGGTTTTGTCGAAGGCGACGACGCCCTGAGACACGATGCCGGTGAAGGCGTCCGTGCGATCCGCAAGCGTCTTGTCGAGGACAACGGCGCTCTCGGCAACGACGTTGGTGAACGCCGTCGTGTTGTCCTTGAGCGTCTTGTCCAGCGTGACAGCGCCCTCGGCGACGACGTTGGTGAGGGCGGCGGTGCGCGCCGTGAGGGTTTGGTCGAGGATGACGGCGCTCTCGGCGACAACGTTGGTGAACGCCGCAGTGTTGTCCGTAAGCGTCTTGTCCAACGTAACGGCACCTTCCGCGACGAGGCCGGTAAACGTGTCGGTCCGGACCTGCAACGCCTTGTCGAGCGTTTCCGTGCTCTTGCCGATTTCGGCCATGAACGTCTCGGCACGCTCCTTAAGCGTCTTGTCGAGGACGATGGCGCCCTGGGCGACGGTGCTTTCCATTCCCTTGATGCGCTCGGCGAGCGAGCTCTGCAGGGCTTCGGTCCGCTCCTTCATGGTCTTGTCGAGGTTGGTGGTCCGTTCGGCCACGACGGTCTCAAGCGAGGAGAGGTTTTGCGCCGCGCCGTCGATGACTTTGGTGAGGCGGCCTTGCTCCTTGGTCAAACGCTCAAGCAGACCCGGCACCGCCTCGGTGACCTTTGCTTGCGCCTTATGCACCTGCTCGGCAGCTTCGGTGGAACGGGAGACGAGAAGTTCGGTGAGCTGTGCGCCCCGTTCGGACAGCTTCTTGTCGATCGAGCCGCTGGCGTTGGAAATGTCGCGCGCCACTTGCGCGCCTACGCCCTTCAGGGCCTCGCTGACCCGCTGGCTGTTATTGGTGAGGGCCCCGCGCTCGGTGGCGAGTTCATTGATCAAGTTCCGGACGCGAAGCTCGTTCTCACCATAGGAGCGTTCGAGCGCGGCGACTTCGCTATGCACCATGGATTCGAGCTCGCTCGCCCGGCCGATGGCGCGGGAGATGGCGTCGTTCATGGCTGCGACCTGACGCCTGATGGTCTGGCCCACGGAGGCGACAGACTGTTCGGCCAGCTTGTCGGGCTCGGCGAGCCTGACGGCGACTTCCGTCATGGCCGAAGCCATGAGGCGGAGTTCTTGGGCGCGCCACGCGAGAAGGGCGAGGACCCAGAAGACGACGATAGGAACGAGAATGGCAGCAGTCGCCGACAAAGCCGAGGCGCTGAGGAGCCCGTTGTCTAAGACCTGGTTTGCGATGACGCCGTAAGCAAAGAAGCCGCCGACGACGAACCAAACAGCGGAGGCGATCAGCGCAACGAGGAACGGCGTGCGCGAAGGCCTTTGCTGGAGGGCGAAGATCAGGCCGCCAATGGACGGAACATCGTCATTCGCGGGCGCCGCGAGACGGCGCTGGGGCGGCGGACCGGCGGGCCGGCGCGTCTTGGCGATACTCTTAGGGGAGGGGGCGCCAACCGTGGCCTCGGGCAGTTCGGTCGGCTTGGCTTCCTCTTCGCGCTTGAAACTCTGAGGCTTTGCCTCTTCACGCTCGAGATCGCGTGATTTGGGTTCTTCGCGCTTGTGCTGCTCGGCCTTGAGCCGATCGGCCAAGGTGGAACGTCGAGGCATTTGGGCGCTACGCTCCGGCTTCGGGGTCTCTTCGGACTTCGCCTTGCCTTTGCCTTCCGCCATCATTGCGCCCAGAGGGCCCTTGGCTTCGTCTTTGGCTTCCGGCGTCGCTTTCGTGGACGGCGACTTTGCTCGTTCCTGCGCCATTACGCGTTCTTCACAGCACTAAACTAAAAATATCGGAGAATTTTGCGCCGTTTCAGACCGAAACTCGCCTTTCGGCGTGTTGTGATCTCGCGGGACCCCGCATCAACCTCCGGTATCGTATACTAACCGGAAGAGCCCCCAACGCTTTTCCCCTCTCCCAACATCGTTAACGAATTTTTAGGGCTAAAAGAAGCTGATTCGAATGCTTGGGTTAATGCCTATCAAGGCATTGAAACTACGCCAAAAAATCTGTGACGCGGCCGCCTGAATTGCGTGCTTGTACGGAGCTCCGGCAGCCAATGACCGCTTCCGCTGGTTGCAGACCCATCACATTACCGTCTGGCGCTAGTTCGAGCCCACCCCAAGAAGCGTTCCGGCCAGACCTCGGACAGGGCTGGCGATGGGACCGGAGAGCGAGATGGCCTGGCCCAATTTCGTGCCGGCGCTTTAAGGATCGCTGACCCACTCGCTTGAAGATAAAGCGCCGCATGGCGCTGGAATGTCAGTTTCAATTGCACTATAGAGCACGAACCGCGAGCGGGTATTCCCTTCTCGCGCGTTCCCTTCGGGCGCGCGCAATCCTCGCCGCCCAGCTCCCAAGATGGATCAAGCTTAGAGCCCGCCAACCTCATGGCCAGCATTACCTTTGTTCAACCCGATGGGACCGAAAACGTGGTCGACGCGGAACCCGGCATGACGGTGATGGAAGCCGCGGTGAAGAATTCGGTCCGTGGCATTGCGGCGGAATGCGGCGGTGCCTGCGCTTGCGCGACGTGCCATGTCTATGTGGAAGAGGCTTGGCGCGAGGCGACCGGCCAACCGGAGCAGATGGAAGAAGACATGCTCGATTTCGCCTTCGACATTCAACCGTCGAGCCGGCTGAGCTGTCAGATCAAAATTTCCGAGGCCCTCGACGGTCTCAAGGTTCGGATTCCCGAAAAACAGTTCTGAGGCGCTATGGCAGACGATGTGATCAAGACCGATGCGGTCATTATTGGGGCGGGGCCCGTAGGCCTGTTCGCCGTGTTTGAGCTCGGTCTGCTCGACATCAAGGCGCATGTCATCGATATTCTCGATCGGCCAGGCGGCCAATGCGCCGAGCTTTATCCCGAGAAGCCGATCTACGATGTGCCCGGACTGCCCGTGGTCACCGGTCAGGAACTGACCGACAAGCTCCTGGAGCAGATCAAGCCGTTCGGCGCCGAGTATCATTTCCAAGAACAGGTCGACACGCTTGAGCGGATCGACGATGGGTTCCGGCTCACCACCGACTGCGGCACTCAGTTCGAATGCAAGGTCGTGGTGATTGCAGCTGGTGGCGGTTCTTTCACGCCGAAGCGTCCGCCGCTTCCCGGCATCGCGGACTATGAAGGCACGTCGGTGTTTTACTCCGTGCGCAAGATGGATGCGTTCAAGGATCGCGACGTGCTCATCGTCGGTGGCGGCGACTCCGCTCTCGACTGGACCTTGAGCCTACAGCCCGTGGCCAAGTCGCTGACGCTGTTGCATCGCCGCTCGGAGTTCCGCGCCGCACCGGCCTCGGTGCAGAAAATGCTGGAGCTTGTCGACAGCGGTGACGTCACATTCAAGCTCGGTCAGGTGACGCAGCTGCATGGCGCCGACGGTCAACTCACTGGCGCGACCGTAAAGGGCGCCGACGGCGAGTCATTCGAACAGCAGACCGAAATCATGCTGCCGTTCTTTGGGCTGACTATGAAACTTGGTCCTGTCGCCAATTGGGGGCTCAATCTCGCCGAGAACCTCGTCCCGGTTGATACCGAGAAATTCGAGACGAGCGAGAAAGGCATCTTCGCCATTGGCGACATCAACACTTATCCCGGCAAGCTGAAGCTCATCCTGTCCGGTTTCCACGAAGCTGCGCTCATGTCCCAGCGGGTGCACAAATACATTTTTCCGGATAAGAAATTGATCTTCCAGTACACGACCTCGTCGTCGAAACTGCAGAAGAAGCTCGGCGTGAAATGAGGCCTGGCGGTCAGGCTAACGAGCGATAGATCGCAATCTCGTAGGGGCTGAACAGCCGGACCTTGAGGCGTTCTTGCGTCGGAAGTTCTATGCGTGCGAACACGCCGCTCTCGTCGACAAGATCAGTTGCCACTGGATCGACGAGGATGAGGTAAAGCCGTCGTGGCCGCTGACGGTACGACACCACGAGATTGTTCAAGACCTCGGCGAAGACCTCACGCGAGAACGGGTTGAAGAAATAATGGACGGCCTCGCCATCCGGCGGTCCGACTTGGCACGCGTCCTCCAGAACACATTCCACATTACGGCAGTGCATGCGTGAGCGCGGATATTGCTGGATGTTCATGGTGGCGGCGTCGTGCAATTCCTCGGCAAACTCAACGCCGGCGACCGACGCGAAAGGATGCTCCGAAGCGAGCAGCATCACACGCCCCTTACCGGCGCCGTGATCGACGAAGGTCAGCTTTGACAGATCGTAGTCGATGGCGGCCAGCGTCCACTCAAACAACTGGCAAGGCGTTGGCCGGTAGTCGTGGCCGTACTCTCGGCTAATGGCGTTGATCGTGAGCCCCGAAAGCGCAACAGGGTCTTTCGTCTGCGCGAAGAACAATTGCTCTTTAGGCGGATCGAGCACGCGCTCATGCAGCCAATGGAGGATCTCGCGATAATCCTGCTTCAACCGTTCCGGTCGCGCATGCTCTTTGATCTTGGCGCTGGTGCGTCCTATCTCGGGCAGTACGTTTTCGGCGGCGTGGGCAATGCGTTCCTTGGTGACATGCTTGGTTTGGCTCGACGTCTTCTCGGCGAGCTTGGCGATGCGTCCGGCAAGACGGTTGTGCCACGCGCCACGCGCTGGTGCGGTCGCGCGTGGTGCCGCATCCGTTGTTCCGGAAACGGCGTCCGCCTGCGGCCCCGGTTGACCCGGGTCGGGCGGCGCGGTCGTCATTGGAAATTCCCCCTCATGTGTAAAGATTAGGCACGCTGGCACAACGAAGCAAGCGCTTTTTGGTTGAAGCATCGGCTGATGTCGCCTCGTGAGCGCTGGCCGGACTGTGCTATTCTACTGATTCGCTAGGGAAAATTCACACGAAGCCAGCACTGACCCAAGCGACGGGGGACAAGGCGTGCAGGCAGAAGATTATCAGCACTCTGTACGGCCAGGCCTTGTCGCCATGCTGCCGAGACTGATGCGGTTCGCCGATGTTCTGGTCGGTGAACGGGGTGAAGGCACTGGCCTGCTCAGCCGCGCGCTGCATTGCATGTTGGCCGAGCAGTATCGTTATCAAGTTGGCACGGCGCTGGATGTGTGGGCATTCGGTGAGATCTATCGCACGTGGCTGCACGAGCTTCGCGGCCATCCCAATCCCGTTGCGCAAGCCAAGATCGCTGACGCCGGTTTCGAAGACCTCTTCTACCAAGAGATTGACGGCTATCTCGATACGCCGGTCGTAGGCTTTCTCAGTGGTCTGCCCGCGCAACAGCGTCTCACGCTGCTCCTCGTCTATGGCGAAGGGTTCGACCATGAAGACGCGGGGCGTGTTCTCGATGTCGGCACGGACATCATCGCCGCGCGGCTTGTGCGCGTTAGCGCGGCTCTTGCCGACCGGTTGAGCGCCCGCCCGCCCGCACCAGCCGCGGCCATTGTCGAAACCCTCTATCCCGAAGGGCTCAGAGGTTAAATCATGACCGAACTCAGCGACGAACTTCTTGTGGCCTATGTCGATGGACAACTCGCGCGCAAGCAGACCCGCGCGGTGGAGAAGGTTTTCGATCAAGACGATATCATCGCCGCCCGCGTCGAGGCGCTGAAGCAGGCCCATAACCGTCTTGAGGCGGCCTTCGAAGCGATCCTGGCAGGTGAGGAGATGGATGTCTCTGCCGTATCGGTTCCGGTGCAGGAGAGCAGCCTTAGTGAGCGGAGCATCCTTAAAGTGGCGCTTGCCGGTGTTGGCATTGCCGTGGCGCTGGGCCTCGCGGCAGTCGGCTACGGTTGGCCGCTTTCGTTCCCGGGTCTTAACTCCGGCACACAAGGCGTTATGCTCCCAGTACAGACGGCGCCTCTTTCGACTGATTGGCAGGAGGAAGCGGCACGCGCGCACGCACTTCTCAGCCGGGCGAGCGTAGAGGTCGGTGTGGAGAGTCAAAGCAACCCGGACTTCGTTGCCTTCCAGCTCTCGCAAATCCTTGGCACCAACCTCAAGATTCCCAATCTTGAGCCGCAAGGATTCCGTTTCGTTCGCGCGCAAGCTTTGCGTTCCGGGGGCGCGCCGCTCACCCAGATTTTGTATCTCGGCGCGACTGGCGCACCGCTTGCGCTCTACGCCAAGAAGGGGGAGGGGTCGGGCACGCTGACTGAGAAGCACTATGGGGAGATCGGCACGGTGGCCTGGGCGGAAGACGGTGTCGCCTATCTGCTTGCCGGTGAGGCGGAGGATAGCCTGCTCATGCGCATCGCCACCAAGATCAAGCTTGAGCCGGCACCGCCACTACGCTCCGCGCCCAAGGCGCAGACGCCGGTTAACGGCGCGCTCGATCGCTAGCGCGCCATGCGCGCTTTGGCCCGGTAGTCGCCCGCGAGGTAGCGATTGAGATCCACCCTGATCGCGTCGAGGCGCTCCTTGTTGCAGTAGCCGGCATTGTCATCGATCGTCAGGGTCACGGATTCACGGGTGTAGTCATAGGCTTTCGCGATCTTTCGCATTTCGGCGTCCGTACGCCCGGCGGTTCTTTCTGCGGTGAGATAGTTTGATCGCAGTCGGTTGGGGCTGAAGATGAAGCCGCACCGTGTTGCACGCGCTGAAGTCCAACCAATCTGTGTCGGCCTGGCCAAGGGATCGTTGGGTTCGATGTTACGCGCGGCTTTCTCGCTCGAAGCGCCATCCTCGGGACCTTTGATGCTGCTCACAGTGCTGCAGGCTGACAACGCGGTGAGCGCGATCAGCAACGCGGCCGCGACAACGGCACAAGGCGCGGAATTTGGGTGCGGGGTTTTCATGGGCGCGCGATCTTATCGATGTGGCGCCGGTAGCTAAAGGGGGGATGAGGAAGTTATGGGCCGCGCAAAACAAGGAAAGGCGGGGCTTTGGGGCCCCGCCTCCCTGTTGCGATGTCGCCCTCACGCCCGTTCGGGACGATCAGTCGGCGTCGCGAGACCTTTCGGTCCCTGGCCACATGCACAGCTCCATGGTTGCCCATAAAGCGGCACCGCGACCTGACCTCGGCCCTTATTTTCCGTCGCGTTGCTACGACGCGGTCCTTGCCCTGGCCGGGCTGGAACCGGGTTAGCGGGGGGCTGCGGTGGCGCAAACTGCCCTGTCGAGTTCGCCTCACGGTACGGCGACGACTTCAACAGACCGTGGCACTTCGCGTTTAACTTCCCTCCGCCTTGAGCCGTCCATGGCTCTGGACGACCTCAGGCTTGCCTTACCCTAGCGAGCC
>DAOVDX010000056.1 GCA_030669345.1 Methyloceanibacter sp. | reverse complement strand
ATTGGACGCTGCGTTCAATTGCCGCTCATATATCCTCACAAGGTCTTGAGGAACGAGACCGGTGGTTGTCGCCGTCGGCGCAATTGGTGCGGCGGTGAGGTTGTGAGTCTGGGTCCAGGGCTGCGGCAACAGCGTGTTCTGACGTGGTGGCGTCTATGCCAACGCCGCAATGACAGCCAGCACGGCCACAAAGATCGTCAGCGAAGGGATCCACCAACTCGAGGCCGGGAGCTTAAGCCGATCCGGTTCTTGAGTGCTTAGGTCTAAGACCTTTGGCTCGAATGGCATCGCATTATTCTCGCATCGCGGTTTGAGCGTGCCTGTATGGGTTCACGCTTCGCATCCAGCTTGACTTGAGAACGCACCCCGCGGGCCACGGTTCCGTCTCGTGACATTCGCCCCCATCAAGAAAAAAGCCCGGCGGTAGGGCCGGGCTTTTTTTTACGCAGATACTCTCGTCTTCCATCCCCATACAGACAGATCTCGTGCACCCTTCGGGTGCTCGTTCCCCGTTGGCCAAAGCCGGATGACTGGAAGGCTTATTTGTAGGGCGCATCCGCCACCGGAAGATCGGTGACGTAAGCCTGTTGTTGGTGATGGAAGCACCCGCCAAGGGCGAAGGTCGCGGTGACAACCGCAAGGGCAATAATGGTGCGCATGACTGATTCCCTTTACGCTACTTAGTACTCAACTCGGTACTTCAGCCACTTCACTCTGTTCTGCTTAGTAAAGAGTTAAAACGCGGGCCATTTTAGAACAATGTCTGGCCCGGCACTCCAGCGCGCAACAAGAAGCCCGGTCCTATAGGGCCGGGCTTCTCTATCGACATATTCCCCCTCTGACCGGAGGGGGAGGCTGGACACATACCCGTGCAGAGGCGCGTCTCAATCGCTGCGTGAAGGTGTCCGGGGGACAGACGATCACCCCAGGCGTGAAGACGCCGGTTGTCATACGCTGCGCCCGCGGAAGCGTCCGGAAGGGCAAATGCATTTGCCCGAAGGGCTACAATCGCAAGACGCTCAAGAAAAATGTCTATGTTTGCGATAAGCCCGTATCGCAATCAAACCCAGCGGGGACTCAAACGCGGCCTTCGCTGACGATACCTCCGAAGGTGACGAAACCTCCGAAGCTGACGACGCCGCCGAAACAGACAACGCCTCCAAAGCTGACCAAACCGCCTAAGAAGACTGGATCAAGCAAGAAAGCGCCTGCCGGCATTCAGTGCAAAGGTGGGAAGGTCCGAGGCACATTATGTTGGTGCGGTTTCGGTAAGTTCCCGAAGAAGATCGGCAAGAACGCCTATCGCTGCCCGTAGAGGCGCGCTTGAGCCTAACGGCTCTTGCCTTTGAGGGCGCGGGTGCCGGGCTTGCCGGCTTTCGAACGCGGGCGTGCCGTCTTAAGCGGGATCTCGCGGTTATGCGGGCCCATCTCGTCGAGGTCCGGCTTGTGGGGCCGGCTTATGTCCGTCTGAGCTGCCGTGTGCTCTAGCTCCGACTGACGCGCCAGCGGATCATTGGCGATGGCAAGTTCCATCCGGCTCAGGCGCTTGACCTCATCACGGAGCCGCGCCGCTTCCTCGAACTCGAGATCCGATGCGGCGGCGCGCATGCGTTTCTCCATGTCGGCGATGACCGTCTTGATATTGTGGCCGACCGGCGTTTGCTCGCCATCGGCAAAGCCCGTGCCGGCATCGACGAGCACGTGGTCGCGCTCATAAACGCTCCCGAGAATGTCGCCGATACTCTTCTTTATGCTTTCCGGCGTGATGTTGTTGGCCTCGTTCCATGCGGTCTGCTTCTCACGCCGCCGGTCGGTCTCGGCCATGGCGCGTTCCATGGAGCCGGTGATCCCGTCGGCATAGAGAATGACGCGTCCGTCTACATTACGCGCGGCGCGGCCGATGGTCTGAACTAGTGAGGTCTCGGACCGCAAGAAGCCTTCCTTGTCTGCGTCGAGAATGGCGACCAGCGCGCATTCGGGAATGTCGAGACCCTCGCGCAGCAGGTTGATACCGACCAGCACGTCGAAGGCGCCGAGCCGCAAATCGCGAATGATTTCAATTCGCTCCAGGGTCTCGACGTCGGAATGCATGTAGCGCACGCGAATGCCTTGCTCATGCATGTACTCGGTCAAATCCTCGGCCATGCGCTTGGTCAGCGTCGTGACCAGCACGCGATAACCGGCGTCGACGACTTTGCGCGTCTCGTCGATGAGATCGTCGACCTGGGTGGTGGCCGGGCGCACCTCGACCGGCGGATCGATCAGGCCGGTGGGGCGAATGATCTGTTCGGCGAACACGCCGCCGGTCTGCTCAAGCTCCCAACTCGCCGGGGTCGCCGACACATAGATCGATTGCGGGCGCATGGCATCCCACTCCTCAAAGCGCATGGGCCGGTTATCCATGCAGGAGGGAAGGCGGAAGCCATATTCGGCGAGCGTGGATTTGCGCTTATAATCGCCCCGGAACATGCCGCCGATCTGGGGCACGGTCACGTGGCTCTCGTCGACAAACACCAAAGCGTCATCGGAGAGATATTCAAACAAAGTCGGCGGCGGCTCACCGGGTTTGCGCCCGGTGAGATAGCGCGAATAATTCTCGATGCCGGCGCAGGAGCCGGTGGCCTCCATCATTTCCATATCGAAGAGCGTGCGCTGTTCAAGCCGTTGCGCTTCGATCAGCCGGCCGGCGCCGTTGAGCTCGGTAAGCCTCAGCTTCAGCTCTTCCTTGATGCCCTTGATCGCTTGTTTAAGCGTCGGCTTCGGCGTCACATAATGGGAGTTGGCGTAGATTTTGACCACGCTGAATTCGTCGGTTTTGACCCCGGTCAGGGGGTCGAACTCGACCACGCTCTCCACCTCGTCGCCGAACAGCGAAATGCGCCAGGCGCGGTCGTCCAAATGGGCGGGCCACAGCTCGATGGTGTCGCCGCGCACGCGGAAGCTCCCGCGCACGAAGTTCACGTCGTTGCGGCGATATTGCAGGGCCACGAGGTCGGCCATCAATTGCCGTTGGTCGACCTTGTCGCCGCGCTTCAGGCTGAAGGTCATCGCCGTATAGGTCTCGACGGAGCCGATACCGTAGATGCAGGACACGCTGGCCACGATGATCACGTCATCCCGCTCGAGCAGCGCGCGGGTTGCGGCATGGCGCATGCGGTCGATCTGCTCGTTGATGGCGCTGTCCTTCTCGATATAGGTGTCGGTGCGCGGGATGTATGCCTCGGGCTGGTAGTAGTCGTAAAAGGAGACGAAATACTCGACCGCGTTGTTCGGGAAGAAACTCTTGAACTCGCCATAGAGTTGGGCGACCAGCGTCTTGTTGGGGGCGAGGATCAACGCCGGGCGCTGCGTTTGCTCGATGACCTTGGCCATCGTGAAGGTCTTGCCGGACCCGGTGACGCCGAGCAGCACCTGGTCGCGCTCACCCGCGTTCACCTGAGTGACGAGCTCGGTGATGGCGGAGGGCTGATCGCCCTTGGGTGTTAGTTCGGTCTGGAGATCCAGCGCGATCCCGCCTTCGGACTTGTCGGGCCGTGCCGGACGGTGGGGCGCGAAGTCGGGGACGTCCCCGGTCACCAAGGGGTGGTCTTGGATCAGCGGTTGCGGTGCGTCGCCAAAGCCAGGCGTGCGCCGGTCACCGCTGAGCGGCATGCCGCTGTCTTCGCCCGTGACGGCGCGCGGCTCGGCGCGAGAGCCAAAGGTCTTGGGGACATTATATGCCATTGGCGGAATATGGCGGCGGGGAGGGGCCTTGGCTAGGGGGTGTGCCTCGAGCCTCAGGGAAGTGGCGGGCCAAGGGGACATTTCCTATTGGGACGCCTTCCGACTACAAGAGAACCAATAAAAATCAGAGGGTGTGCCTGAGATGCAGTTGCTGACGTTCATGCATGACATGCCGATCTGGATGGTGGCGGTCGCCGTTACAGTGGCCGCTGAAGTCTTTTCCGTCGGTCTGATGCTTTTGGCCCGCTACGTCTACGGTGTGAGCCGCCTGAGCCTCAACAATGAGGTTGCCGGCTTCAAATTCGCCGTGGTCGGCGTCTTCTATGCCGTGTTGCTGGCCTTCGTCGTGATCGCTGTTTGGGAGACCTACACCAATACAGACGGGGCGGTTCGCGACGAGGCGAAGGCCGTTGTCGACCTGCAACTCGTGATTCATGCCCTGCCACTCGATGGTGGCACTGAAATCAGCAAGGATCTCATGGCCTATGCCAAAGACGTGCCGGCGCATGAGTGGCCAACCATGGCGGTCGGCACGGCCAGCCCAATCGTCAGTATGGATCTCAGGAAGCTCAGCACGGCTATCCTTGCCCTGGAGCCGAATACCCGCAGAGATTTGGCGCTCTACCAGGACGCGTTGAGATTGCTGACGGAGATCGCGGACAACCGGATCGAACGGTTGGAGAGCGCAAACGGCTCGGTGCCGATGATCCTTTGGATCGTCCTGATCATCGGCGGTGCGATTACCCTCGGATACCCCGCCTTCTTCGCATCGTCGAATTTAGCGGCGCAGGTTCTCATGACGGCGTCGCTAGCGGCCCTGGTGGCGATGTCGTTGGTGCTTGCTCTGGCCTTTGATTTTCCGTTTACAGGCGACCCGCACATCTCCTCGACGCCGTTCAAAGAGACCCTGGAGCATATGCCCTAGCCGCCGCCTCGGCCTGCGTTTGGCATTTGACACACTCTTTTTTGTTCTGCAGCGCGGATCGCTTCTCTCGAACAGTGCGATCACGTACGTAACTGGCGCGGGCTGTGTGCTGACGCGCGCAACATCTGCGTTTGGCGGAGCGATTCGTTTTATGCAGCGATGTACAATTTCCGGCAGATGATGATGTGGCCACAAAGAGTTGGTGGTTGATGTGCACTGAAGAGTGCCCGCTAAATTGCCATTTTTTGTTGTAACGAACGTGAGCTGAAAAAAATAATTGACTCGCCATGGGGGACGGCAAGCCTGGACCAAGTCAAGCGTGATTCGATGTACGCGTCGTGTTGAACGGGTTGAAGCGTCATCAAACAGAATCGGAGCAAAGCTATGGCTACGAAAACCAAAACGAGAAAACGCGCGACAGCAAAGAAGGCCGTACGTAAGAGCCCAGCGCGCCGCAAGACGACTGCAAGGCGGACACCTGCGCGTAAAACTGCCGCGCGCAAGGCACCCGCTCGCAGGAAGACTACGCGGAAGTCCGCAGCTCGCAAGACGACGGCGAGACGGCCAGCAGCACGCAAAACAACCAAGCGTAAGACGACCGCGCGCAAAACCACAGCAAGGCGGCCTGCGGCTCGCAAGACTGCAGCGCGTAAAACGACCAAGCGCAAGATGACCGCGAGACGGCCAGCTGCTCGGAAGACTGCACGGAAACCAGCAGCTCGTAAGAAGACTGCGAGACGGCCAGCAGTACGTAAGACTGCGCGGAAGTCCACTGCACGCAGAACGACCGCACGTAAGGCCCCTGCGCGCAAGACGACCGCACGCCGGTCCACGGCTCGGAAGCCAGCGGCGCGAAAGTCGGCCAGGAAGCCGGCCGCTAAGAAGAAATCTGCGCGAAGGGCGCCGGCTCGTAAGCCGACCGTCAAAACAGTAGCGGCAAAGCGTAAACCGCCCACAAAAGCAAAAGCCAAACCGGCGGCGAAGCGCAAGCCTGCAGTAAAGGCAAAAGCCAAGCCTGCTGCTAAGCGTAAGCCAGCGGCCAAACGCAAGCCGGCAGCTAAGCCGAAGCCTGCTGTTGTGGCGAGACCTACGCCGGTCGCGCCAGCACCAGTCGCACCAGCGCCTGCGCCAAGGCCTCCTATGGCGGCGGTCCCGGTGAGGCCGGCACCGCCGATCCCTCAGCCTGTACCCCGGCCAATGGCTCCGCCATCGAGCGGCGCGGGGGGCATGGCGCCGCGTCCGCCAGGACCGGTGACCGGGCTGCCCGGGTTCAACTCGTCGCGCCAGTCATTACCGAGCTCGAGTCCACAGCCTTACCGGCCGCCATGGGCGAGAGACGATGACGACTAGGCCGTAGATCAAGGAGGGCCGGCTCACAAAAAGGCCGGCCCTTCTTCCTTGAGCTTTCCCTAAAGCCTGACCGTCAAGATCATGCTGATTGGTTGGAAGTCGCCCGCCCAGAGGCCGCAAGCATGCGCTGGAGGCTAGAAGCCTCTAAAGATGTTGCCGCAGGCGAGGATCACAAAAGCCACCACCATGACCCAGAAACCCTGGTCGGTGATGACCGGAATCGGGATGAATGTGCCGATGATGGCCAAGGTCGCGAGAACAACCGAAATCACAAAGACGATGGTTGTCGGTGGTGAAAGACTCATCTCTAGCCCTCCCTCTTGTTGACGTGCGGACTGTAATCGTTTTTTGTGAAAAAGCGAGGCGTTGGCGTGGCCGGAACGCGACGAAAGCGCTGGCCTGCGAGAAGTTTTATCCGAGGATAAGGAGAGTTTGTAATGGGGCCAATGATGCGGCTATTCCTCGGGCTTGGTGCTCTCGTTCTCATCTTGGGAGCCGTCGCACTCGGGCTTCCGGCCCATGTGACCGTGGCACGCTCTGTGGTGATCAACGCCCCGGAATACGCCATCTTCCCTTATCTCAATTCGCCTCGCCGCTACGCCAGCTGGTCGTCACGGGCGGCGCGCGACCCCAACATGAAGGTGACCTATTCTGGTCCCCAGGAGGGTAAGGGCGCGAAGATCAGCTGGGAGAGTGAAAACCCCTCCATCGGCATTGGCAGCATGGAAATCGTCAATTCTGAGCAGCCAAAGAGTGTGGAGCTCATGGCCAATTTTAACGGGCTGGATGGGACAGGCGACTTTGACCTCGCGCCCGCCGGCTCAGGCAGCAAGGTTACTTGGAGCTTCGGCTATCCCACTGGCTCAAGCCCGTTCAAGCGCTGGAAGGCCTTGATGGTCGATGGCTTTATCGGTGCGGAATACGAGGCCGGGCTACAGAAGCTAAAAGCCCGGGTGGAAGAGGATCGCCGCCCAACCGCGCGTCCTGCGGCTGTCGTGCCACCACAGGCTGTGCCTGCTCCAGTAGCCGGGCAGCAGGGGCATACGGTGGTGAAGCAGGCTCCGGCGCAAGCGGCACCAGCCGCCGCTCCTGCAGGGAGTGCGGCACCCCAGCGCAGATAACCGGCGCTGACCGTCTCGAACTCAAAGAATCGCCGTCTACAGGTTCCGCTGCTCGTCGACTGTTTGCGGCGCGGCCTGTGCTTTGCCGTCGGTAAGACCACCTTGGGTGAGACCACCTTGGGCTGCATCGATAATGAGCCGTCCCAGCGGCCCGCAGGTGAATAGCGAGGCCCCACCGTCACTGCGCTCCGCTTCGCCATCGACGAGATGCGGATCCACCACGCGGCGTCCACTGACCCGATAGACGCAGAGTGCGCCATCGGCCGTGGTGAAGGTGATGCTGTCGCTGATGGCGACGTCGCTAAGCGCCACATCGCCGAGCGGAGCGTTCGCATTGCGTGCGTCCGCGTGCGCGGCACGGCGCGGCTCCGATGATGTCTGCTCGGGCGCGTCGGCGGCATGTTTGATGATCTCGGCGCTGAGGCCGAGCCGGGGCACCTTTGCCGCCGGCACGAGCGACATATTCACCGACATGTCCTCCCAGGGCCAACGCTCCGGTTGCGATTGGCCGGCAAGCGCCTGTTCCCAGACGCTCTGGCGAACGGCCTGAGCGAGCCCGCCCTTTTCCAGGAGAGGGAAGCCGGTTCTGAACTGAATCAGACCGGTGAGAAGAAGAGTGACGACAGCCGCTCCAATTCCCAGCCCGAGCACCGCGCGCGGGCGGAAGAAGAGGAGGAGGAACTGCACCGACCCCCGTTTCGGCATCAGACCCTCCTCCCAATCCGCCGCGGGGAGGTATGGTCGCGGCGATGGTGGCTCCACCAAAGGAGCGTCACCGAGCTTAGGATGATGATGAGAAGGACGAACATTCCGATTGCCTCATATGGCCGTTAGGGTCGGTGACTCCGCCTCGGAGACCCCTGATGAGGTCTCTCCTGGCAAAGCCGCGCCCATCGCCAGCGGCATTTCGGTTCTCAGCCCACCGGGGGTGGGGCGCCCATAGAATTTATCACAGACCCAGCCGTCTTGGAGACTGAGCAAGCCCTCATTTGCTATCACAACTTTGCCATCGGGCCGGGAATCGACCAGCGACGCCTCAGTCGGCGATAGAAAAGGCCTATTTGCCAGGGGGTTAGCAAGGCCCAGAGCTGGGGATCGTAAGGTCATCGACTATCCCTCAATGCTCGGCATAACGGTGATGAGACCATGGCAATGGGGCAGCGGCTTAGCCGTAATGTGGCTGTGGGAGGGCGATCCCCGCTTTTCATCTGGCGGATAGGGGAGCGCGGCCATTCACCTACCGTCTTATTGTGCATTGCACTTGCGGGGGAATGCGCGCCCGCATAGGGTTGCCGCGATTTCTTCCCGCAGCAGTTCGACATTCTTCCAGGAGTTCTTCATGGGACTGGTCTCCCGCACGCTTGCACGGGTCAAGCCCTCTCCGACCATGGCCATTACCAGCAAGGCCCGCCAGATGAAGGCGGACGGCCTTGATGTGATTGGTCTTGGCGCCGGCGAGCCCGATTTCGACACGCCTGACAACATCAAGCAGGCGGCGATCGAGGCCATTCAGCGTGGTGAAACCAAATATACTGCGGTTGACGGCATCCCCGAGCTTAAGAAGGCGATCTCCGAGAAGTTCGCGCGCGAGAATGGCCTGGCCTACGCAATGAACGAGATCACGGTCGGTGCCGGTGGCAAGCACGTGCTTTACAACGCGCTACTGGCCACACTCGACCCGGGCGACGAGGTGGTGATCCCGTCACCCTATTGGGTGAGCTATCCCGATATCGTTCTGCTGTCGGGCGCGGTGCCGGTCATCGTCGAGACGACGCTTAAGGACGGCTTCAAGCTGACCCCCGAAGCGCTCGAGAAGGCCATTACGCCCAAGACCAAGTGGTTCATCTTTAACTCGCCGTCGAACCCGACGGGCGCGGCTTACACGCGCGACGAGATCAAGGCATTGACCGACGTGCTGCTCCGCCACGAACGCGTGTGGGTGCTGAGCGACGACATCTACGAGCATCTCGTCTATGACGGCTTTGAATTCACCACGCCCGCCGCAGTCGAGCCCAAGCTGAAAGAGCGCACGCTGACGCTAAATGGCGTTTCCAAGGCTTATTCCATGACGGGCTGGCGCATTGGCTATGCCGGTGGCCCGGCGCCGCTGATCAAGGCCATTGGCACGCTGCAGTCGCAGTCGACGTCCAACCCCAGTTCCATTAGCCAGTGGGCGGCGGTCGAGGCGCTGAACGGCACGCAGGATTTCTTGAAGGACTGGGTGAAGTCGTTCAAGGAGCGGCGCGACGTCGTGGTCTCCATGCTCAATCAGGCGAAGGGCTTGAGCTGTCCGACGCCGGAAGGCGCCTTCTATGTGTATCCGTCCTGCGAAGGCTGTATCGGCAAGAAGACGCCGAAGGGGAAGGCCATCGACAGCGACGGCGACTTCGCCGCGGCGCTCCTTGAGGATGAGGGCGTTGCCGTAGTGCCTGGCGCGGCGTTTGGGCTTTCGCCCTTCTTCCGCGTCTCTTATGCGACGGGCATGGACGCGCTGGAGGACGCTTGCCGTCGCATCCAGCGCTTTTGCACCAGTCTCAGCTAGGCTGGTCTATAATTGTCGCGGATGAAGCAGGGGGCGAGAGCATGAAATTCAGCAAGCTCAGCACGGGCAACCAGATCGAAGGTAAGATCATGGAGATCCGCAAAGGGGCCGTGACCGCCATCGTTTATGTGCAGATTGCCGGCGACACCATGATTGAGGCGAGCGTCACCATCGCCTCCCTGGAGTCGCTCAAGCTCTTTGAAGGCAAGACGGTGGCGCTGATCATCAATCCCGGCGATGTCATGATTGGCTGCGACTAACACCTTCCAGGCCTTGCCCTGGGGCGGGCTTGCGGCCCACCCGGGGAACCATGGATACAGATGAAAATTCAGGCGTGAGCGATCGCGCGTCGCAGAGTCTCTCTCTCGGCGATGGCCGGAAGATCGGCTATGCGGAATATGGCGACCCCGATGGTCTGCCGGTGATCGCGCTTCACGGCACGCCGGGCTCCCGGTTCATGTTCGCTTTGACCGACGAGGGCGCCCGTGCCCGGGGCTTGCGGGTGATCGCGCCCGAGCGACCCGGCTACGGACGATCCGACTTCCACCGCTTCGAGACTTTGGCCGACACGGCAAGCGACGTGGAAGCGCTCGCCGACGCGCTTGGTCTCGACCGCTTTGCGCTCATGGGCATGTCTGGTGGTGGCCCGCACGCGGTTGCTGCGGCTCACTTGCTGAAATCCTGAATTTTACGGCTAGTGCTGGTCAGCCCCGTGGGCCCCATCGCCGAGTGCGACCATATTCGCATGTCGCATCTGCACCGGATGATCTTCTCGCAGACCTCCCATCACGCGTCGGCCACGTTCTTCTCAACACTGAGGACGCTGATGGATTGGGCGCCGAGCGTCGCCTACCATCTTCTGATGCAGCAGGTGACGGCGACGGACTGCGATGTCCTGAACCGTCCCGAGGTCCGCGAAAATCTCCAAGCAGCATTGCGCGAGGGCTTGCGGACGGGCACTGACGGTGCGCTCCAGGACCTGAACCTTTACAGCGCGCAGTGGAGCGTAAAGCTCTCCGATGTCGACGTTCCGGCGTTCATGTGGCAGGGCGGTGAGGACACCGTGGTGCCGCCCGACGCCGCATATTATCTCGCCGGTGCGCTGCCCAATTGCCAACTCGAAGTCATCGAAGGTGCGGGCCATTACTGGGTGTTTGGGGAATTCGACCGCGTGCTCGGCACGCTGCGTGAGGCCTGGCGAAAATAACGCCCTCGGCTAGCGCTTGTCGTAGAGCTGGCAGCAACAATGCCGCATTCCGTCCGACCCGATTTTGCATACGAGCTTTTCCTCCGCGCTTCGGCATGATGGAACATTGGCGTTCGTCGGCACACCGCTACGGCAGCTTGCCGTGTAGCGCACGCAGACGCCGCCTAAGAGTTCCGTATTCCTCGGGCAATTTGCAGGCGCTGCACTCGGCGCGCTGGCGCCAACGTCACTTGAGGCTGGCGGCAACGCATCGCCGTCGACGCCTTCCGCCGTGCCCTCAGATGACCCGCCCTTGGATGCTCCTGGAATCTTGCCCATCTTGCCGC
>DAOVDX010000064.1 GCA_030669345.1 Methyloceanibacter sp. | reverse complement strand
CCGTACGGTCGCGATCGCATCGAGAGGTCGAAGTTAAGTGCGGGATTTTCTACAAGGTAATCACCGCGGCAAGCTGATCGACTGGCTGAAGATCGATTCTTGGATCGATTCTGGCCTCTATGGCGCTTGGATCGGGTTCCGCGACTGGTGGAGCGCCTATTCCTCGTTTTTTGGCCGCTTCGAGGTCAAAGGCTTCGTCCGCGCCTGCAACGAGCTGGCCTGCGAGAGCTTGAGCCTGGCCGTGGCTGGCTTCCTGGTGTTGCTCACTTTCGCGCTGCCGGCTTTCGAGATCGCCCAAGGCAAGATCAACCTTTCGAATGAGTACAGCGTCACGTTCCTCGATCGCTATGGCAACGAGATCGGCAAGCGCGGCCTGTTGCGCGATGACTCGGTGCCGCTTGAGGACATCCCCGACCATATGATCAAGGCGACGTTGGCCACCGAGGACCGGCGCTTCTTCGACCATTTCGGCATCGACATCGTGGGCACGTTCCGGGCGCTGGCCGAGAACGCCCGCGCCGATTCGGTGGTGCAAGGTGGTAGCTCGCTGACCCAGCAGCTCGCCAAGAACATGTTCCTCACGCCTGAGAAGGCGCTGTCGAGAAAGATCAAAGAGGCGTTCATCGCCATCTATCTCGAAAATCACTACACCAAGCCCGAGATCCTCAAACTCTATTTCGATCGCGCTTATCTCGGCGGCGGCTCCTACGGCGTCGAGGCGGCGGCACAGTATTATTTCGCCAAATCGATCCGCGAAGTGACCTTGTCGGAGTCAGCCATGCTGGCCGGCATGTTCAAGGCGCCGACGCGCTACGCTCCGCACATCAACCTCGCCGCTTCGCGCGCCCGCGCCAACGAGGTGCTGAGCAATATGGTCGAAGCCGGCTATTTGAGCGAAGGCCAAGTTTACGGCGCCCGGCTGACTCCTGCGAGAATTGTCGAGCGGGGCGATGCCAAGGTCCCGGACTATTTTCTCGATTGGGCCTTCGAAGAAGTGCAGCGGCTGATGCACGGCAAACCGAACCGCATCATCGTCGCCCGCACGACCGTGGATCTCGGTTTGCAGAGAGCCGCCGAAGACGCGCTTGAGGGCACCATCGAAAAGTTTGGCCGGTCCCGCAACTTCGACGCCGGCGCCTTGGTTTCAATGGAAACCGACGGTGCGGTGCGCGCCATGGTCGGCGGCAAGGATTATGGCGTAAGCCAGTTTAACCGTGCGGCGCACGCCTACCGGCAGCCCGGCTCCTCGTTCAAACCTTATGTCTATCTCACGGCGCTCGAGGAAGGCATCGTCACCCCCGATACGATCGTCAGTGACGGCTATGTCAGTTGCGGCCGCTGGTCGCCGAAGAACTATTCGGGCGGTTTCCGGGGACGCATGACGGCCCGCACCGCGCTGGCAAAATCGATCAATACGGTCGCGGTGAAATTGTCGCTGAAAGCCGGCCGTGAGAAGGTGCTCGCCAACATGGTGAAGATGGGCGTCAAGCATCTGAAGAAGACATGTTCGCTGGCGCTCGGCGACACCGGCATGACGCCGCTCCAGCATGTTGGCGGCTATGCGGTGTTCGCCGCCGGCGGCATCGAGGTGCGCCCCTACGGCATCGAGGAGGTCCGCACCATTCCCGGCGAGCTGTTGTATAATCACGATCGTGACGAGCCCGAACGCAAACGCATTTTCGAGCGCAGGGTCGTGGAACAGCTTAATTCCATGCTGCACACCGTCGTGACCGCGGGCACCGGCAGACGGTCGCGGCTCGACTACACCAATAATACCGGCAAGACGGGAACGAGCTCAGCCTACCGCGATGCTTGGTTCATGGGCTTCACCGGCCAGTACGTTACCGGCGTTTGGTACGGCAACGACGACTACACCCCCATGGCCCGTGTCACAGGCGGTAGCTTCCCAGCGCAGACCTGGAAGACCTACATGACCGCGGCTCATGACACCGACAACATCCCGCAGATCCCTGGTGTGGAGCTCCATCCCCGCCAAGTCGCCGAGCAGACGCGGATCGCCGCCGTCATGGCACAGAGCACGACGGCTGACTTGCCGGTGCCGCCACCGTCGGAGAACGTCAAGGACATGTCCGCGGCAACGCGTCATGTGCTCGAAATGATCAGCGGTCTGCTCAAGGACGCACCCGACCTCGACACCAACGACAAGCCTCGTCCGGGCCCCGCCGCACAAGCACCTGCCCCAGCTGCACAGGCGAGCTTAGCGTCAGCAATGAATAGTGATGAGACGCCGCGTCTGCGCCCCACACCCGCGGCCATTGCAGCGGGGAACGCAACGTCCGCTGGAGCTGCTGGCGCACCTGTTCCACAATAGACGTTCACCAGCTTCGCCCCATCGAAAGACGATGTCCGCTTGACCATCGCCCCACCAGACCTGCCAATAACGGGCACCTCGACCCACACTAGCCTGTGGCGCGAAGAGGGCAGCACGTCCATGCGCGCGCTCGGCTATTTTATCGGCACGTTCGCCGTGGCCTTGATCCTCGGCATTGGCTCTGCCTGGTTCATGATCGAGCGCGGCTCACAGCTAACAACGGTGCGGGTTGGGCCGTGGCAGAGCTGGCTCAGCGAAGGCAATCCCAATGCCGACCCCTATACGCGGGCCCATCTTGCGCGCAGCGGCCGGCTGCCCCTCACCTCCACTGTCGCCCGCTACTTCGTCGCGCGCACGGATGACAAAGGCCGCGGGCTCAGCTCGGGCTGCGAGTATTCGATCGTCGGCTCCGCCCTCAACGCGCGCTGGTGGTCCCTTGCGGTCTATGACGAATATGGCTCGCTGATTGCCAACCCCTCCAACCGCTATAGCTTCAATAGCGAAGAAGCCATTCGGCGCGCCGATGGAACCTTTCGCGTCAATCTTTCACGCCAAGCCCGCCCCGAAAATTGGCTGCCGGGCGGTGCCGGGCCAGACCGCGACCTTGTATTGGTCTTGCGCGTCTATGGCTCCCGCGACACCGACATCAGTGGAATTGGCCAGGTCCCGCCAGACCGCCTCCCGAAGATCGAGCGCGTACGATGCGAGTAAGCCTCCCAGGACTCTATATCGCGCTCTGCCTCGTGCTCGCGGGCTTGATCCATGTGGTGGCGGTACTTACGCTCCCCATGCTGGCGCCGCGAGATGCCCAAGCGCGACTAGCGGCATTGGGTCCGGCCAACATGATGATCCAATTGCCACCAGCCGCGCCGGGCCGGCAGGTCATGCCAATGATGGCGCCTGATGTTCGATATGCCGTCTGCCGTTACGACTTGTCGGAGGGGCCGGTTCGCCTCAGGGCACAGATCGCTGATGGGCTATGGTTGATCGCGTTTTACACGCCGCTCGGCGAGAACTTCTACGCGGTCGCAGGCGCTGACATGAAGCAGTCGGAAGTCGACCTGATCATCGCCACCGTGGACCAGACCATCGCGGAAGTCGGCGTTGACTCGACCGAGGCGTTTGACAACGTGGTCGTTGTCAGCTCGCCGGTCGTTGAAGGAATTGCGTTGATCCGCGCGCCGCTCGCTGGACCGAGCCGTGGCCCCGCAGCGGAACGTGCACTCCTGGCCACTTCTTGTGTGGCCCACAAGAGTTCAAGCTAGCCTTTAGCCCCGAGACTTCTTCCGGTCGCGCGCCAGACGGCGGCGCTTCGTCGAACCCGTATGTTGGGGTTCGTCACTCAACCCCGGTCGTTCGATTTTCACACCTGGGAAGATGATAATCTCACCCAACAAACCATCGAGTGGTTGATCAAAATGGGCCGCAGCGTCATCGGGTCGGTGGAATTCCAAGATGGTCGCCATTCTAGGTCTCCACGGAGTACGTCGCCCTTAAGGCGCGTACGATCACGGGCGCGAATGCGCCTATCCGTGAATTAGGACCCAGCAAGGTTAACAAAGGCCTAACGGATCGACCCCTTCAGTCTTCGATCGCGTCGTCGCCGAGAAAATGCCGACCCGCCCTGTCCTCCACCTCGACGATCCAGAGATCGGAATCGAACTCAAGCTGCCGCGCGAGATAGATGCTGGCTTCGCTCGAGACGACTGGCGATGCGCCGAGGCAGCGGACCCAACGTCGATCCGTCTCGGTTCCGTCAAGCCCAGCCGGCGCCGGGCCATAAAGGCATACTGTCCCGTCGAGGCGGTCGACGGAGACATAGATCACGCCAGCCGCCCCGTCCCCGCGCCGCACGATCACCGCCGGGATGGCTTCGGCTTGGCAACGGCGGAGATAGGCTCCGACCCAGATCTCACTCTTCACACGCATGGGCGATCAGCCTAGCGTGAATTCTATGGATTTGCGGCTGTCTTAGTGACGTCGCGCCCACTTACCTTCTGGACCTCATTCAGAAGCTCGGGCGTGATCCGCCCGGTCTCGGCGATATCGTGGTCGCGCTGGAAAGCCTCGACGGCGCGCGCCGTTCTGGCGCCCCAAGCGCCGTCAATCGTCCCAGGCCTATAGCCAAGTTCGGCGAGAACTTGTTGCACACCCAGCACCGTAGCGGGCCCCGCGGCAGTCGCCGCAATTTTGTCGGGCGAAGGCAGAGAGCCCGTGGCTCCACCGGACACTACAGTGTGACCAAGCAAGATTTGACGCAGCAAGTCATCGCTCGGGAGCCCCGTTACAGCAATACCTTCGCTGGTCTGAAAGGCCGAGATCGCGGCGCACGTCTTATCGCTCAAGCTGCCATCTAGCGGTCCCACATCATAGCCCAATGTAGCGAGCTCGCGTTGTACGGCTCTGACGACCAGCTGCGATTCGCCCTTTCCAGGCTCTAAGGGTGGCAGGTCGGTGCTGACCGGTGCGACATTCCCGGTTGACGTACCAGCCCGATCAGGCCGCGACATAGCCTGCGGCGAAGTTGCCGCCGTTGTGGCGCCGCCGTTCGGCTGATGCTCCTGAAGATAGAGCGCGTTGTAGGTGATCGTTCCTGCGAGGCCGAAGAAGGCCAGGAACATTAGTCGCGCTGTTACTACACTCATTGGGACCAGCGATTGTTGAGAGTGACAAAAAGAATACGACGCCTCTCCAGGCACATCTTGGCTGGCGAAACTGAAGAGAAGCTAAACAGGCTCCGTACCGCGATGACGCACCTCATGCCGCCGACACCTTCAACGGATGCGACGGCGCCTCGATCTGCTCGACCGGCGCATTGAGAGGCAGGGCGATAGTCGCGGTCGTACCCTCGCCGAGCTTGCTTCTGAGTTCGAGGCTCCCGCCATGGAGACGGGCCAAGCCTTTCACCACCGACAGTCCGAGCCCGGTGCCCTCTTTGCTGCAGTCAGAGGAATTGTTCGCCTGCAAGAAGGGGCGGCCTAGCTTCGGTAAATCTTGATCGGCAATGCCGATGCCATTGTCGGCGACAGTGAACACGACGTCGCGAGCCTCGACATGCGCCGATACACGCACCCATCCACCGGGCTTGGTGAACTTGATGGCGTTCGCGATCACGTTGAGAAGCATTTGCTTGCAGGCTCGTTTGTCGGCCGCAAGCTTAGGAATACCGGGCGCCACATCGACCTTGAGAGTTATCGAGCTCTTTTCGGCCGTATGCCGCATGAGGTCGCAGCAGGAATTGATCAAAGAGGCGACATCAAACGGCTCCCTGACGATCTGAAATTTTCCAGCCTCGATCTTCGACATGTCGAGAATGTCGTTGACGACGTCGAGGAGGTGCTCGCCACTTTCGTGGATGAGGCGCGCATAGTCCCGATACCGGGCCTCGCCGAGCGTGCCGTAAAGCTCCCGGTTCAAGACTTCCGAAAAACCAATGACGGCGTTGAGCGGTGTGCGCAGCTCATGACTCATGTTCGCGAGGAACTGCGTCTTGGCCTGGTTTGCGCCTTCCGCAGTGTCACGGGCCTTACGCAACTCCGCCTCCCGCGCCTTGCGGCCGGAGATGTCTCGTGTGACGGCAACAATGCCAGCATGATCAATTGTTATCGGGAACCAGGCACACGAGCGCTTGCCGCGATCCGCACGCTGCGTGGGACGGCACTGCATTTCCACCCAGATATAAGGGGCCGCCTTGCCGCCTCCGGACCGCCTCACCCTGAATTCCACGGAGAGCGATTCATTGTTGGCCCGGCAGCGCGAAAGCGTTGTGAGATAAGCAGGCCGGTCCGATACATGCACGTGTTCGAAGAAGCCGTCGCCGACGAGTCTCCGCGCTGGCTCGCCAAGAAGCTGTTGGGCGGCCGCGGAGGCGAAGACCACCCGGCCCTTGTCGTCGTGGCGCGTAACCAGATCGTTGGTCGCCTCGGCGAGCAACTGGTAGCGCTCCTCGCTGGCGCGAATGGCGCCTTCGGACTTTGCATGCACCAACTGAACGATCGCCACCGTGCCTGCGGCATAGGCCATGGCCGAGGCGGCGCCAATGAAGACAAATACTGCCGGGGACAAGGCATATAGCGCCGGCACGAGACCGAGCCCCCCGAGAACGGCAAGAACGCAAAGCCCAAAGCCCGCGGCTGCCGCCGACCAGACAACGGTGCGCCGGTCTGTGGTGAGCGCCGCCTCAAGCGACACCACGACCAACCACGGGAGCAGGCCCGATACGAGGCCGCCGGTCGCCCATGCGCAATATGTGACGAGGCTCGCGAAGTTCACACTGGAAATCATTTGAGCGGTGGCGAGCCGTCCGGTCCGCGACACGAAGACAGCGATGGCGATGGGCGACAACAGCCAAAGAAACGCGATAGCGCCGAGAAGTGACGGCCTGCCGACCAGAGCGAGATAGATGGGAAAGACGCACAGCGCGATGCCGCCGCAGAGCAGGCGCGAAGCGATGAAGGATTGATGACGAGCGGAGGTCAACGCGTCGCCGCGCGCCGAATGGTGGACTAGCGAGCCGAGAGAGGTGGCTAGCCCACGTACAGTTTCACTACCAACCACGCACATTCCGGAGCGGGCATTCCCCGCTACGTCCCCGATTCTTATGAACCCGGATTATTGGCGCGAGCGCTTAAGGAAAGCATAAGGCGCCTCCTCGAAGGCGACTGGCGACCCCAATTTGAGACAAATTAACGAACAAATAACGATGAATAGGAAATTAACTATTACCGAAGTCATAACGGGAGGATACTTTGCGTTGGGTGAGCTTATCGATTCAAAATTATCTGGAACAAGTGAAACTCCTTTATTTTATTTGCACTATATTGTTGTGATCTGCAGGGGAAGTGCAGGGGCTGAATGCGGCCGGCAAGCCGCAGCCCCGACAGAGAGGGTGAATCGATGAAGTTTCTTCTTAAGTCCATCTTTTGGCTGGTGGTGCTGCTTTTGCTGCTCCCGACGGACAAGGACCAACAAAACAAGATTTACGGCACCGCCCAAACAGCGATGAACGAGGTGGCAACCTTCTGTACGCGCAATCCGCAGACCTGCACCACGGGCCAAGATGCCTTTACAGTCTTGGTACAAAAGGCCAAATACGGCACCGATTTGGTGATGGGTCTGATTGAAGGGCGGAGCACGCCCCTCGGCAGTAGCCTGGCCCAGGACAGCCTGTCCCCGAACAACCAGCCCCAGAACAATGCCTTGAACAATGTCTTGCCCCAAGCCATTGACCTGCCTCAGACGGCAACTCTGCAGGGCGAAGCAAATGTGACACTGCAGGCCGAACCAAGCGGCGTTATGCCCGTCCCGGCGGCCCTGCCACTCGAACCCGCGCCTTGGGACGACACCACACCCCAAGACACGCTCAACTCTCAGGACCGCGAAGTGGCCTGGGACGGACCGGACGCCTAGTTTAGGCCCTTGCGCGATCAGAACTAGAGTCCTGGCAGCCCCCGCCTGCCAACAGGGCGCGTATTTAAGAAGGTCACACCCTTTCCCTCCCAAACTGCACGCCCCATCCTTTTAACGCAGGCCCATCGCGGCCGCCGCAATTGACCTATATATTGATTCCATGGACACGCTAGCCCGATCAAACTCGACCAGTTTTGACGATATCCGTGCAGATTTCGAGCTTCTCGACGACTGGGAAGATCGCTACCGCTACGTCATTGAGCTCGGCCGGAAGCTCAAGCCCCTTCCCGACGACAAGCGGAATGCCGCCAACAAGGTGCAGGGCTGTGTCAGCCAAGTCTGGCTTTCGACGACCGTCGATCCCGATGGCGGCACGCCTCGCCTCTTTTTCATCGGCGATAGCGACGCACATATCGTGCGTGGCCTGGTCGCAATCCTGTTCGCCATCTATTCTGGGAAGACGGCCAACGAGATCTTGAGCATCGACGCGTCACAAACATTGGGCGCGCTGCATCTCAACGAACATCTGACGCCGCAACGCTCCAACGGCCTCATGGCCATGGTGCAACGGATCCGGAGAGACGCAGAGGTCGCTAGGAAATCTGCCTCGCACTAGACGTCTTGGTCGGCGGGCGAAGTCTCGCCTCCCCGACACCCGTCAATGCTGGGGCGGTAGTCATCCTCGCCCCAATGGCGCATGCCCCGCCCTCGCCTCTCGCTGCTCTCGCCGATCAGTCCGTAATGTTTGGCCAGGACCGCCACCGTCACAGAGCATCCGGAGACCCCAAATCCGGACGTGGCAGCTCACCCGGCAAACGGATTTTCGGAAGCATCGCTGCTGCCAGCGCCGAGGCCTATGTCAGGTCATGGGATCCACCGAGACTGCTCGCGCTCTGGCCTCACGAGATTGAGAATCAAACAGCGGAAGGTGGAGCGCACCTGCTAGCCAAGTTACGCCGGGCGCTCCGCACTGAACGGCGTCGCGCGCACGCCAACCATTGGAGCTACGACCTGAATCGGCATCTCGGGCTCTTGAGCGCCTATCAGGGAGAAGTCGCGAAGTTACGCCTAAAATCGATTGGCACTCAGCCTGACGGCACCCAATTCGAGAGCGCGACCGTCTGAAGCTCGTCGCGGGGATAAGACTGCGCGAATTCTGCCGGGAACTATCTGCGTCGCTGACCGAGCCCCATGCGTTTGGCGAGATCCGAACGCGCGGCCGCGTAGCTCGGCGCCACCATGGGGTAGTCGTGAGGCAGTCCCCACTTCTCGCGATATTCCTCGGGCGACAAATCGTAATGGGTGCGAAGATGTCGCTTCAGGGATTTGAACTTCTTGCCGTCCTCAAGACAGATGATGAATTCGGGCGTGACGGACTTCTTCAACGGAACCGCGGGCTTCAGTTCTTCCTTGGCAGGCTGCCCATACGAGCTGGAAGCTTTGTACAAAGCATCGAACACATTGTGGATGACCCCAGGAAGGTCCGTGGCCACAACCGTGTTGTTGGCGACATAGGCGGAGACGATTTCAGCCGTCAGCTCAACGAGTTCGTTCTTCTCCAGATCCGCTTCCATGAATTGGCTCCTTGATCTTTCCCACGCCCCGAATCGATCCAAGCGGGCCGTTTTCTATGGCTTACACTTCTTTCAGGACCACGTGACTCTCTAAACTCACCAGATTACGCCGTTTTTATGACGAGAAACTTCAATGTTACGCAACTACATAATACATTTCGTACAATCATGCTTGGCTATTTTGTTCTCTATAGCACTTCTTGATAAAATCGCAACGCAGCTCTTCTAGCGAACACTGCGCGCTAACCAGCGCAACTCGGCAACCAACAGACTTTCTCTGCTCGTACGCCCGACTTCGTGACCGGAATTAGTTCAAAACTCACACTCGCGTCTCTAACCGGGCGAGATATTAGGTGCATCTCAATCAAGCTTGCGTGAGAGAGCCGCGAGACCTCTGCGACTGGTGCTTAGCAGTTCCTATATTCTGCAAATACCAACCAAAATGAAAGTGTTCCGCATAATGAGTAAAGCTGAAAAGAACGAGAAGGCTGGTTCTGGACGCCCCGGCACATCAAAGGCGGAGGGGCGCGAGAAACTGTCCCCGGAGACATTCCATGTCACCCGGGAGCACGGCACCGAGCGCGCCTTCAGCCATCCTCACAATGCCGAGAAGCGCGACGGGATGTATGGCTGCGTCTGCTGTGGCACGCCCCTCTTCAGTTCAGAGACGAAATTCGATTCCGGCACCGGCTGGCCGAGTTTCTACGCACCGTCTGGGGATGAGGCGGTCGGTGAACAGGACGACCGGTCGTTATTCAGGCGCCGCACCGAGGTTCACTGCGCCAAATGCGAGGCCCATCTTGGCCACGTGTTCTCCGACGGGCCTGAGCCCACCGGCGCGCGCTACTGCATCAACGGCGTGGCCTTGGCATTCGATAGCGAAGACGGTAACAGCGACACCAACGGCAACGAACCCGAGTAGTCCTTTCAGCATGCAGAGCAATCAATCCCGCGCGGACGCACCCCGCGCGCGCAAGCTTCCCTTCGCTTCATCCAACCACGGCATCGAGCGGGTGGACGACTACGCCTGGCTCCGCGCCTCGAATTGGCAGACGGTCATGCGCGACCCTTCCGTGCTCGATCCGGAAATCCGCAACCATCTCGAGGCCGAGAACACCTACACCTCCTCGGTAATGGCGGACACGGAGGCGCTTCAGGAGAGGCTCTTCGCCGAGATGAAAGGGCGCATCAAAGAGGACGACGAGAGCGTTCCAGCCCCCGACGGCGCCTTCACCTATTACACGCGCTTCGTGGTTGGCGGTCAGCATCCACTGTTCTGCCGCAAGCCGCGCGACGGCGGCGAGGAGCAGATCCTGGTCGACGGCAACGCGCTCGCTGAGCCCCACAGCTATTTCCGCATCGCCAATGTGAGCCACAGCCCCGACCACAAGCTCATTGCCTATGCGGT
>DAOVDX010000143.1 GCA_030669345.1 Methyloceanibacter sp. | reverse complement strand
CAGACTTTAGGAGAGCCTCTCGAAGCCCGCAGATTGCGACCTGTGGAAGCCGGGTGGCGTCGGGCAAAATACAGTATAGGTAGGGCCCGACTTCTAGCGGGCTTGAGGCGCTGTTGGAGCCTTGCCCGATACACAGGGAGGCGGATACCCCAGGCCGTTGATGATGGTTGCCATGGGGTTATAGGCATCTGATGCGGTATCGCACCAAGCTATTGATCGCGGCCGGTCTGCTGCTCGCCATGTCCCTAACGGCGGCGACCCTTGCCTATTGGGGCGTGGCCCAATCGCACCATTTCCTCACACGATCCCGTGTGTCCCATGAGCAGCTCGAGCGGCAATTGCAGCTCTCCCGCCACAGCCAACAGCTGTTCAAAGCCTGGACCGATACGCTGCTGACCGGGATGACCGACCGCCCCTTGGGCGCGGCCTATCTAAACAAGGTCATCGAATCAGACCTGTCGGCGCTTCAGGACCTTTCGGTGAAGGAACTCACCATTGTCGGGGAGGAGGAACGGCATGCCGAGGAGGCGGAGATCGACCGCCTGGTGGCGATCCGACAGGAGTATCAACACACGCTGGACCAGCTAGCCGAGGTCGAACAGCTCCGCAGCCGCGGCCGGCCCGACATCGCCTGGCAGAAGCTAATCGAATTGCTGAGAGGTGGCATTGATCAAGAGCTCAACGAATTGATCGAAGTCGCCGTTGCCGACGAAACCGCCGAAGTGTTGCGGATCGATGCGAATGCCGCACAGCTCTTAGAGCGGCTCGAACGCTTCAGTCAAATCCACGCTGGGTTGGCGATTTTGACCACCCTGGCGCTGATGATCCTGCTGTTGCGGGGCCTGCGTGCGCCGTTGGCCGAGCTCTTGCGCGGGACGGCCAAGCTCGCCGAAGGCGACCTCTCCCACCGCATCACCATTTCCGGCCGCGACGAGTTCGCCGAACTTGGGCGGAGCTTCAATAGCATGGCCGCCGACCTTCAAGCCCACCAGAAGGCGTTGCAGGACGCCCACACCAATCTTGAGACCCTCGTCGAGGAACGCACCGAGGAGCTGCGCCAAGCCAACGAATCCTTACGCAAGATCGACGAGACGCGCCGGGGGTTCTTCGCCGATATCAGCCATGAGCTTCGTACGCCCCTCACCATCATTCGTGGCGAGGGGGAAATCTCGCTGCGCGGCAAGAATAAGCGGGTCGTGGAATACAAGCTGTCCATCGAGCGCATCGTCGAATAGGCCAAGCACCTATCCGTGCTCGTCAACGACTTGCTGTTCATCGCCCGCCAAGGCGCCGGCGCCGCGCCACTCAATTTGCGGCCCATCGACTTGAGCGATCTGGTGGAGAGGGTCGTAGGCGATGCCAAAGTCATCGCTTATGACAAATCCATTGGCATCACCCTCGCCAAGGGTTCGGCGAGCCACGAGATGATCCAGGGTGATCCGGCCCGGCTCAGGCAGCTATTCATGGTCCTGCTTGACAATGCCGTCCGCTACTCCAAGTCCAAGGGAGCGGTTGAAGTCAAAGTTGGAGAATCCAACGGGGACGTCACGGTGCAGGTTCGTGACCAAGGCGTCGGCATTGCGCCGGAGGAACTCGAGGGTGTCTTCGAGCGGTTCCGCCGTGGCGGCAAAGCTATAGAGATGAACGCGGAAGGTCTCGGGCTCGGCCTGCCACTCGCCAAAGCCATCATTGAGGCGCACAAAGGACGGATTGAGATGGAGAGCCGGATCGGCAAAGGGACGACCGTCACGATTGTCTTGCCGGCGAAAGGCGGGGGGGAGCAGGCGTGAACGTGCTGCTGGTCGAAGACGAACCGCGTGTCGCTGACTTCATCGACCGGGGACTTCGTGCGGAAAATCATGGGGTTACCGTCGCGCCCACGGGTTCACAAGGGATCGACCTCGCCAAGACCGGCGAATTCGATGTTGTCATCCTCGATCTCATGCTGCCGGACATGCACGGCTACGACGTGTGCCAGCGTCTGCGCCAGGACGGCGTTCACACGCCGATCCTCATGCTGACCGCCATGGACGCGCTGGAAGACAAGATCAAGGGCATCAAGATCGGCGCCGACGACTACCTCACCAAGCCGTTCGATTTCGATGAGCTTCTTGTGCGCATGGAAGCGCTGCTGCGCCGCTCTCACCATTTCGCGGCAAACTCGAACGTCCTCAAAGTGGCCGATCTCGAACTCGACAAGGACCTGCTCGAAGTGACCCGTGGTGGCGATTCCATAAAGCTCACGGCGAAGGAGCTCGCCATTATTGAGCTGTTGATGGGCGCTCCAGGCCGCGTGTTCTCACGCACCAGAATTCTCAATCAGGTCTGGGGCTATAGCGAGGACCCCCTCACCAATGTCGTCGATGTCTATATCGCGCGGCTGAGGCGCAAGATCGATACGGAGGGCCGCAAGCCCCTGATTGAAACGGTGCGGGGCCACGGCTACCGCCTGAAGGCGCCAAGCTGATGGCCACGCGGCGGGCAAATCTTCCCGACAGTTTTGCCACTCATTGGCACGAAAATAATGGAACCTTGCCAAGCATTGCGAGATCGGTAGATTATGCCCCGCCACTCTCGCCGACTATGCGCCATAAGAATTTCGGGCCTCGCCAGAGGGTCACGGCAGCGCTTACCCATCCGCGGCGATACGAGCTTCGGGCGTGCGTCGCCTGGCTAGTCCCAAAGAATTTTGTTTGAGAAACGTGGAGGAGCACAAGTTGCGGTCACGTCTGTTAGCTTTTTTGGTCTTCGCCCTAACGGGTGTTGCCGTCGCACAAGCCGGGGAGCCGGCTAAGCTTGAAATAGCCGTGCTGAAATTCGGCACGGTCAGCTGGGTGCTCGATACGATCCAAGCCAACGGCCTCGACAAGGCCGAAGGCATCGAGCTCGACATCACGCCTTTGGCAAGCACTCAGGCGACCACTCTCGGTATCCAAGCAGGCTCGGTCGACATCGTCGCCACCGATTGGCTCTGGGTCTCACGCCAGCGCACCGTCGGCGCCGACTTCACCTTCGTGCCATTCACGACCGCGCTCGGCGCCATCATGGTGCCGCCCGATTCTCCCATCAAAACGCTCGCCGATCTCAAAGGCAAAACGCTTGGCGTCGCAGGCGGCCCACTCGACAAGAGCTGGCTCTTGATCGTGGCCTATGCGCTGCGCACCGCCAATATCGATCTGCGGACCGCGACCACGCAGGAGTTCGGTGCGCCCCCGCTTCTCTCTGAGAGAGCTAAGCAGGGAGAGATCGATGCCGTGCTCAACTTCTGGCCCTATGCCGCGCGGCTTGAGGCAATCGGCTACACCCAGCTGATCGGCCTTGAGGAAGTGGTTCGCGAGCTCGGCGCCAAAGGCGAGGTGTCCATGATTGGCTATGTCTTTGGCGATCGCTGGGCCGATAAGAATCTTCCAGCAGTCCAAGGCTTTCTCCGCGCCGCGGCCAAAGCCAACGAGTTGCTCGCCACGTCCAACGCGGAGTGGGACAGGCTGAAACCATTCATGGCGGAGCATGACCCCACCTTCACTGAAGCGACTTTCGAGGCGCTGCGGCGGCGCTATCGCGAGGGCATCCCCGAGCGCTCCAGCGACGCCGACGAGGCGGACGCCAAGGTGCTGTATCAGTTCCTTCGAGAGCTGGGCGGCAAGAAGCTGGTCGGCCCCGGCACCGAGCTTGCGCCCGGAACCTTCTGGCACGGCGCCGCGCAGTGAGCGTAACCTTTGCCCGCTCCGAGACTGGACGGTCTCCGCGCCTCGCGCGTGGGCCCTGGGTCTCGATTCTCTCCGTGGCGGGCTTCGTTCTCATGTGGTTCATCGCCGCCGAGATCGCCCAGAGCAGGCTGCTGCCCGGACCTGGCGCAGTCATGGAGTATATCTACGAGGAGACGGTCTACGGGGACCTGCTCGCTGAGCTTGGCATTACGTTATGGCGCGTGGTCGCCTCCTTCGTCGTGGCCATGGTGATAGGCAGTGCCATTGGGCTCATTATGGGTGAAATGCCGGCGGTCAATCGCGTCCTCGATCCTTGGCTGATCGTGCTCCTGAACCTTCCGGCTCTGGTCATCATCATTCTCGCATATGTGTGGTTCGGGCTAAACGAGGCCGCCGCCATCGGCGCCGTGGCCCTGAACAAGATTCCCAATGTCATTGTGATTTTGCGCGAAGGTGCTCGCTCACTTGACCCCGGACTCGACGAAATGGCGCGCGCCTACCGGCTTTCGCCCTGGAGCAAGTTTCGCAATGTCGTTCTGCCCCAGCTCCAGCCCTATTTCGCCACCGCCTCACGCACCGGCATCTCGCTGATCTGGAAGATCGTGCTAGTGGTCGAATTGCTTGGCCGGCCGAACGGTGTTGGCTTCGAACTTCATCTCAACTTCCAGCTCTTCAACGTGACCGCCATTCTCGGCTATACGGTGGCCTTCGTGGCCGTCATGCTGGCGATCGAATATTTATTGGTGCAGCCCCTTGAGCGATACTCGACACGCTGGCGCAACCAGCCAGTTTAAGATCCACATCGAGGAAAAGACGCATGTGGGCGCCGACGGCTCGGAGCTGACGGCGATTAGCGACTTTGACCTTGAGCTTAAGCCTGAGAGCATGGCCGTGCTCATGGGCCCGTCGGGCTGTGGCAAGACCACACTGCTCCGGATCATTGCTCAGCTCGATGAACGCTTCATCGGCAAGATCGAGTATCCCGCTGACGTGCGCATCGGCTTCATGTTTCAGGAGCCGCGCCTGCTGCCTTGGCGCACGGTGCGGGAAAATATCGAACTCGTCGCCGCGCCGGACTTTACCGCGGAGGACCTTGATCGCCTGGCGGAGGCCGTGGACATCGCCGATATGTTGACCCGCTACCCGCGCGAGCTGTCTCTAGGCATAGCTCGGCGCGTGGCCCTCGCCCGTGCGTTCTCCACCCGGCCGGACCTTCTGCTCTTGGACGAACCATTTGTTTCGCTCGACGAGAAGACCGCCGACCGTCTGCGGCGTCTGTT
>DAOVDX010000179.1 GCA_030669345.1 Methyloceanibacter sp. | reverse complement strand
TGTCTCGCCCGCGTTCAGCACCTGGACGTTGCGCGCCCCTGCCCGCTTCAGCCGTTCGAAAATGGGCCTGAGGCGCCTGCGGTCGGAGTCATAGGCGAAGAGCTGGCCAGTATTTTCCATGAGGCCTGAGAGCGCCAAGGTCTTACCGCCGGCGCCAGCACAGAAATCCATCACCTGTTGGCGTGGGCCTGCTCCGCTGAGCAGAGCCGCCATTTGCGAGCCCTCATCCTGCACCTCAAGCCAGCCTTTGCCGTGGGCCCCTTCGGATTCCACATGCGGGCTGCGCCCCGGGCCGGGACGATGGGCGATGCGAACGCCAAGCGGCGAATAGGCCGTTGGCTGCGCCTCGAGGCGTTGAAGCGCCTTCAGCACCTTCTCCCGCGTGGCCTTCAGTGTGTTGGTCCGGATATCGACCGGCGCACGTTCTGACAGCGCCGCTCCTTCCTCAGCCGCACGGTCGCCAAACACCTGCCCGAACGCCTCGCCGAGCCATTCTGGGAAATCGCCCCGAATATGAGCTGGCGCGTCTTTAGGGAGTTCGCGCTTAAAACCCTCTAGCTCCGCGTCGCTCAGCGGCGGCGGTGCAAAACGGCTGCCGTCGCAAAGGGCCGAGACCTCCTCTGGCGTCATGCTCCAGCCCGTAACGAGCGTCCGCAGCACCAGCGACCGTGGCTCCTCGTCGCCCATGGCGGCGGCGCAAGAGGCGCGTTTGCGCAAACAATCAAAGACGAGATTGCCAATGGCCGCGCGATCGCCCGACCCGGCAAAGCGATGACCGAGCCCCCAGCCCTTCAGCGCCTCCGAAGCCGGCCGTTTACGCGCATCAATGTCGGCGAGAACCTCAATGGCCGCGCTCGCCCGCGCTGCTGGCGTCATAGGGTCGGGAACAGGACGACACGGGCGATAACGATCACCCAGATCAGTCCGAGCGCTATGGCGCCAATAAGAAAGACAGGCGTACGGTGATCGAGCCGGTTGGACGTCACATGGATGATGGCGTGCAAAATGCGCGACAGCACGAACATCCACATCAAGACATAGAGCGTGACGTCGAGCGTCTTGGTGATGAGTGCCAGCAGCACCACCACGTAGAACAGCGTCGGCATCTCCATGGCGTTGTGGAACGCGTTGCTGACCTGCTGCACATATGGCGGCCAGTTGGCCTCGCGCAGCGCGATCTCATGCTTGCCCACGTCACCCCGGCGAACGGCCCGGAGCCGAAGAATGATGGTCCAGAACAGCAGGATGAAGGTCAGCGCCACCTGAACGAACATCGGTAGCAGAATGGATTCGATCGACATGGGCACCCCTTCGCTTGTCTTGCCTTCGCGTGTCTTGTCCTCGCGAGTCTTGCCTTCGCGGGTCTTGGACATCGCCGCCGGGCCTCGGCCTGGCGTGGGGCCCTTATACTCTGTCGCCGGACTTCTGTAGAGCCGCCCGAAAACTCATCCCTTCCAAGGGGCCTGGAGGCCCGGCAGGCCGTTAGAACCCGCCAGTTCAAGGAAACGCGGGCATGTCCACCCCAGAATATCGGGTCGAACACCCCTCCTGATTGCCAAAATGCTTGGTAATCATGGACGTAACTTAAATTGACGCGGGGCCGCGTCTGCTTCTAAACCTAGCCTCAATGACAAAGTTCCAAGCGTTCCCAAGGAGAAAGTCCATGCGCTTTCGCGCTCCCACGCTCATTTCCGCTGCAGCCGCCGCGCTTCTGCTCACAGTAATCCCGGCATCCGCCGAGAAGGCTGCCGATGACTGCTTCGATGGCAAGCTCTCGGTGCAAGACGTTCTTGACGCCTGCGCGACATTTATCGCCAGCGGCTCGGACGACAAGAAACTCCTCGTTCGGGCGCACAGCGTCCGCGCGCTTGGCTACTCCGCCACCGGCAGCATCGACAAGGCCATGACGGAGATGGACGAAGCCGTAAAGCTCGACCCTAAGCGCGCCAATAGCTATTTCATGCGTGCCGCCGGGCACGACGCCAAGAGGGACTACCCCAAAGCGATCGCCGATCTCGACGAGGCCATCAGCATCAACGACAAGGACGCCGACTATTATCTACTGCGCGGCGTCGTCTACGGCCACGCGAGCGATTTGGATAAGGCGCTTGCCGATTTGAACAAGAAGGTTGAGCTCGATCCCAAGGCGACCAACGGCTACACGAACCGCGGCATTATCTACCGGAAGCGGAAAGAGTACGATCTGTCGATCGCCGACTATTCGGAAGTGATCAAACTCGATCCGCAGCTCACCGAGGGTTATATCGACCGTGGTTGGGTCTATGTGCTCAATGACAATCTGGATAAAGCCGGCGACGACTTCGACAAGGCGCTGAAGCTGCAGGAAAACAATGCCATCGCTCTCGTCGGTCGCGGCCTCGTCAAAAGCCGCAAAGGTGAAGTCACTGACGGCAGCGCCGATCTCCGTATGGCGGAGAAATTAGAGCCCGGCGTCTTCGACAAGGTTCGCATGCTCGGCGTCAAATAGCCGGCCTCCAAACTGCCACCCCTAGCTCTCGCGGGGGTAGTTGGGTGATTCCCGCGTGATGGTCACGTCATGCACGTGGCTCTCGCGGAAGCTTGCCGTCGAGATGCGGATGAACTTGGCGCGTTCCTGGAAGTCCGGGATCGTGGCCGAGCCGGTATAGCCCATCGACGCGCGCAAGCCGCCAATGAGCTGATGCAGCACGCTGCCGACTGGCCCTTTATGAGGCACCTGCCCCTCGATCCCTTCAGGCACAAGCTTCAGCGTGTCCTTGATATCCTGCTGGAAGTAGCGGTCGGCGGAGCCCCGCGCCATGGCGCTGATCGAGCCCATACCGCGATACGCCTTGTAGGACCGGCCCTGGTAGAGAAACACCTCGCCCGGGCTCTCGTCGGTGCCAGCAAGCAGCGAGCCGAGCATCACGCAGTCAGAACCAGCCGCTAAGGCCTTGGCGAGATCGCCGGAATAGCGAATGCCGCCATCGGAGATCACCGGCATGTCAGCCTTTTGCGCCACCTCAACAGATTCAAGCAATGCGGTGAGCTGCGGCACGCCGACACCCGCCACAATGCGCGTGGTGCAAATGGAGCCTGGGCCGATGCCGACCTTGATGGCGTCGGCGCCGGCGTCTATCAACGCCTTGGTGCCATCACCCGTGGCGATATTGCCGGCCATCACTTGCACTGAATTCGAATGCTTCTTGATGCGGCGGACCTGATCGAGCACCAGCTTCGAATGGCCATGGGCCGTATCCACCACGACAAGATCAACGCCAGC
>DAOVDX010000058.1 GCA_030669345.1 Methyloceanibacter sp. | reverse complement strand
GATGGCGACATGTTGAAGCCGTTCACGTTGCGCTCCGAACTCGATGACAGCCATCCGCTGGTGGTGGCGTGGCGCTTCATTCAGCCGTTGATGTTCGGGCAGGTCTACACCAACAAGCAGGCGATTACGTCGCACTACAATCTCGACCCGGACCTGTTCTTGAGTTTCCTCGATCCCGTGTTCCCCGCTTACAGCCAAGGCATCTATGAGAGCGACGATGAACCTTTGGCCAAGGCGCTTGAGCGCAAGTTCGATTGGGCCATCGAAAAATGCGATCTCGGTAAGGGGAAGCGCGTGCTTGAGATCGGCCCTGGCTGGGGCGCCTTCGCCGGCCATGTGCTGAAATCCGGCATCCAATATACCGGCATCACCAACTCAGAAGTGTCGCAAACCTTCCTGCGTGACCGGCTTGCCGATTTTGGCGACCAGTTTGAAATTCTGCTCACCGACTTTTACGACTACGAGCCTGACGAGCCGTTCGACGCCATTGTCATCATGGGCGTCATCGAGCATCTGCCGAATTACGAAAAGGTGCTGAAGAAATTCTTCCGGCTGCTGAAGCCGGGTGGACTCGTGTTTCTCGATGGCAGCACCGCCAGGACGAAATACGAGCTGTCGACCTTCATGGTTCGCTACATCTATCCCGGCAATCACTCCTTCCTCGTGCTCGACGATTTTCTCAACAAGCTCAACAAGACTGAGTTTGAATGCGAGGAAGTGCACAGCGACCGCTGGAGCTACTACCTGACCTTTAAGCAATGGGCCGAGAATCTGGAAGCCAACAAGGATGCCGTGATCGAAAGATTCGGCGAGTTTGAATATCGCCGCTTCCGTCTCTATCTGTGGGGTGCGACCTACGAGTTCTTGTCCCGCAATCTCGATTGCTACCGGCTGATTCTGTCCAAGCCGGACGATGCGTGGGCAAAAAACAACGCCTGAGCATCAAGGCTTCGGCAAGGATGCAACCTCGCCGAGCTTGACCTTTTTCCCATGGCCGGGGGAGGTTCGGGGCCAAGGAGATATAGACATGTTTAAAGACGATCCACACACGCGCCTGTCACGGCGTCACCTTATAGCCGGCGCCGGTGCGCTTGTGGCCGCGAGCGCGCTTCCTGTCGTCTCAGGCCGAGCAGCTGGCTCGTCCGAGCCCGCGCCCAACGCTATCCCACCATCCGAAGCGCTCGACCGGCTGCGCCAAGGCAACGCCCGCTACATGGCGGGTGAGATGACGGAGCGCTATTTTTCGGTCGGCCGTGCCGCGAGGGCGGAGGCCCAGTATCCCATCGTTGCGATGCTCGCCTGTGCGGACAGCCGCGTCCCGCCGGAGATCGTCTTCGATCAAGGACCGGGCGATGTGTTCGTGGTGCGCCACGCCGGCAATGTGGTCAGCACGTATGGATTGGCGAGCATGGAGTTCGCAGTCGCGGTTCTCAACGTGCCGCTTATCATGGTGATGGGGCATTCCAGTTGCGGCGCCGTCGCCGCGGCCCTGCAGTCATCGCGCACGCGCAGCAAGCTGCCGGGTCATCTGCCTGAACTCGTTGAGGCGGTTCAGCCTGCGGTGAACACCGCCCATGGCAAGCATCCGAGCGATTTGCTTGCTGCCACGATCAACGAAAATGTTCGCCTGAGCATGCGCAATCTGAAGACGAAGTCAGACGTCATCGGAGATGCTGTCAGTTCCGGTAAGGTAGGCATCCAAGGCGGCGTTTATGACCTTGCCACCGGCAAAGTTGGACTCATCTGATTTTTGAGGGGTCGGGGGGGATGGAAGACACGCTGGAGCGTTGGCGATCGGAAAAGACGGCGGCCTATCTCTCAAACGCCGTCGGTAAGGCCGAGCCCAATCCAACCCGGGCCAAACTCTTTGGCGACATGGCCACCGCTGCTGAGAAGCAGGCCGGCATCCTTGCGAAAGACTTGAAGCAGACGCCGAGCTTTGCGCCGTCGATGCGGTCCAAAATTACCGTCCTCCTGATCGGTGTGATCGGACCCAGAGCCATGCACCATGTGCTGTCAGCTTCCAAGGTGCGTGGTGTGTCGACCTATCGAAGCAAGGTGACGCCAGAGGGCAAGGAAGGCGAGGAAGGCCATCCTTGGCCGACATCCGTCGAAGAAGTTGGCCGCCGCCATAAGACTTACGCGAGCGGCACGCTCCGCGCCGGTGTGTTCGGGGTCAATGATGGTCTCGTCTCCAACACGTGCCTTGTCATGGGTGTGGCCGGCGCCGGCACGAGCTCTCACATCATCCTGCTGACGGGCGTGGCGGGTCTCCTCGCTGGCGCCTTCTCCATGGGCGCGGGCGAATTCATCTCCATGTTGTCTCAGAAGGAAATGTTCGAATACCAGATCGCCCAAGAGAAGGACGAGTTGGAGCGCTATCCAAAAGAAGAGTCCGAGGAGTTGGCGCTCATTTATGCCTCGCGCGGTGTTCCGCTGGAGGAAGCGCGCCACATGGCCGAACATCTCATCGAGAATCCAGAAAAGGCGCTCGATACGTTGAGCCGGGAAGAACTCGGCCTCAATCCCGATGACCTCGGCTCGCCGACCGGAGCGGCCATCTCGTCGTTCTTGATGTTCTCGTCCGGAGCCTGCCTGCCGCTGATCCCATACGTGTTCGGCTATGCCGACCACGGCATTCTGATTGCGTCGGTCATCTCGGGCACGGCCTTGTTTTGCGTTGGCGCGACTTTGAGTCTGTTTTCCGGACGCAATGCGTTTCTCGGTGGCGCGCGGATGCTGGCCATCGGTTCGGCGGCCGCCACGGCGACCTATTTGATCGGGTCGCTGTTCGACGCCTCGGGCGTGTAAGCGCCATGCTTCGACAAATTCTTTAGGTGATGATTTCGATTGATACCGTAAATCTATTGAGGAGACCGCTATGATATTTCGCGCCGCGATTTACACACTCATCGCCGCACTTTCCTTGGCCACAACGCCGGCCTTTGCCTGCACCGGCATCAGCTTGAAAGCAGGAGACGGCGCCGCTATTCGCGCTCGCACATTGGAGTTTGGCTTTCCGCTGAAATCCAATGTCATCGTCGTTCCCGCCGGTAAGGAATTCAGCGCGACGCTGCCCGACGGCGGCAAGGGGCTGACCTATAAGAGCCGCTACGACGTGATCGGTGCCAACGCATTTGGCGCGGTCATAATCGTCGACGGCCTGAACAGCCAGGGCCTCTCCATGGGCCTGTTCTATTTTCCGGTATGCCCAATACGCGACGGCGACGAAGGAGAACGCCTCGCGCGCGCTTGCGCCACAGGATTTCGGTCTGTGGGTGCTTGGCAACTTCGCCACGGTCGATGAAGTGAAGCGCGCGGTGGAGGACATCGTCATGGTGCCGACGCCGATGGCGGGTCTTGGCAGCGACAAGGGCGAACCCGCCGACGCGCATTTCTTTAGTCAGGACAAGTCCGGCAAGTCCATCGTCATCGGGCCAATCGACGGCAAGCTGAAAGTCAGCGAAGCGCCGCTCGGCGTCATGACCAACGCGCCGACATATGGCTGGCACATGACCAATCTCGACAACTACATCAATCTTTCGGTGAAGGACATTAGCGCCGAGAAACTTGGTCCCATCACGCTCAGTGCCACCGGTTCTGGCTCTGGTCTGCTCGGGCTGCCTGGCGATTTCACGCCGCCGTCGCGCTTCGTCCGCGCCGCTCTCTTCAGCCAGATGGCAACGCACAATGCCGATGCCGATGACGCCGTGTTCGCTGCCTTCCACATCTTGAACCAGTTCGACATCCCCGAAGGTTCGGTGGTCAACGCGTCCGTGGGCAAGCCCGCGAACGAAATTACCGAGTGGACCAGCGTTAACGATCTTGAAAATCTGCGCGGGTATTTCCGCACCTATCAGGATCAGTCGATCCGCGTGGTCGATCTCAAACAGGCCATCGCCGCGGCCAAGGGTGAAATCAGCACAATCGAAATGGAGCAATCGACCCAGCCCGTCGTCGATGTCTCGACAGAGGTGAAGAGCCTCAAGCAATAGCTCGGTTTGCAAGAAGCGCATCTACGATCAGCGTGGTTTAACGGCCTCAAGGGGTTTTCCTTGAGGCCGTTTTCGTTTCGCCAAGGCGTTTGACGGTGCGGAAGTGCTCGAAATCAACTGTCCCAAATGGAGACAGAGCGGGCAGAAGCTCAAAAAAGGAGTCGTTGAAGGCGAGACAGACGGCGCTTCGGTGAATAGGATCGGCGCCCCGGGGGAAATTCAGCTGCGCATCGTCATGTCTCATCACTCTCTACAGCTTCGTCCGTTTGCCTGCCTGCGGCTTGCCGCATGTGCCGTCCTGCTGGCGTGCGCCGTTCTCACATTCGCATCGCCTGCCGCCGTCGCGCAGGATGAGGTGCCGGAAGAGGCTGCGCCTGCGTGGGATTTGACCAAGCCCTGTGAGAATGCCCAGCATCCTTATCAAGCGGAACTTTGCCAGCAATGGCGTGCGGCCGAGGCCGCAGAGCGCACGACGAAGCTGGCGCGAATGCTGATGCTGGTCGGGGCCGTCATCGTCGGCCTCCTGCTGTTGGCCTTCATTCCCCTCATCGCCGGCGTGGTTGCTGCGCGGAAAGGCGCGCGAGGCGGCGGGGTGATGCCCGAAATCGTGATGCCGGAAAGTAACGGCGACCGCGATAACGAGGAAGAAGTCCGCGCCTATGTGGACGTCGACGAAGTTGAGTTCATCGAGACGCCGGAGTCGAAGGGCATCGTCCAGGTAAAGATCACCTTCAAGAACACAGGCCAGACCCCTGCCTTTCAAACGCGCAGTGCCACCGACGTCGGCATTCGTGATGAGGCGGACGAAGACCTGGTGCCCGTCATGCCGCTGCCTGGCCGTTCGGCGAACTCGGCGAAGCCGCGGCTCGGTCGCGACGCAACCATGATGGAGATCGTGGAATGCGACTCGACGCCGAAGCTTTCCGACCGCGTGATGAATGGCGATGCCAGCATCGTTGTGTGGGGTTGGGTCGACTATGTCGACGTGTTCGACCGCCGGCAGAGGACGGCGTTCCAATATCTCTGCAATTCCGAGACGCTGGATACGGGCCAGGTCTTTAAGCCGACGGCCCGGGGTGACGAGGACGACTAGCGGGCGAAGCTGGGACTATCTGGCGCGCACGCCGGATCGGTCTGGGCTTCTCAACGGATTCTTGGTCTAGTCTGTCTGAGGTGGTGATGCTTGGGCTCTTGGAGGCGTCAAGGACCATTCCGCTTAGGAGACCGTGATGCCCCGTCCGTCGATGCCCTTGCTGCCCAATGACACCGGCGGCCGCACGGCCGTTCTACAAGGCCTCCTCATCGCCGTCATCGTTATCGGTGGGCTTTATTACGGCCGCGAGATGTTGCTGCCGCTGACGCTCGCCATCCTCTTGAGCTTCGTGCTGACCCCGCCGTTGCTGCTGCTGCGCCGTCTCAAAGTGCCGCGCGTGCTTGCGGTTGGCTTCGTCGTGATCGTCGCCTTCGCCATCATCGGCGGCCTTGGCTGGTTGATCTCGCTTGAGGCGACCAAGCTTGCCGCCGATTTGCCGACCTATCGCACCACGCTTTCGGAGAAGGTCAGTTCTGTCCGCGAGACCACGAGCGAATCGAAAGTGCTGGAGAAGGCGGCCGAAGTCATTTCCGATCTGGAAGCCCAGTTCGATCAACCCGACGCTCCATTTGTCCCCGACGCGAACCACGTGGCGGACCAGCCCGAGGTCAAACCAACCCCAGTCGTGATTATCGATCCAGACCCCACCGGCTTGGCGCTTTACCAGTCGATCGCCGGCACCGTCCTGCCGCCGCTGATTACCGCCGGCATTGTGCTCTTATTCGTCATCTTCATCCTCATGCAGCGGGAAGATTTGCGTGATCGCCTGATGAGACTGTTCGGTGGCTCCGATCTGCAGCGCGCCACAACGACCATGAGCGACGCGGCGTCCCGGCTCTCATGCTATTTTCTGAGCCAGGTGCTGCTCAACGCAGCCTATGGGCTCTTTATCGGCCTCGCATTGTGGGCCATCGGCATGCCGAGCCCAGTGGTCTGGGGCATCCTCGCCATGATCATGCGCTTCGTGCCCTATGTCGGCGCCTATATCGCCGCCATCATCCCGGCGCTGGTGGCCGCCGCCATCGATCCAGGCTGGAGCCTGGTACTCATGGTCTTGGGGCTATTCGCGGTCGGCGAGATGACCATGGGTCAATTTATCGAGCCGCAGGTCTACGGACGCGGCACTGGCGTGACGCCAATCGCCGTCATCGGCTGCACGATCTTCTGGACGTATTTGTGGGGGCCGCTCGGGCTCATCATCGCCACGCCCATCACCGTCTGTCTGTCGGTGCTTGGCCGCCATGTGGAAGGATTGCACTTCTTGGAGGTGCTGCTTGGCGATCGTCCGGCGCTCACGCCAGAGCAGAGTTTCTATCAGCGCGCACTTGTCGGTGACGCGGCGGAAGCAACCTATCAGGCCGAATCTGCCTTGAAGGATCAGAGCCTCGAGACCTATCTCGGTAAGGTCGCGCTTGGCGGACTGAAGCTGGCCGAGCGCGATGTGTCCCGCGGCGCGCTGGATGGGATTCGGCAGGCGCGCATTGCCACGACCGTCAACGAGATCCTTGAGAGGCTTGCCGACTTCGAACCGCGCCGCTGGTTCTCGAAGCTTCGCCGCAAGGGTGATGCCGCGGAACGACGCAAGGAAGGGGTTGCCAGCTTCGATGCGCCGGCGGAGGCAATCGTCGATGCCCCCCATGTCATCGACCGCCGCCGGCTCGCACCGGGCTGGCAGGTGGAGACGCCCGTCCTGTGTATCGGCGGCCACACGATGCTGGACGAGGCGGCCGGTGCCCTACTCGCCGCCGTGCTGGCGAAGCGAGGCTTAGGTGCTAAGGCGCTTCCGCCAGAGGCTATCGGTGCCGACAACATCTCCGCGCTCGCAAACACCAAGGCCCGCGCGGTCGGACTCTCTTATCTCGGGCTTGGTACGGGTGCGGCCGACATCCGCAAGACGGTCCAGCTTCTGCGGCGCATCCTGCCGAAGGGCACGATGATCTTCATTGCCAATTGGGAGGCGGACGACGCTGCTGCCGCCAAAGCGGCGCTGGCCACGGTGCAGGCCGACGGCTATGCCGCGACGTTGCATGAGGCCGTCGAGATGTGTCTGCGGGCCGCGACAGGCAAGCCGAAGCGCAAAGCCAGAACGCGCGCGGCAAAACCCGCCGCCGCCTCAACGCGCGCCAAGAAGCGGCGCAGTCCGGCCCCACGCAAACGTCAGCCCGCGTCTGCTTGACGTCTCGGCTCACGGAAGCAAAGCGCCATAAGGCCTCCGAGCGCGAGCGCGCCTGCTAGGAAAAGCAGCGCCGCCGAGAAACTGCCGGTCGCCTCTTTCAGCACGCCGACAATGGACGGGCCGGCAAAGCCACCGAGATTGCCCATGGAGTTGACCAGCGCCAGCCCTGCTGCGGCACCCGTGCCCGTGAGCAGCGCCGTGGGCAGCGACCAGAACGGACCAAAGGCCGCGTAAAAGCCGAGCGTGGCTAGCGTCAGCGCGATCATGGTGGGGAGCAGCGGCCCCGAATAGGCTGACCAGGCAAAGGCCGCCGCCGCCATCAACAGCGGCAGCACAATATGCCATCGCCGCTCTCCTGTCCTATCGGAGCGCCGTCCCCAAATGACCATGGCGACGGAGGCGAAGAGATAGGGAATGGCGGTGAGAAAGCCGACTTGAAGGGGCGCGAGCCCGAAACTCCCGATCACTTGGGGCATCCAGAAGCCAATACCGTAGAGCCCAACCACCATGAAGAAATAGAGCAGTCCCAGTGCCAGCACGCGCGGCCTGGTCAATGCCGCGCCGAGCCCGGAATAACCCAAATCGTGTGTCGCCTCGGCCTCGGCGGCGAGCGTGGCGGTGAGCGCTTGGCGTTCGTCGGGGGTAAGCCACCTCGCATCCTCCGGCTTGTCGTCGAGGAATTTGAGGGCGACGAGGCCGAGCACGATGGCTGGCACGCCTTCAACGACGAACAGCCATTGCCAGCCTTTTAAGCCCCAGCCCCCGTGCATTTCCAGCAGCGCGCCGGACAGCGGTCCGCCGACCACCGTGGCGAGTGGCACGGCCGCCAGGAACGTGGCGATGATGCGGGCGCGCTCCGCAGCCGGAAACCAAAAGGTGAGATAGAGAATGATACCGGGGAAGAAGCCCGCTTCGGCGATGCCGAGCAGAAGGCGCATGACGTAGAAGCTCGTCGCGCCGCTGACGAGGCTCATGGCGCAGGCGATGATGCCCCAGGAAATCATGATGCGCGCGATCCAGATGCGCGCACCGAAGCGCTGGAGCGCGAGATTGCTCGGGATCTCAAACAGGATATAGCCGACGAAGAAAATGCCGGCGCCGAACCCGAACACGGCTGGCGAGAACCCGAGATCCTCGTTCATGGAGAGCGCGGCGAAGCCGATATTCACCCGGTCGAGAAAGTTGACCATATAGGCGAGGCAGAGAAATGGGATGAGCCGTGCCGTGGCCTTACCAATGGCCGAGGCGCGCAGATCATCGCGCGCGTTTTTATTCTCCATTGGCACGTCCCCCGACCGGCGCCCTTCACGCGTGCGCCGTGTGCCGATAAGTCAGGGGGATGGATCGCCGGGTCAAGTCCGGCAATGCAGCGAGGCTCCTCTGCGACCTTAGTCCACCGGGCCGAGATAGCGCGTATAGATCCAGCCCTCTTCCTGCGTGGCGGGGTCGGCGACCTGTACCCAATTGCCCTCACGCCCCAGAACGCGGAGCTTGAGGCCCTTTTGCACGATCTTCCGGGTATCCGCGGTCGATGAGGGGCCCGCGCGCACATTCACCGCGCCCACGGTCTGGAGCCACTCATCCTTGCCGGTCAGTTCAGATGCTGCCGCCACGAGCCTGCCGATCGGCCCGGGTTTGTCATCGACGGGCGCTTGGCTCTCCGTCTCGACCGGGGCGCTGGTGGCTTCCGCTGGCTTGGCGTTGGTGGCTTTCGCTGGCGGCTCACGGCCTTGCGACCAATGTTGTGTGAGGGCCGCGAGTTTTGTGGCGCGGTTGGTGACACCGAGCTTGGCGGCGCGGTCATACCAGCTCTTGGCCGCCATGAAATCGGGTTTGATCCCTTGCGCGCCGATCCCCGTAATGACGGCGGGGTCGTAGGTCGCGCCAAGCGCGAGCACCGCTTCGCCGCTGCCCGCCTCCGCAGCGCGCGTGAAATAGGCGCGCGCGCCGGCGAAATAGCCGACCGCCATCATCTTGTGCCCGTAGGACATCAGTTCCTCGATGCGATCCGCTTCGTCCGACCGGGGCACCAGTCCCTTGGCCGGGGCTGGTGCAATTTCAAGCCGCGTCGCCGTGTGGGCCAACACCGTGCCGTCGGTTGACACGAGCTCGATGCGGAAGTCGGCCGTGCCAGTGTTGTTCTCAGGCAAACGCAATGTCAGACCGGCGATCTCGTCTGGGCGCAGGCTCCATTCCTTGGCGCCATAGGGGCGCCCTTCGGAGAAGGCTGCGCCCTCGGGCAGATCGCGGATGGCGATGACGCTCCGCTCAGGCAGCGCCTCGGCCGTGTCGATGGCAATGGCGAAGCTCACGTCTTCGCCGGCCTTAGCCACAATCTCCTCTGGGGCCGTCAGCGCGATATCTGGCACTCGCGCCGCCGGTCGCAGCAACGGCGTGGCCGCCATGGCGGCCTGCTGGGTGGTCCAAGTGCGGAACTGGCTGAAATCGAAAACGCCGTCCGGCCCGCGGATCGTGCCGAGCCATAGGAGCGCCGCAACAATCGCGGCTGGGGCAATGGCAACGACGGTCAGCACGGTCATGACGCCCCGCCCGGTCACACCAATTCGCCGCGCGCTGGTTGGGCGGGTCCTCGGTGCCCTATCCGCCGCCGCTTGGGCTGCCGCATTCTTCGCGGCCCGCATCGCCTCGGGCGCGAAGCGCTTGGCCATGGAGGACACGCTTGGGTCTGGCTCCGGCGCCACTGATACGCGCCTTGGCACGCGCTTTGGCGCTGGCAGCATTTCGGCTGCGATCCTTTGGGCCAAGTCTTGTGGACTTGGCAATTCTGGCATCTGAACTTGTCTGAGCGCCGGTTGCGTCATGACACCCTCCTACGCGTTACCAAACTTAAGGAATTCAGTTCTGGTCTTGGGTCTTGCTCCATTCGACAAAGGCCTGGAACAGCTTGGCCCGTTCTTCTGGCGAGGCAGACCCGCGCTCCGTATCGGCTTGCGCCAGGAAACTGTTGAAGCGGGTCTTGGTGCTTGGATCGGCGGCAGCGACGCTCTGGGCGCGATCGATCCAAGCCTGCGCCGCCGGGGAGCGTTTCCAGCCCTCCAGGGTCGCCGCGAAATTCACTTGCTGCCATTTCGGATGACGCGGTGGCGCCTGGAACGCATCGAAATTCGAGAAGAAGTTATCAATGAAGCGGCTGATCTTCCGGTAGCGTGTGCTGCCGCTTTTCCAATTGAACGACACAAGCACCGCGCAGACCGAGATGGTGTCCACGCGCGCGCCGTCCGCGATCAGTGCCGGATAGTCGTTGTCGTCGAGCACCGCCGGGTAGTAGTCCGCCTCTAACCCCTTGATGTAGGGCACGCCGAGAAGCTTGAGGCCGCTGCTTCGGTCGAGCTGGCTGAGGATCGGCGCGGGCTTGCCGGCGACCACCACGGTGGCATCGATGTCGCCCGCCTTGAGTTTCGCCAAAGCATCGGACTCATTGAGATGGACTTCGCGCACAGTGAGGCCGATCGCTTCAAAGACGAGCCGCGCGGTAATTTCGGCGCCGCTGCCAGCCACGCCGATATTGACGGTCTTATCTTCGAGCGCGCCAAGGTCGCTCGTTTCGGCCCGCGCCAGGACGTGCATCTCCTCGTTGAAGAGCTTGGTGATATAGGTGACCTGGTTTGCGATGCCGGACCCAAGTTCGCCATTACGAGCGAAATGTTTCAGCACATTGGCCTGGGTGATGCCCATGTCGACACCGCGCATGAACATCACGTCTTTGAGGCTTTGGGCCGGACCTTTGCCGACCATGGGCACAACGCGCAACGCCTCGCCGTCGTCGAGTGCCGCGGCGATGTCCTGCACAATCGCCAG
>DAOVDX010000009.1 GCA_030669345.1 Methyloceanibacter sp. | reverse complement strand
ACGCTCGGCGAGGTCGCGCGCGTCTGGGTTGCGGACCCGGGCAAACTCGCCGCAGCTCAAGGCGAACTATTCCAAAGCTACGCGGATCTTTGGGGGCGTTCCTTCCGCCGCTTTCTTGGCGAAGAGGTTGAGCCGGTCGCTGAGCCCGAGCCTGGGGATAACCGCTTTAAGGACCCCGACTGGAACGACAGCCAGTATTTCGACTTCGTGAAGCAGGCCTATCTGATCACGTCGCACTGGGCCGAAGACGTCACAAGGAGCACCGAGGGCGTCGACGACAGAACGCAGAAGAAGGCCATGTTCTATCTCGACCAGATGCTGGCCGCATTGTCGCTGTCGAACTTCGCCCTGACCAATCCGGAAGTGGTCCGTGAAACGATCGCGACCAATGCCAAAAACCTGGTGCAAGGCATGGCCCACCTGGCCCACGATCTTGAGCAGTCGAAGGATCTGTTGCGCGTCAGCCAGACCGACCTCGGCGCCTTCGAGGTGGGCAAGGATCTTGCCATCTCGCCGGGCAAGGTCGTGTTCCAGAACGATGTCATCCAGCTCATCCAATACGCCCCGACCACGGGCGAGGTCTATGAGCGCCCGCTCGTCATGGCGCCGCCGTGGATCAACAAATACTACATCCTGGATCTCGTACCCCAGAAGTCGCTGGTCAAATGGGCCGTCGACCAGGGCTTCACCGTGTTCATGATTTCGTGGGTCAATCCGGACGGTAAGGCCTCCCAGAAGACCTTCGAGGACTATATGCACGAAGGCATCCTGGCCGCCGTCGATGCGGCGAACCGCCAGTGCGGCACGAAACAAGTCAACGCACTCGGCTATTGCGTCGGCGGCACGCTGCTCAGCTGCACCCTCGCCTACATGGCGGCCAAGGGCGACGACCGGATCGCCTCGGCAAGTTTTCTTACGGCACAGGTGGACTTCAGCGAGGCCGGCGACCTTCTCGTCTTCATTGACGACACGCAGCTCAACTCGCTCGAAGAGATGATGGCTGAACAGGGCTATCTCGATGGCTCACGCATGGCCAATGTGTTCAACATGCTCCGGCCGCGGGACCTGATCTGGCCATACGTGATCAACAATTATCTGCTCGGCAAGAAGCCCTTCCCGTTCGACCTTCTATTCTGGAATGCCGACTCCACGCGCCTGCCGGCGGCCAACCACGCCTTTTATCTGCGCGAGTTTTACCATCTCAACCGCCTGAGCAAGGGTGAGATGGTTCTTGGTGGAGAGACGCTCAATCTCTCCCGCATTAAGATGCCGATCTATCAGCTGTTCACGCGAGAAGACCACATCGCCCCGGCGCCCTCGGTGTTTCGCGGCAGCAAGCTGTTTAGCGGCCCCGTGCGCCACGTCATGGCGGGCTCGGGACATATCGCCGGCGTGGTCAACCCGCCGGCAAAGAAGAAATACCAGTTCTGGACCGGCGCACCGGCAGCCACGCTTGAGGAATGGACGGCTGCGGCGACGGAGACGGTGGGCTCCTGGTGGCCCGACTGGACCAGCTGGCTCGCCGAGCGTTCCGGCGACAAGATCCCTGCCCGCGGCCCTGCGGCTGGGCCTCTAAAAGCCATCGAGGACGCGCCAGGCTCTTTCGTGAAGAGCAGCACCTAGCGGCGGCTTTCCTCTCCTCGCAATGGCGATGGCGGCCGGGCTGGCATGCGCGTCGCCTGGTAGGCTGACGTGCTTTACGGGAAGAGCGGCAACTGCTCGAGCGCGGTTGTCTCGTCGAGGCCGTGCATCAGGTTGAAGTTCTGCAAAGCCTGACCGGCGGACCCCTTCACCAAATTATCGATAACCGACACGACAATGGCGCGGCCCGGCAGCCGGTCGGCGAATACGCCGATATGGCAAGAGTTCGAGCCCCGCACATGCTGGGTCGCAGGTGTGACGCCCTCCTCCACGACTCGCACGAAGGGACTGGCCGCGTAGGCGTCGCTCAACGCCTTGCGGAGGTCCGCAGGCGTCGCCTTGCCCGCAAGCCGCACATAGGAGGTGCAAAGCTCGCCTCGTGTCATGGGAACCAGATGCGGCGTGAAGTTGATGGTCACGGACGCACCGGCGGCGATGGCTAACTCTTGCTCGATCTCCGGAACATGGCGATGGCTGCCAATCCCATAAGGCGAAGTGCCCTCGCCCGCCTCGGAGAAGAGGAGATTTTGTTTCAACGCCCTTCCCGCGCCGGACACACCGGATTTCGCATCGATGATGATGTCTTCGGTTTCCATCAGCTTCGACTTGGCGAGCGGCAGAAGCGCCAGCAGCACAGCAGTCGGATAGCAGCCCGGACAAGCCACAAGCCGCGCCGACTTGATCTGGTCACGATAATGCTCGGTCAGCCCATAGACGGCGTCTGCGTGAAGCTCAGGTGCCGTGTGCTTGCCGCCATACCACTCAGCGTAGGTGCCAAGATCCCTCAACCGAAAGTCCGCCGACATGTCGATGACCTTGACCCGCTCGGGCAGCTTCTTGATCTCGCTATGAGCGGTGCCGTGAGGCAGTCCGCAAAAGGCGACATCGATGGTTTCCCAATCCACCGCGCCAGCGGTGACGAGCGCAGGCAGGCTGAGACTGCCAAGATGCGGGAAGACCTGCCCCAACGCCTGGCCGGCATGGGCCTTGGCGATCAGCGCGGTGATCTCAATGTTGGAATGTCTGGCGGCGAGCCGGATCAGGTCGGCGCCCGTATAACCGGAAGCGCCGAGCACTGCGGCCCAGATTGGCTGTTTGCTGGCCATGATCGTACCTATAGGGAATCCCCGCTAAAAAGCGGGCTTAGCGGAATTCGACGTGAAGCGAAAGACGGCGCGACCGCGAGGCTCTTGAAGAACCCCGGCCACGACCTTCCAGAGAAAAGCGCTTGGATTAACGCTTGGAGAACTGGAAGCTCTTGCGAGCCTTGGCCTTGCCGTACTTCTTGCGCTCGACTGTCCGTGCGTCGCGGGTCAGGAACCCGCCCTTTTTGAGCACGGCACGAAGCTCAGGCTCAAAGCGAGTCATCGCAATGGAGATGCCGTGGCGCATGGCGCCGGCCTGGCCCGAAAGCCCGCCGCCCTTGACGGTGCAGACGATGTCGAACTGGCCTTCCCGCTCAGCAGCCACCAAAGGCTGCGCCAGGATCATGCGCAACACTGGGCGCGCGAAATAGGTGAGTTGGTCCCTGCCATTCACGGTGATCTTGCCGGGTCCAGGCTTCACCCACACGCGGGCAACAGCGTCCTTACGCTTGCCAGTGGCGTAGGCGCGGCCTTGCGCGTCGATCTTCTTCTCGTAGACCCGCTCCGGAGTCGTCTCCGTGGAGGTGACTTCGGTGTCTTCGCCGTCTTTGAGCGTAGCCAAGTCTTCCAGCGTCATTGTCTCGCTCATGGCTCTACTCGCTCCTTGCGTTCTTAGAATTGAGGGCGGCGACGTCGAGCTTCACCGGGTTCTGTGCCTCGTGGGGATGCTCAGGGCCTGCATAGACCTTGAGGTTCTTAAGTTGCTTCCGGGCCAAGGGGCCACGCGGGAGCATGCGTTCAATGGCTTTTTGCAGCACACGCTCGGGGTGCTTGCCTTCGAGAATTTTCTCGGCGGTGCGGCTCTTGATGCCGCCCGGATAACCGGTATGCCAGTAATAGACCTTGCCAGCGCGCTTGTTGCCGGTCAGCACAACATTCCCTGCGTTGATGATCACGATATTGTCGCCGTCATCCATATGAGGCGTGTAGCTTGCCTTATGCTTGCCTCTCAGCCGCATTGCGACCAGTGAGGCGAGCCGGCCGAGCACGAGGCCTTCGGCGTCGATGAGGATCCAGGACTTTTCGATGTCCGAAGGCGTGGCGGAATAGGTTTTCATGGGTCGCGCTTTTACTTGAGGTCTTTCAAAGAACGGCGCTTCTAGCGTCTGGAACGAAAGAGGTCAAGCGAGGGCGGTTTATCAAAGCAACACAGATGGTTAGTCATGTGGTATTATTATACCGTGCGCTAACTATCGGGAATCCTCACCTGTTCGCGCCTTTTTGCTGTAAGCGGTTGTCTGACGTTTAGCCAATGGAATCAACGAAAATGACACATCAGCCCACCCAGGAGACCGATCTTGTCCTGAGTGAGGATTGTGGGCCGGTCCGAATCCTCACCCTGAACCGGGGTTCGGCCCGTAATTGCCTCTCCATGGGGCTTATGGCGGCGCTGCAAGGCGGTATCACCGAGGCCGCCCAAGATGACGCTGTGCGGGCTGTTGTGCTCACAGGGGCTGGCCCCGCCTTCTCCTCGGGACACGACCTGAAGGAGCTGACGGCGCACCGCGACGATCAGGACAAAGGCCGCGCCTTCTACGCCAAGACGATGGCCGCCTGCTCCGACATGATGCTCGCCATCGTGCGGTCGCCGAAGCCTGTCATCGCCGCGGTGAATGGCATTGCCACGGCGGCCGGCTGCCAGCTCGTGGCGAGCTGCGATCTCGCCGTGGCTGGTGTCGATGCGCGCTTCGCCACGCCGGGGGTCAATATCGGGTTGTTCTGCTCCACGCCCATGGTGGCGCTCAGCCGCAATGTCTCACGTAAGGGTGCGATGGAGATGCTGCTGCTCGGCGAGATGGTGAGTGCGGACGAGGCTCTTGGCCTTGGTCTGGTCAATCGCGTGGTCGATGGCGACCGCGTGGTCAACGAGGCGGTGGAGTTTGGCCGGAAGATCGCCACCAAACCCGTCCGCACGGTCAAGATCGGCAAGGAGGCCTTCTACCGGCAACTCGATATGACTCTCGATGAGGCCTACCGTTATGCGGCTGACATTATGGTCGAGAACATGCTCGATGCCTCGGCGGTAGAAGGCATCGGCGTGTTTCTCGGTAGGCGTAAGCCCAACTGGCCGCGTTGACTTTGCTCTGAGACCTCGCGTTCCCACCTGCTCATCCCCAGTTGGCATTTCATGAATCACGACAGCTACAGCGACGTCTATATCCGGGACATTCTGGTGCGCCACCGGGTCATCGCCATGGTGGGCGCCAGCCCGAAGCCATCGCGGCCGAGCTATTTCGTCTTGAAATATCTTTTGGCGAGAGATTTTGATGTCGTGCCCGTCAATCCAGGCCATGCGCGCAAAGAGCTTCTTGGTCAGGAAATCTTTGGAATGCTCGGTGATTTCGGCAGGCCCATCGACATTGTCGACATCTTCCGCAAAGCCGACGCCGCGCTTGCCATCACGCAAGATGCCATCGCCATCAGGGCCACGGTGGTGTGGATGCAGCTTGGTGTTCGGAACGACGAAGCCGCGGCCCTCGCCGAGGCGGCCGGGCTCAAAGTCGTGATGAACCGTTGCCCCAAGATTGAATACGGACGTCTGTCTGGCGAAATCGGCTGGGCCGGCGTCAACTCCCGCGTGTTGTCGAGCAAGCGGCCTCTGCTTAACAACAAAGGCGTGCAAAAACGCGCGCTGCGCCCGGCAAACTGAGCGCATAGTCGTTGAAGGTGTTGCCCGGTCCCCTCAGTATTTGCTTTGTACTATGATTGCAGCTGCGTCAGTTTTTTCCGATTCATGGAGGTTCGCCGATGTCTGAAGAGCGCCAGCCCGGCTTCAACACGCTTGCCATTCATGCCGGAGCCCAGCCGGACCCTTCGACCGGAGCCCGGGTCACGCCGATCTATCAAACCACGTCCTTTGTGTTCGACGACGTGGACCATGCCGCGGCGCTGTTTAATCTGGAAACCTTCGGCAACATCTATACGCGCATTATGAACCCGACCCAGGCGGTGCTGGAGGAGCGCCTTGCCGCTTTGGAAGGTGGCGCCGCCGCGCTGGCGTTGGCCTCAGGCCACGCAGCCCAGGCGGTGATCTTCCACACACTGCTTGAGCCGGGCGATGAGTTCATCGCCGCACACCAGCTCTATGGCGGGTCGATGAACCAGTTCTCGCAAGCCTTCGCAAAATTCGGTTGGCAGGTGCGCTGGGCCGACACGACAGACGCGGAGTCCTTCCGGGCCGCGGTGACGCCGAAGACCAAGGCGATCTTCGTTGAATCAATCGCCAATCCCGGCGGCATCATCACTGATATCGCGGCAATCTCGGCCGTGGCCAAAGAAGCCGGTGTGCCACTCATCGTCGACAACACCTTGGCAACGCCCTATCTCACGCAAGCCAAGGAACACGGCGCCGACATCATCGTGCATTCGTTGACCAAGTTTCTTGGCGGCCATGGCAACTCGATCGGTGGCGCCATCGTCGATTGCGGCACGTTCGACTGGATGGCGAGTGGCCGCTATCCGACGCTGTCGGCCCCCTGTCCGAGCTATCACGGCATCACGCTTGCCGAGACCTTTGGCGATTTCGCATTTGCTATCGCTTGCCGCGTGCTCGGGCTTCGCGATCTCGGACCGGCGATCTCACCGTTCAACGCGTTTCTCATTCTCACCGGAATTGAGACCTTGCCGCTGCGCATGCAGCGCCATTGCGATAACGCGCTGCAAGTAGCGGAGTGGCTGTCAGCGCACGACAAGATTGCGTGGGTGAATTACGCAGGCCTGCCAGGCAACGAATTTCGCGCACTGGCCGAGCGCTATTGTCCGAAGGGCGCAGGCGGTGTGTTCACCTTTGGTCTTAAGGGCGGCTATGACGCGGGCATCGCGCTCGTCAGCAATGTGGAACTGTTCAGCCACCTCGCCAATATCGGCGACACGCGCAGCCTGATTATCCACCCCGCCTCGACCACCCACCGTCAGCTTAGCGATGAGCAACGGGAGCGTGCGGGTGCGGGTTCCGACGTGGTGCGGCTGTCAATTGGACTTGAGGATGTCGACGACCTTATCGCCGACCTCGATCAGGCGTTAGCCAAGGTCTGAGGCTCTGGCCTCTCGCTCGTGCCGTGGCGCGTCAGCCAGAGATGGTGAAGCGCCGCGACGAAGACGATGATGGCGCCAGCCTGATGGGCCAGACCGAGTTGGATGGGCACGGCCAACAGCAGTGTCCACACGCCCAACGTCGCTTGCAAGATTGCCATGACCGTCAACGTCACGGCACTGCCCACGAGCACTTGACCGTCGCGCTTCAGCGCAAGCCAAATTGCCTGAGCCGCCGTGGCGACCACGACCGCGTAGCCCAGCATGCGGTGGTCGAACTGCACTGTCAGCGGGTTTTCGAACAGGTTGAGATACCAAGGCGACGCTTCGTCGAGCCCATTCGGAATGAAAGCCCCGTTGATCAGCGGCCAGGTGTTGAAGCCCATGCCGGCATCGATCCCGGCCACTAGGGCTCCCGCCAGTAATTGCACGAAGATGAGGAGCAGCACCGCCGCGGCCACGCGACTGACAGAGCTGGATCTTGTTTGTTCTTTCCGCGCGGCCCCGAGCCCCAACAGCAGCCACACCGTGTAGCCGAGAATGAGCAGCGCCACGCCGAAATGGGCGGTCAACCGGTATTGGCTGACATCGGTCCGGTCCACCAGGCCGCTTTTCACCATGTACCAGCCAAGCGCGCCTTGCAGGCCACCGAGCACGAACAGACCCAGAAGCCTGGGCAGCAGCGCGCGCGGGATGTAGCCGGCGAGCCAGAACACGATGAATGGCAACAGGAACACGACGCCGATGAAGCGGCCGAGAAAGCGGTGGGCCCACTCCCACCAATAGATGGCCTTGAATTGAGCAAGGCTCATGCCGGCATTGATCTCGGTGTATTCCGGGATCTTCTGATAGGCCTCGAATGCCTCTTGCCAATGAGCTGCGGACAACGGCGGAATGGCACCAATGATAGGTTGCCACTCGGTGATGGAGAGACCGGAATCCGTCAGTCGCGTGGCTCCGCCAACAAGGATCATGGCGACGACGAGAAAAGCGATGATGCCTAGCCAACTACGGAGCGCGCGAACATGTCGCGCGGGCATCGCGGGCATTTCTGCATTGGGACCTTTGGCAGCGGCGGAAGTCATGGCAAGGGTGATAGCCGCAGCCGGGCCTCAACTCAATCTCGAGCCTGGAACCCTGTCGCCGCACCGTCGGAGAAATCGAATGAGCATAACGCCCCAGTGACCAGACGAACCCGCAAGCTGATTGGTACTCTCGTGTTGATCCTCTTTCTGCCGGTCTATGTCTGGTTCGCGGCGGCGATCGGTATGGGCCGCATTACGCTGGCGCCCGCTATAGTCCAGTTTTTCTTCTTCATAGTGGCGGGACTGTTATGGGTGCTCCCCGCTGGCCTTCTGATCCGGTGGATGCAGCGGCCAGACTGATCACAGCCCAGACTGATCCGGGCTTAGCCGGCGTTGACCTTTTGGAAACGGTTCAAAAGCGCGAACGGTGCACCGGAGAGATAGAGCGCCGTGTAGGTGAGCGACTGATAATCGCCGTTGAGAGAAACCCGCGGCAGTGCGGTCAGATGCTCGCGGTGGTCTGGAAACAGCATGCCTTTGCGCGTGGTCACGGCAGTCTTGAATCCGGCATCGCGCGCCAACTGAAAGTCGCGAGGGCGAAACGCAGCGCCAATCACCGGGCGGGTTGCTGTCGCGGTATCAGATCGCGGAAGCCTGCGATGAGGGTCTCGCCTGATACGATCTGGGCGTGGGGCAGGCCCGGCTAAAGTACAAATGGTCCAACGTCACCCAGGCGCTGTTCGACAGCTTCATTGGTTTCAAGATACAAGGGCATTTTTTGACCCTGTCGCTGGCAAGCGTGGCCCGGCTCAAATCGGCGATCAAATCCGACCGCCATCTTTGGTCTTTGGCACAGGCAGTGAGAAAGCAGCTACGCAGCCGTTAGGCGTGGCGCTGCCTCAGAGCACGGGAGCGGTTGAAGAGTCCACGCCACCGCTGGTTGCCCCTATCCTTATAGGCGATGACCGGGCAGCCAAGTGCGCGGAACGTGGACAAGGCGCCCTTCTCGCTTTCGAGACTGGCCCCCACCGGCAGCACAGCAACCATCGTCAGCAACTCGAATTTGAGGGCGGGCATCAGCGCCTGCACCGAGCGCAGGTCGCCATGCAGGACCACGCAGCCATAAGCATGGGTTAGCGCCTCGAACACGGGCATGAAGCGGTCCGGTTCTGGCCCCTCACCCTTCGCCTTGGGACTACCAGCCGTGATGACCTGCAAGGGCGTGTCTTCGTCAACGCGTATGACATTGGCAAAGCTCGCCTGCCCTGCCGCCAAGTCGCTAAAACCTGGTGAGCGCGGCATGCCGAGCGGCCCTGAGACGGCTGAGGCGCCCTTGGCCAGATCCACAAGCACCACTTGCTCGTCGCGCTCCACCAAAGCACGGGCCAGTCCGATGGCGACTTTAGTGGCATCGGCCCTGGGAGAAACACCGGCGACCAGCAGCGCTCGGGGCAATCCGCCGCTAGCCGATGCGAGAACCCGCTCCAATACCGCGTCGAGGGAGTGCAGCATTGGCCCGACCACGCCAATCCCGACTTGCGGCGCCTGTGGGACGCCGATCGTTTCATCGTCGTCCAGAGCAGCAACCCGTTGGGTCATGTAATCGCGGAGGTCGTTCGACGTGAGTGAGGACATTTCTGCACCTTTTGATGCTGGTTTGGTTTTTGCGCTGGCAACGATGGTCGCGGCCCTCTCCGGTCGGAAGCGTTTGAAGAGTCCGCTATAGCGCAGCCCCTAGCGTGGCGACCTCAATGTCATCTCCAGCGGAACTCATAGGGGACTTACTCACTTCAACGGGACTCCTGACCTTGTGAGCCATTAAGCACAGATCACCATAACGAATTGCTTAAGTGGGGGCCCACTACGGTACAGATGCTTAGTATTCATTAATCATGCAGGCCCCATGCACGGGGCCATGTTGCGGAGTCGGAGCGTTCGACTTGCGCGTATCGCGCCTCTCATGCTGGCGGTGCTTGCCGCCTGCCTTGGCGGCTGCAGGCTGCGTGGCGGGCCTAAGAGGGCTCGATTCCGCCTTTCGACGCCAGCACCGTTGCCGCCACCAGGGCAACCGCTTCCAATTAACGCAGGCTATGCACCACTGGGCGTGCCGGTCGTGCCAAACGAGGCCTATACGTTAGATAGTGGCGACCCTGTCCGCGTCGTAGTGTTTGGCCAAAATCATCTCTCAGGTGTTTTTGGCGCAAGTGGGTCAGGCGCCATAGCAATACCACTGATTGGCACTGTCAGAGCCAGAGGACTCACGACCGTCCAGCTGGCATCGCAGCTTTCCCGGGATCTCAGCCGGAAATTTATCAAGGATCCCAACGTCACCGTTGAGGTCGAGACCCACCGCCCATTCTATATCCTCGGAGAGGTCAACAGGCCCGGCAAGTACCCCTATGTCGACGCGATGACCGTTGAGGCCGCCGTGGCGGTTGCAGAAGGCTATACTGAACGCGCCAAACTTCGCTTCGTTCGCCTCACAAGGTGTTTCGGTGTCGTCAATTCTACCGTGATGGTTCCGGCCGATTATCCGGTGCGGCCGGGAGATACTATTTACGTCCTCGAACGCTTCTTCTAAAGCTCATGGGAACGCTGTTCCTTCTCCGACGTATCGGGTCTCGTGAGCTCCAATTTTCGTATCCTCCATTGCCTACGCGCGCCGGTCGGAGGCCTCTTCCGCCACGTGCACGATCTGGCACTCGGCCAAGCGGAGCTTGGGGCCGAGGTCGGTGTGATCTGCGATTCGCGCACCGGCGGCGGCGAAATCTCCGTGGCTCTGAGCCGCCTTGAGGACAACTGCGCGCTGGGCGTCACCCGAATTCCCATGAACCGCCAAGTGGGGCTGAACGATTGGCGGACCTATCGGAAAATCGCCAAGCTGGCGGGCAAGCTCGACGTCGACGTGCTTCACGGCCACGGTGCCAAAGGCGGCGCCTATGCTCGGCTCGCAGGACGGCGGTTGCGCAAGCGAAAAGGCACGAAGGTCGCCTACACCCCCCATGGCGGCGTGCTGCATTATTCGCCCTCCACGATGTCGGGCCGTGCCTATCTCGAGCTTGAACGCCGGCTCATGTCTCTCACCGACGGAATGATCTTCGAGAGCTATTTCGCAGCTAACCGGTACGCCGAGTTGATTGGGCCAGCGCCCTGCGCGGCGCGCGTCATTCACAACGGCCTCAATCGCCACGAGTTCTATGAGCCGCTGATCGCCGATGATGCCGCTGATTTCGTATTCATTGGTGAGCTACGCAAGCTGAAGGGCGTCGATGTCTTCCTCGAGGCGCTGGCCGCGCATCAGACCATCTTCCCGGGGCGCGCCGTCATTGTGGGCAGTGGTCCCGATGAGAAGCATTTCAAACGCTCGGCCCGCAAACTCGGACTGACATCTCGGGTTGTATTCTCCGGACCGCAACCTGCGCGGACAGCATTCGCCCGGGCGCGTTGTGTGGTAGTGCCGTCGCTGGCGGAGTCCCTGCCCTATATCGTCCTGGAGGCCTCCGCGGCGCAGATGCCTCTGATTGCCACCAATGTTGGCGGCATCCCCGAAATCACCGGCGACATTCCCCTGCCGCTGCTTCCGCCGGGCGATGTGGAAGCGCTAGCCGGTCAGCTCCGGGCCTTCCTTACTGATCCAAAGCCATTTCTGGCACGCGCCGAAGCCTTGCAGAAATATGTGAGAGAGCATTTTTCCGTCGAGGAAATGACGCGCGATATGGTCGACTTCTACATTGCCGACTTGGGCGCGGGGATTCACAAGCTACCGGAACTCGAAGGCTCAACCACCTCTTAACGATGGCTTGAGTGGAACCTTTCTGGGCTTCCCCGATTCACCCATCCCAAAGCTTCACCGTGCCATAGTCTTGAGCAGGCACGCTTTCGGCATGACCGGCGGCAAGCCGCTTTTCAGTCTTCGCAGAAGAGTGAGCAAGACAGAGGACAGGGCAAAAAAACGAGAGAGATCCGCATCGTCGCGCTCGCGCCGGTCGGCGGACGCCGCCAATCGTGGATCAGAGAATGGTCGGAGCGGGGAGATTTGAACTCCCGACCCCCGGTCCCCCAGACCGGTGCGCTAACCGAACTGCGCCACGCTCCGACATCTCGATGATCAGGCAGACTAGGTATCTGGATCGGGCTCGGGAAACAAGCCAAAGCGCGCGAGTTGCGTCCGCCTATTCTTTGGCGTCCGCGTCGGAAAGAAGCCGCTGGCAGACTTCTATCTCCTCAAGCAGGCTTCCGAGCGTATCCCCATCCAATTTGCCGGCTGGTCTTTTTGCGGGAGATGAACTCGGGCCGTTGTCTTTGGCCGCCTCCGCGGCGGCGTCTGGAGTATCGGACGGTAGGACCGACCCGCCTTCTCCGGCCTCTGCCGTGATCCGCCGATAGTCCATGACGTAGCGTGGGCCCTGCTCGCGCAGGATCTTTTGGACACCCCGAATGGTGTAGCCATCGTTGTAGAGAAGAAACCGAATGCCCTGCAGAAGCGCCACATCCTCTGGTCGGTAGTACCGGCGACCACCACCGCGCTTCATGGGCCTTAATTGAGCGAATTTGGCTTCTCAGAAACGCAGCACGTGTTTCGGGACTTCCAGCTCATCAGCAACTTCGCTGATTGTTCGAAACGCCTCAGGCGCCTTCTCCAACGCTGGTCCTCCTGGCGTTACGACGAGTCTCTACTCGGCGGTTTTCCCCCGAGACAGTGACTCGTTGATGCGCTGCTTCATGATGTTGCTTGCGCGAAACACGAGCACCCGTCGCGGTATAATAGGAACTTCCTGACCGGTCTTCGGGTTCCGTCCAATCCGCTGGCCCTTGTCGCGAATACCGAACGAGCCAAATGAGGACAGCTTCACGGGGTCACCGCGCTCAAGACTCCCCGCGATTTCGCGAAGCACAAGCTCCACGATCTCCGCGGACTCGTTCCGAGGCAGACCCACTTTACGGAACACGGCCTCCGCGAGGTCCGCGCGCGTCAATGTCTTCCCGCTCATATTATTTACGGCTCCCCCAAAGTCGCGGGTCGAACCAAGATGCTAGCCGAGCGCGCGCAGATTGGTCAATCTCCTGAGCGAACAAATTCCTGATATTGCGCACTATTTCGGTCGGGGTGTGACATTCTCGCGGCACTACCAGCGAATAAGCAGCGCACCCCACGTAAATCCGCCTCCCATAGCCTCCAGAAGCACCAGATCGTCTTGCTTGATGCGCCCGTCAGTGCAGGCCGTGTCGAGGGCAAGGGGGATCGAGGCCGCCGAGGTATTGGCGTGTTTATCGACGGTAATAACAATCCGCTCGGGATCGAGACCTAGTTTCCGGGCTGCCCCATTCAAAATGCGTCTGTTGGCCTGGTGGGGAACAAACCAATCAATATCAGAGCTTTGGAAGCCAGACTGCTTCAGGGTATCGCCAACCACTTCGCTGATTTTGGTCACCGCATGCCGGAAAACCTCGGGCCCATCCATGCACACATGGCCCACGGTGCCGGTGGAGGACGGTCCGCCGTCCACATACAGCTTGTCACGGTAACGGCCGTCAGAGCGCAGACAGGTCGCCAGAATACCCCGGTCGTCCATGGTTCCGTCCAGGTCTTGGGCCTCAACGATCACCGCGCCAGCGCCGTCGCCGAACAGCACACAGGTATTGCGGTCTTCCCAGTCCAAAATGCGCGAAAAGGCTTCAGAGCCAATCACCAGGGCACGCTTAAACGTGCCACCTTTCAAATAGTTATCAGCCGTAGCTAAAGCGAAAACAAAGCCGGAGCAGACGGCCTGAACATCGAAGGCCGCGCCATGGGTGATCCCAAGTTCGGCCTGGATGGTCACTGCCGTGGCAGGAAAGGTCTGATCGGGGGTCGAAGTGGCCAGGATAATGAGATCGATGTCGTCAGAGGTGAGGCCAGCGTCGGCCAATGCCGCCTTGGCGGCAATCACGCCCATCGTCGATGTCAGCTCATCGTCAGCGACGATGTGGCGCTCGCGGATCCCGGTTCGCGCGGTAATCCACTCGTCAGACGTATCGACGAGTCCGGCCAGTTCTTCGTTGGTGACCACGCGTGCGGGCAAATACCCGCCGACGCCTCTTATCACTGACCGTACGGTGCTCAACTCAATTCACTCCCAAGCCTACGCCGCACCCTCAAGCTCCAGCTTGGTGTGAAAATGGGACACGTCATTCCTGAGTTGCTCGACCACACGGCTCGCCGCCATTTCATAGGCGAGATCGATGGCGCAGGCGAAGCCTGTCGCGTCGGTTCCACCGTGGCTTTTGACGACAATGCCGTTCAGCCCGAGGAAGATGCCCCCGTTCATCTGGCGCGGGTCCATCTTGTCTTTGAAAGCGCGCAGAGCGCCCCTAGCGAGGACAGCGCCGAGACGAGCAAGGAACGTGCGCCCCATAGCGGCACGTAAATACTCGCCGATTTGCTTAGCCGTTCCCTCCGCCGTCTTCAAGGCGATGTTCCCGGTGAAGCCGTCGGTGACCACGACGTCCACCGTGCCGCGGCCAATATCGTCGCCCTCAACGAAGCCGTGATAGCGAAGCGGCAGTGGCGCCTCCTTCAGCACGGCCGCCGCATCCCTGATCTCCTCGACGCCCTTCATCTCTTCGACGCCAATATTCAGCAGGCCCACGGAAGGCGTTGCCATGCCGAACAGCGCGCGCGCCATGCCGGCTCCCATCAACGCGAATTCAACAATTTGGCGGGACGTGGCGCCCACATTGGCGCCGACATCGAGCACGATGCATTCAGCATCGATCGTGGGCCAGATCGCGGCAATAGCCGGGCGTTCAACGCCCTTGATCGACTTCAGGCAGAATTTGGCCATCACCATGAGAGCGCCGGTATTGCCAGCGGACACGACAGCGGTGGCGCCGCCATCGCGCACCGACTGGATGGCGAGCCACATGCTCGATTTCCAGCGGCCTTGGCGCAGCGCCTGGCTCGGCTTCGCATCCATGGCCACGGCGACGTCGGTGTGAATGATCTCAATTTTGTCGGCGAGCGCCGGATGGGCACCAAACTCCGCGCGAATCTTCGCCTCGTCTCCAGCGATGATGAAGCGCATCTGCGGGTGGCGGACGAGCGCAATGGCGGCGGCCGGAATGACCACGCTGGGACCGTGGTCCCCGCCCATGGCGTCAAGCGCTATGGTGACTGGAGCACCCATTCTCATTACCAATCTGGAAAACTAGACCCAGCAGCGGCTTAGCCGCGGCAACCCCCCGAAACCAACACCGAATAGACTTAAATGATACTCAGTGACAACCTGATTTTACCTTCAGTCCCGCTTCGTCAGGGCTTCTTGAGTTGTTTTAAGACCGCAAAAGGCCCGGCTTTGATGGCTTCTGCGTCCTCTGCCGCTTGCGACCATTCGAGCTTCGCGTCGGCCCGTTTTGGGTATAGATCCAGCGCTGTTCCGAGTGTTTCGTAGATTACAGGCCCGATGTCGATGGTGCCGTCGGTGATGGCCTCGGGCCAATCGAGCCGCCCGGTCTCACCTGGTTCCTGCGGTTCGTTCTGAATCTCTTGAAGCATCGGCTGGGGCCAGAACTCAACTTCGACCGAAATATCGATGTCTGTCTCGATTGGCTCAAGGGAGACGACACAGGTCTGGGCGACATGGGCCTGGAGCTTCCCAAGGAGGTTCACGCGACCATCAACCCCCCGTCGCAGGCGATACTCAAACTTGAGTCCATCGAGAGACACAAGGCCGAGAAGCCTGACCATCTCGGCAATTTCGTCGCTCGTGGCCTCGACTTTGTGTTCGACAGCCTCGTCGATGTCGATGACTCGGAGCGGCCGCAATAGCGGCGATGTTTCGGAGTGCTCATCCAAATCTTTGTTCATGACCCAGCGCCCTCTTGGACCACCAAAGCCGGCGGTAGGCTCAATGTTCCGCGATAGAGATCACCCATGGACTCTGCCTCTAAATGCCGGATCACCTCTTTGAGGTAACCCGATAGGCGCGACGCTGCTTCTTCGGCTGAGATTCCCTCTAAGGGCAGTGAACGGACGATGGACGCGGTGAAGGCCTCTTCTCCGCTGGTCAGAGCCTCCTCGTAGTCTCGCATCAAAGTCGCCCCCGATGCGGCGAGCCCCCTCACCTTTTTCGGAATCTTAAGATCGCTAATGCCAATCTCGCGAAGCACAGTTTCCATATCCGCGGTGAAATGGTCGGCAAGCTCTTGCGCCAATTGAAGTGCTTGTCCGCCCCCCGCCTTCAGACGATGAAGCACAGCGAAAAGATGGAGCGATAGAACAACGAAGCGACCCTCTAATGTGTCGGGCACACCAAGCCCCTGATAGAAAACAGGAAGCCGTGCCCGCGCCACAATGGCGCCATAGATTTTGGCTGCATGGAGATCCTTGCGGCGCCATGGCAGCAGGGACGCGAAAGGGTTCAATGACCGGGCCATTTCGATTAGCTTCTAGGAACTTCTGGCCCATTCGGTGGAGCGGGTACGCGAAGCTCCCCACGGGGCTCATAGGGGGACGTCAAAATCGTGCGCAAGGTTAAGCCTGCATCCGTTTGGGCTTCACTACCCATGTTTGCCATGCTCCTCGCCGGGCCGGTCGCGCTCACGTCCTGTGGCGCTCAGATTGACCGGCATGGTCATGTCTTTATCGACATCGACCTCCAAGATATTCAGCCGGGCCAGTCGAAGGAAGAGGTCCAAACCCTCCTCGGCTCGCCCGACACGACCAGCTCGATTGGCAGCGACGCTTGGTACTATATCTCGACCACACAGAAGACGATTGCCTTCCTCAAGCCCTATGAGATCGACCGGCAGGTTTTGGCCGTCTATTTCGACGGCAGCGAAACCGTTCAGCAGGTCGCTCACTACGGCATGAAGGACGGCATCGTCGTCAATTACTTTAAGGGCGAGACGCCGGCCCGCGGCAAGGACCTGGGCCTCCTCGAGCAGCTCTTCGGCAATCTCTCCAACCGCCAGATGTTCAAAGATAAGAGCGGCGGAGGCGGGCCAGCCGGCATTCCGGGCATCTAATGGCCCCTCGCCCTAGTGGTGGGCGAGAACCGCCAACAGCAACAGCGCCACGATGTTGGTAATCTTGATCATCGGGTTCACTGCGGGGCCTGCCGTATCCTTATAAGGATCGCCAACTGTATCGCCAGTGATCGCAGCTTTATGCGGCTCTGAGCCCTTGCCGCCGTAATTGCCATCCTCGATATACTTCTTGGCATTGTCCCAAGCACCGCCGCCTGCCGTCATGGAGATGGCAACGAAAAGGCCCGTGACAATGACGCCGATTAGCATGGCGCCGAGTGCCGAGAAGGCCGCGGTCCGGCCCGCGATCGCCTCGATGATGAAGTAGAACACAATCGGCGACACCACCGGCATTAGCGACGGCACGATCATCTCTTTGATCGCGGCCTTGGTGAGGATGTCCACGGCGCGTCCATAGTCGGGGCGGTCCGTGCCCTTCATGATGCCGGGCTTCTCCTTAAACTGACGACGCACCTCCTCGACAATGGCGGAGGCAGCACGCTCCACCGCCGTCATGGCGATGCCGCTGAACAGATACGTTAGCGTACCGCCCAGGAACAGCCCCGCGACCACGTAAGGATCGGAGAGGCTGAAGCTCGGATTCACGCCGGCGAAATACGGGAACTCAGTGGCGTTCGCGGCGAAGTATTTGAGGTCTTCGGTATAGGCGGCGAACAGCACAAGTGCGCCAAGACCGGCTGAACCAATGGCATAGCCCTTGGTGACCGCCTTAGTGGTGTTACCCACGGCGTCGAGGGCGTCGGTGGTCTTGCGGATAGCGGCGGGCATGCCAGCCATTTCGGCAATGCCACCAGCATTGTCGGTAACCGGCCCGAAGGCATCGAGCGCCACGATCATACCGGCGAGCGCCAGCATGGTGGTCACCGCGATAGCGATACCGAACAAGCCGGCAAGCCCGTAGGCGACGATGATCGCGGCGATGATCACCAGCGCCGGAAGCGCCGTTGATTCAAGCGAGATGGCGAGGCCCTGGATGACGTTGGTGCCGTGGCCGGTAACGGAGGCCTTGGCGATGGACTGCACCGGGCGGTAGTTCGTGCCGGTGTAGTACTCGGTGATGACCACGATCAGTGCGGTCACGACGAGCCCAACAACGCCGCAGAAATAAAGATCCTGGCCGGTAAAGGACACGGTGCCGTCCGACAGCTGTGTATCCATGCCCACGAGCCACTGGGTCAACGGCCAGAGTACGATAAGTGAGAGCACGCCGGTAACCAGCACACCCTTATAGAGCGCGCCCATGATGGAGTTGCTCTTGCCGAGACGGACGAAGTAGGTGCCGACGATCGAGGTGATGACGCACACCGCGCCAATGGCCATGGGATAGACCATCAGCTCCATGACGCGGCCACCATCGATGAAGTAGATCGAGGCGAGCACCATGGTGGCCACGATGGTCACCACATAGGTCTCGAACAAATCGGCCGCCATGCCGGCGCAGTCACCGACATTGTCGCCGACATTATCGGCAATGGTCGCCGGGTTGCGCGGGTCGTCCTCGGGGATGCCAGCCTCGACCTTACCGACGAGATCGCCACCCACATCGGCACCCTTGGTGAAGATGCCGCCGCCAAGACGGGCGAAGATGGAGATCAACGAAGCGCCGAAGCCAAGAGCCACAAGCGCGTCAATAACGGTACGCGATGCCGGCTCGTAGCCGAGGCAATGGGTGAGGATGAGGAAGTAGACCGAGACGCCGAGAAGCGCGAGGCCCGCCATGAGCATCCCGGTGATGGCACCGGAACGGAAGGCGAGGCTCAAGCCAGCGCCCAGGCTTTCCGTCGCGGCCTGTGCGGTCCTGACATTGGCGCGCACCGAAACATTCATGCCGATATAGCCAGCGGCGCTCGACAGGATCGCGCCAATGGCGAAACCGATGGCCGGAAACAGACCGAGCAAGAAGTAGAGCGCGATGAAGATGACCACGCCGACTAGGGCAACAGCCTGGTACTGGCGGGTGAGATAGGCTTGCGCGCCTTCTTGAATGGCTGCGGCAATTTCCTGCATGCGCGCGGTACCCGCGTCGGCTGCGAGAACGGACCTCGTGGTCCAGACGCCATACGCGATGGACAGCGCTCCACAAGCAATGATGAGGTAAAGAACCAAGGTCATATCGGACAGTCCCCGTTTATCGGATCGAATTGAATGTGAGGGAATCACAGCCGCGAATGGCGAAACACCGATAGGTGCTCGCGGCGGCGTCGCCCCCCTCAAGAGTGAACTTAAGCTGGGCGGAAAGTGCCAAAGTTGGGCCGCGGAAGCAACCGACGGCCTCGCAAAGCGGCATTATGGCCCACCGGCGTCTTCTATTTTCTAGAAATGGCTGAAACCTCGGTGCCTTAGGGGAATATTCTCACCTTTAGCATCAACCACCCTCACCTGCGGATCGCCGACGGCAACTTCGCCGATGGACGCGAATCGCAATTGCTTGGCCTCAGCCTCGGCTTCAAAAGCGGCCACGCACCTCTCCGGTACGGCCGCCACCAGCTCGTAATCATCCCCTGCGGCGATGAGCGCTGGGAGCAGATCAGGCTCACGAGCAAGAGCCTTTCTTGCTGCTGGCGAGAATGGCACGTGCTCTGTCTTGAGGGTCATTCCCACATGGGAGACCTGACAGAGCTTGTCGATATCGCCAACGAGACCATCGGAAATGTCGATGGAGGCTTGCGCGAAATTGCGCACAAGCAATGCGAGATCACACCGAGGCGACGGGCGCCGATAGCGCTCGACGAGAAACGCCACATCTTCCTCTGAGAGCCCCCAGGTCTCGGCGAGAGCCTGATCTTGCAGGAGACGAAGACCGAGATGGGCGTCGCCGATCGTACCGCTGACATAGATCCGGTCACCGGGCTTAGCGCCAAGGCGCAAGACCGCGTGGCCCTGTGGCACGAGGCCAAGTCCAGTGACGACGATACTGATGCCGCCGCGCGACGCCGTGGTGTCGCCGCCAACAAGCGAGATGCCAGCTTTGGTCTGAAGTGCGTGGAGGCCCGCCGCCAGACCTTTCAACCAGTCCGGGGAACTGTCCCGCGGCAACGATAGCGACAAAAGATAAGCGTAAGGCCGTGCGCCTTTGGCGGCGAGGTCCGACAAAGTCACGGCAAGCGCCTTGTGACCGATAGTCTCCGCTGGGTCGTCCTTTAGGAAATGCACGCCCTCGTTGATCGCATCGCAGCTGACGACAATCTCGTGCCCTTCCGGCGGCCGCAGCACCGCTGCATCGTCACGCAGTCCGAGTGCGCCAGAGTCTTTGGCTAAGGGCGCGAAGACACTGGCGATAAGATCGAATTCATCGCCGTGTTTCTCATCGACGTGCTCGACCCCATTAACCATTGCTTGCCTCGCGTGGTGCCAGCTCCTTTGCGCGCACCTTATGGGCCAGCCGGTCAAGGATGCCATTCACGACGCGCGGTTCCTCATCGCCGAAGAAAGCGTGCGCGATGTCAATATATTCGGAGATGACTACGCGGGCGGGAACGTCGTCGCGCAGCGCCAGTTCATAGGTCCCTGCCCTTAAGATCGCCCGGAGGATGGAATCGACACGATTGAGGCGCCAGCCTTCGGCGAGCTGTTCATCGATCAGCGGATCGAGTTTGCGCTGCTCGCGCACCACACCTTCGACCAGATCGCGGAAGAAAACCGCCTCGGCCTGGTTATACTGATCGCCTTCAATCTCTTGACCTAACCGATGAGTCTCGAACTCCGAGACAACTTCATTCAAGTCGATCCCGCTCATGTCCATCTGATACAGCGCCTGGACCACAGCCAGCCTGGCTGCGCTTCGAGATGCGGCTCGATTTGGTTTTGTTTTGGGTTCAGCCATGTGGCTATCGCTTGCTCGCGGAGGAAAAATGCTGCTCGAGGCGCATCAATGTGAGGCAGGCGCGCGCGGCGTCGCTGCCCTTGTTCCTTCCGTCGACGCTAGCCCGTTCCCAAGCCTGTTCCCGGCTTTCACAAGTGAGAATGCCCGACCCGATGGGGACGCCGTGCTGGACAGCAAGCTCATGCAGGCCCGCCGAAGAATCCCGGGCAACGATTTCATAATGGGATGTCTGGCCTCTGATGACGCAGCCAAGCGCGATGCAGCCGCGATGACGCCCAGCGCGGCCGACGAAACCGTTGGCAAGCGCAAGGCTGAGCGCCAGGGGAATTTCGAGCGCACCCGGCACCGCAATTCGCTCAAATCGACCTGACTGCCGCGCAGTTCGTCGATCGCGCCGCGGGCCAATTCGTCGGCGATGTCTTCGTAGAACCGTGCCTCGATGATGAGGACTGAGTTTGAACCTTTACGACTCATGGGGTCTGCTCCAGGCTTCGCTGGCCAACGACTTTCAGACCATAGCCTTCGAGCCCGACAATTTTACGCGCGGGTGAATTCGATAGCAGCACCATCTCGCGAACGCCAAGGTCGAGCAGGATCTGGGCGCCGATGCCATATTCCATCAGCCGCTGCTGGCCCTGCCCTCCGTCTGCCTGCTGAAGGCGCGCGGAGATGACATTGGGACGGGTCTCGCGGATCAGCACGATCACGCCACGCTCCTCGCGGCCAATGATCTCCATGGCCTTGTGGATGGGGCTTTCACGATCGCCGCCGGAAGACAATAAATCGTCGAGCGTGTTCATGGCGTGCACGCGCACCAATACAGGCTCGCCAGATGAGACATCGCCTTTGACCAGCGCGATATGTTCAGCCGGGTCGACAGTGGTGGCATAGACCTTCACGCCGAATTCCCCGCCAAAGGGACTATCAACCGTTGTCTCGGCGACCTTGTTGACCAAATGGTCGTAGCGCAGCCGATAGGCAATCAGATCGGCGATGGTGGCGATCTTCAGTTCGTGGGTTTGAGCAAAGCCGACAAGGTCGGGAAGACGCGCCATGGTGCCGTCGTCATTCATGATTTCACAGATCACGCCGGCGGGGTTCAAGCCGGCAAGACGCGCGAGATCGACAGCGGCTTCCGTATGGCCGGCGCGAATGAGCACGCCGCCGTCCTTGGCGAGCAGCGGAAACACATGACCCGGCGTGACGATGTCGCGATAATCTTTGGTGGGATCGATGGCGACCGAGATCGTATGGGCCCGGTCATGGGCCGAGATGCCGGTCGAAACCCCTTCCCGCGCCTCAATGGACACGATGAAGGCGGTGGAGTGCCGCGAGCGGTTTGAACGGGACATCAACTCAAGACGAAGCTGCTGAGCGCGGTCCGAGGTCAGCGCCAGGCACACGAGCCCCCTTCCATGCTTGGCCATGAAGTTGATGACGTCGGGTGTGGCCATCTGCGCCGGGATCACAAGGTCGCCCTCGTTCTCGCGCTCCTCGGCATCGACCAGAATAAACAACCGGCCATTGCGCGCGTCCTCGACCATCTCCTCGATGGGCGACAGGAACTCGCTGAGCGGCGCTTGGCTCGATGCTTTAGTCAATGCGGTCACGTCTACCGGCCTTCATGTTGTCCAAGGCGCGCCACGTAGCGCGCGAGAAGATCGACTTCAAGGTTTACCAGATCGCCGGGCTGGCGGTCTCCCAATGTCGTGTGGCCGAGTGTATAGGGAATGATGTTCACGCCAAAGCGCGAAGCATCGACCTCGTTAACGGTCAACGAAACCCCATCGAGCGCAATCGAGCCTTTCACCGCAATGAAGCAGGCAAGCTCGGAAGGGGCCTCCAGCTCGAACCTGACGCTGTCGCCATCGGGGGTCCGCGAGACAATTTTAGCGCGGCCATCGACATGTCCTGTGACGATATGACCGCCAAGCTCTTCGCCAAGAGCGAGTGCCCGTTCGAGGTTGATCTTTTGCCCGACCCTCCAGGACCCGAGCGTGGTGAGGTCCAAAGTTTCATTCGACAGGTCGAACTCCAAAACGGAGCCGCCGCCCTTCCCCTTGCCGATCTCGACCACGGTCAGGCAGCAGCCATCGCAGGCGAATGATGCGCCCTCCTCGACACGCTCGGGCTTATGGGGGGTCTCAATCACGACGCGCGATCCATGCTGTTCGGTGAGTGTGCCTGAGCCGCTGATTATTCCAGTGAACATATTGAATTCCGCCGCCACCAAGTCATCCGGTCCGGTCCGAAGGAGCGCGTAGCAATGCTGGTGAAATGGCTGTTTTTGGCCAGGCGATCAAGTCCATCGCCAGCGAAGGGTGTCAGCGCGTCCGCACCAGCGGGCTCCGGCCCTTGGTAGATCACAGCTTCGTCCACCAGATCACCGTCTAAAAAGGCCCCCGCTACGGTCGGCCCACCCTCCACCAGCACGCGGGTGATGCCCAGACCTACCAGCGCCTCTAGAGTTTCTTTAAGCGAGATGTGCCCGTCAGCATTGCCAGGAACTGGAACGATATCCGCCCCACGCGCCCTCAGAGCTTCAGCGCCCAAGTGGTTCTCGCCTTCCACACAGATCAGGCAGACCGGCACTTTGCTGTCCTCGAAGAGCCTCGCTTCAGGCGATGTCCGTAAATGGCTGTCGAGCACGACGCGCACGGGCGAGCGAGACGACATGCCGGGAAGACGGCAGGTCAGTGTTGGATCATCGGCAGCAACCGTGCCGCGGCCAACCAGGATGGCGTCGTTTCTGGCGCGCATAAAATGACCGTGGGTGCGAGCTTCCGCGCCAGTAACCCAAACAGGCTCTCCGTCGCCACGCGGGACGAGCCCATCCGAACCAACCGCAAGCTTTAGGGTCACTGCGGGACGCTTCTGCGTGACGCGCATGACATGACCGAGCGTGACGGCGGCGGCTTCCGCAGCCAACACGCCCTCTTCGACTTCAATGCCGGCATCCTGCATTCGCTCGATGCCCTGCCCGGCAGTCCGGGGATCGGGATCGCGCAAACCGATGACGACGCGTTTTAGTTTCGCCGCAACGATGATGTCGGAACAAGCTGGCCCACGGCCTTCATGGGCGCAGGGTTCCAGAGTCACATAGATGGTGCTGCCTTCGGCCTTTTCGCCAGACTGTTCGAGAGCAATCGCTTCGGCATGAGGGCGGCCGCCTGGCGCGGTCCAGCCTCGCCCAACAATCTCGCCGGAAGGTCCGACCACAATCGCACCGACGGAGGGGTTCGGCCAGGTGCGCCCAAGTCCACGCCGCGCAAGCATGATTGCCTGCGCCATACGGTGGTCGTCGCTCGCGCTCATGAAATAGCGCCTTACCTATTCGTCGGTGGCGTTGTCGATCATAGGGCCTTCGTCTTCGTCCCCTTGAAGCTCACCAATAAGCTCCTCGAAGTCCTTCGCCTCACGGAAGTTCTTGTAGACCGAGGCGAAGCGCACATAGGCCACATCGTCGAGTCCCTTCAGCGCTTCCATCACGAGATGCCCGATGGCTTCCGACTTTGTGTCGTTCTCGCCGCTATTTTCTAAGCGGCGCACGATTCCGCTCACCATGCGCTCGATGCGATCAGGCTCCACCGGGCGTTTGCGCAGTGCGACCTGAACGGAGCGCATGAGCTTGTCCCGATCGAAAGGAATGCGGCGGCCGCTGCGTTTGATGACGGTCAGCTCACGCAACTGCACGCGCTCGAAGGTGGTGAAACGCCCACTGCAATCGGCGCAGATGCGCCGGCGCCTGATCGTGGTGTGGTCCTCGCTAGGGCGAGAATCCTTCACTTGCGTGTTCGTGCTGCCGCAATAGGGGCACCGCATGGGTGACCACCCTCCTCGTCCTCACTGTCACGCCAGAGACGCTTACTCGTAGATCGGATGCCGCGAGCAGAGTTCGATGGCGCGGGCCTTCACGCTCTCCTCGACAGCGGCATTGCCCTCATCGCCATTGGCCGCGACGCCGTCAAGCACTTCGAGGATCATACTACCGACCGACTGGAACTCAGCGACGCCGAAGCCGCGCGTCGTGCCTGCCGGTGTGCCGAGGCGAATACCGGAGGTGATCATGGGCTTCTCCGGATCGAACGGCACACCATTCTTGTTGCAGGTGATGTGAGCGCGGCCGAGTGCTATCTCCGCCACCTTGCCGGTGAGCTTCTTAGGCCTGAGATCAACCAGCATCAGATGCGTGTCGGTACCACCGGAAACGATGTCGAGGCCGCCTTGGATCAGCGTCTCGCCGAGCGCATTGGCGTTGTCGACCACCTGCTGCGCATAAGTCTTGAACGAGGGTTGAAGCGCCTCACCGAAGGCGACGGCCTTGGCGGCGATGATGTGCATCAGCGGTCCGCCTTGCAGTCCCGGGAACACGGCCGAGTTGATCTTCTTTCCGATGGCCTCGTTGTTGGAGACCACCATGCCAGAACGCGGTCCGCGCAATGTCTTATGGGTCGTGGTCGTGCAGACGTCCGCATAGGGCAGCGGGCTCGGATGAATACCGGCCGCAACCAGACCTGCGAAATGCGCCATGTCGACCAGGAGATACGCGCCAACCTCATCGGCAATCTTGCGGAAGCGCGCGAAGTCGATGATGCGCGGATAGGCGGAGCCACCGGCTATGATCAGAGTCGGCTTGTGCTCCTTGGCCAAGCTCTCGACCTCGTCATAGTCAATGAGGTTCGTATCCTTGGTCACGCCATACTGGACAGCGTTGAACCACTTGCCGGACATGTTCGGCGGCGCGCCATGGGTCAAGTGACCGCCGGCGGCGAGGCTCATGCCGAGGATCGTGTCGCCGGGCTTAGTCAGCGCCAGAAACACCGACTGGTTGGCCTGCGATCCCGAATGGACCTGAACATTGGCGAACTTGCAGTCGAACAGCTTTTTGGCACGGTCGATGGCGATCTGCTCGACCACGTCGACGCATTGGCAGCCGCCGTAATAGCGGCGCCCCGGATAGCCTTCGGCGTATTTGTTGGTGAGAAGCGTACCGGCGGCATCAAGCACTGCCTTGGACACGATGTTCTCCGAGGCGATCAGCTCGATCTCGTTCTGCTGACGCTCTTGCTCAGCCTCGATGGCGCCCCAAACTTCGGGGTCCGCATCTTCCAAATGCTTGGTGAAAAAATCGCTCTCGTGCGCCTCGGCGCGCCGAATGTCACTTGACGTCATGGCTAACCGCTCCTCGAACTCAGATAAAA
>DAOVDX010000090.1 GCA_030669345.1 Methyloceanibacter sp. | reverse complement strand
CCATACCGACGCCGAAGCCGCCGGCCCTGGCACCTGAGGTCGCCCAACCCATTCTCGCGTCTTATACGCCCGACGAACCAGTGGCCGCGCCACAAGCCGCCACGCCTCCCGCTGCCCCGCGCTTCACCTATGCAAGCGCTGCTGGCGGCGGCTTCAAGTTCCCAAGGCCGAGCCTTCTCCCTGCCGCCAAGCAAGCACAAGTCCCCGCCTATGGAAGTGCCCCGACCTATCAAAGTGCCAAAGTTGTGGGTGCACCGGAGTTCGACGACGACCATCCCGACGAGCTGAGCTACACGCCGTTCGAGACCGCGAGCCTCATGACCGACACGTCGGTCGCGCATAGCCGCACCGTCGCGCCGCTCACCCATCCTGAACAGAGGAATATCGATTACCTGTTCAAAGACATGGACCGGCCGACAGGCTTCAAGCTGCGCCGCAGCTCAGGCTATCGCAACCTGGCGAGCGTCCAGAAATTCTCCGGGAAAGCCGTGAGAAGCCTCTACGCGGCGATGGAAGACTCTGGTCCCATCCAGCTCGCGCAGACCAGCCGCTAAATTTCTTACGCCGCTTCGGACGACGCAGACGACTCTGCGTCCGCCTCCACATCATCCATGCCAAGCGCATGAAGATAGGTATCGAGGATCAACTCTTCCTCGCGCCGCTCATTGTCGTCCTTCTTGCGCAGGCGGACCACGGCGCGGAGCGCCTTGACATCGAAGCCATTGCCCTTGGCCTCAAGATAGACCTCGCGCAGATCTCCGGAGAGAGCGGCCTTCTCCTCCTCCAACCGTTCGATACGAGAAATGATGGCACGAAGCTGATCTTTGGCTGATGACTGAAGCTGCACGTTAAAGTTCCTCGAGCGTTTGTGATGGTTGGATGAAGGGCGAGCTTGGTGCCGATCGCCGTTCGCGGCAAGACGTGAGCGGGGCTTATCCCGCTTATCCAAAGGCCAGACTCATTTGCGCCGTCGGCGAACAGGTTGTCGTGCCACGCCGGTACAACATACTGCTTTTACTTGGTTTTATCAGAGCTAGCAGGGAGGCTGTCAGGGGCGCCCGGTCTGAAACTTTGCCTTCCATTCCTCGTAGGGCATGCCGTAGACGATCTCTCTCGCCTCATCCTTGCTAAGGGCAACGCCGCGCTCATCGGCGGCTTCGAGATACCAGGTCGAGAGGCAGTTGCGGCAAAAGCCGGCAAGCTCCATCAGGTCGATATTCTGCACGTCGGTTCGCTCGTGCAGATGCTCGATGAGGTGGCGGAAGGCCGCGGCCTCAAGCTCAGTCTTTGTCTTGTCATCCATTGGCACATCCTTTCGCGAGACGCATGCACGGGCCGGTGTGCGACCCATGATGCTCGATGTCGTGAAGGCCGGGGGCTGAGCCGAGCACATCCCGCACAACCCGGGCGAGATGGCCAGCCCACTCCGCCTGCCCTTCAGCCCCGAAGATCAAATCCTGACGCAGCTCGATCAGCGCATGGGCAAGACCGCGCATCGTAGCGTGCCGGTAAAGCGTATCGCCCTGGAGCTGTCCTGAGTAAGGCACGTTGTCGCCCACCTCCACGTCGGGAATGGTCCTTAAGCCTTCGAGCAGGGGTAGCGAGAAGCGCGGGTCCCTGTCCCACAACACCGAAACCGCCCAAGGCCGGGGCACGCCCTTCCAGGCTTGGGTGAAGCTATGCACGGACAGGATCGCCGGCGGTTTGCCGGCAGTGATCCCCGCCTCGACCGCGCGCTGCACAGCAAGATCGTATGGCCGGTAGAAGCGCTCGATCCGCGCCTCGATCTCAGCGGCGCCAAGCGCGGCATTGCCGGGCACCACGAGCCCGTCGGAAAGCTGCATGATGAGGGTCGGGTCTTCGAGACCGCGGTTCGGGTCGATCAGGAGGCGTGAGAACCGGCTGAGAACCGCCGGCGCGCCAAGCGCCTCGGCAAGTCCTGCGGACACGCCAGCCGCGCCGAGATCGAAAGCAATATGCCGGTGAAGGTCATCATGCCGGAGCCCAAGCGTATGATAGTCCTCGGGAATCGTATTTTCGGCGTGATCGCAGATGACGAGGAGGCCAAGGCCCAAATCCCCCTCGATGTTCCGGTATGGCTTTTCGCCTAATTCTTCTTGTACAAATGTGTTCAGGCCCAACTCCACGCCATCATTTTTCGACCCAAGCTGCCTCCCGCCCATCGCGGCGGCAACAATTATGTGCCAAAAAGCCCCGGACGCGACTCATTTTCCAATGATTTTAAGCAATCATCATAAAGTCCAACTGACTTTATAATCGATCCCGCCCGGTCAGAGAAATGCAACCAATTGAATGTTACCTTTCGGGGTTCGTTAACCCCGGTTCAAGTTTGAGAGACTGATGTTTAGTTCAATCGTGACGCGCAGATCGGCGGAACCCTCCGGTACCACGCCCCGGCATAGCCCCTGGAAGCTCTGCGCCGTCGTCATCGTCGGCCTTTTGGCCTGGCTCGGGACCACGCCCGCCGCCCATGCCGACCTCAAGCTGTGCAACACCACCGCGAGCCGCGTCGGCGTGTCGATCGGTTACAAGGACACGGAAGGCTGGGCGAGCGAGGGCTGGTGGAACATCGCCTCGCATACCTGCGAGACTCTACTCAAGGGCGTGCTCATTGGCCGCTTCTACTATATCCACGCGATCGACTATGATCGCGGTGGCGAATGGGCCGGCGCACTTCTGATGTGCACCGACGACAAGTCTTTCACCATTCGCGATACCAAGGAATGTGAGAAGCGCGGTCATAAGCGCACTGGATTTTTCGAAGTCGATACTGGTGAGGAGAGGGACTGGACCGTCCGCCTCACCGATCCTGAAGGTGAGACGAAGCCCCAATGAGGCGAAACCGCCGGGTCAAGATCGTCGCCACGCTCGGACCTACCTCCGCCAATGAAGAGACGATGCGGCGCCTGTTCACGGCGGGCGCCGACGTGTTCCGCGTGAATATGAGTCACGCGACGCATGAGGGCTTGCGCGAAATCCATGCCATCGCCCGCAAGCTCGAATCCGAAAACTCCCGCCCCATCGGCATCCTTGTCGATCTGCAAGGTCCGAAACTCCGCGTTGGCAACATCGATTCCGGCGCGGTCCGGCTGACCGAAGGCGACGTTTTGAGCTTTGTTCGCCGCGAGGCGATTGCCGGCTCGGGCCATATCCAGCTGCCCCATCCTGAAATCTTCGAGGCCACCAAGCAGGGCGACACGCTGCTTCTCGATGACGGTAAGCTCTGTCTGCGCGTGGTCGAGGCAAGCGACGTTCGTATCGACGCCGACGTGGTCACGGGCGGTATGCTCGGCAGCCGCAAGGGCATCAGCCTGCCCGACACGGAACTCCCCTTCGGCGCTCTGACCGACAAGGATCGCATCGATCTCGAATACGCCATGTCTCTCGGCGTGGCTTGGGTCGCACTCTCCTTCGTGCAGCGTGCCGAGGACGTTGCCGAGGCCAGAAAGATCACGGGCGACCGCGTCGCCATCATGGCCAAGATCGAGAAGCCGTCAGCCGTCCACCACCTCAAGGAGATCATCGATCTTTCCGATGGAATCATGGTGGCGCGTGGCGATCTTGGCGTAGAGATGCCCGTCGAGAAAGTCCCCGGCCTCCAGAAGCGCATCAGCCGCGCCGCCCGCAATGCCGGCAAGCCGGTTGTGGTTGCCACGCAGATGCTGGAGTCGATGATCTACACGCCGGCGCCGACCCGGGCCGAAGTCTCCGACGTCGCCACCGCTGTGTTTGAGGGCGCCGACGCGGTGATGCTGTCGGCGGAATCGGCGGTCGGCAAATATCCGGTCGAAGCCGTGGCCACCATGGATCGCGTCGCCAAGGAAGTCGAACGCGACCCGCTCTATGCCGCGATCATCCATGCCCAACGCATTGACGCGCAGGCCACCGGCGCCGACGCGATCTCTGCGGCTGCCCGCACCGTGGCCGATACGCTCAATCTGGCGGCCATCGTCTGCTACACGGCGTCGGGCGCGACATCGTTGCGCGCGGCCCGCGAACGGCCCCAACAGCCGATCCTGGCGCTGACGCCTATTCCCGCCACGGGCCGCAAGCTCGCGCTGGTGTGGGGTCTGCATTGCGTGCTGACCGACGATCCGTTCGATCTCGACGACATGGTGGAGAAAGCCTGCCGCATTGCCTACCAGGAAGGCTTCGCGGCCTCCGGCGAGCAGGTCATCATCTCGGCTGGTATTCCGCTCGGCATACCCGGCGCCACCAACATGTTGCGCATCGCCTCCGTCGACGACGGCACCGAGGAATAGAAATCTCATTGTCGTTTGAGGGACGGCCGCAGCTCGCCCGCTCGATATCGCGCTAGATGTCTTGACCTTCGACTTCGCGCGCGAGCGCTTCGACACCTTGGCGTGCCTCTTCCATGAACGGGTTCACGGCAAGCGCCCGGCGATAAGCCTCGAGCGCTTCTTTCTTGGCGCCGAGCCGTTCCAGCACGAGACCGAGATCGTTGATCGCCCGGTAGTGCTTGGAATCGAGATTAAGTGCGCGACGGAGATCGGCAAGCGCACGCTCGGGCTTGCCTTTGAGGACATTCACCTTCGCCCGCAAATACCAGGCCTCGGCCTCGTGGGGAGCAATGTCCACAACGGCATCGAGAATGGCGAGAGAGAGATCGACTTCGGCCTCGGTGGCGAATTGCACCGCCCGACTCATCAACAAGTCGACCGTGTCGCTGCCTGAAACCGCCCACAGCCCCTCGATGGCCTGAATGATCGGTTCGGCTGCGGAGATGTTCCGCGCTGCGCCGAGCTTCTCATAAAGCTGCGCCAGCATTTTTGGCCGGTCGAGCGGCGCGATGACCGGCAGATCGCCAGGATCGAGGTCGAGCTTGTTCTGCTTGGCTTCCTCCGCCGAACGCGGCGGCGGCACTTCGTCGGCGTGCTGCTTCATGTCCGGCCGCAGAAGCGGCTCGGCGCCTTGCAGATCGCCGTTCAAGTCGGGCAGATCCAGCATTGGCCCATCCAAAATCGGGTCGTTTAGGCCCGGCAGATCCAAATCCTGTCCATCCAGGATTTGTCCCGGCGCGCCGCCATCCTCGGGCTCGTCACCCAGACTGTCGAAATATGCTTGCGCGAGCACCACGGGCGCGCCCGCAAGCGCAGGCGTGGCCAAAAGGCCCGCGAACGCCAGCACACACACCGCGAGCGGGAAGCTCGCTCGGCTTGTCTTGGTCACCATAGTCGGGGAGGTTAAGGCGCTGGCGCGGTTTGCGTCAAAGCAATTCAGCGCGAAAACCCTAGGCAAAAGCCCAGGGCAAAATTCCTGCTTAAAACGAAAGGCCTAGCCCTGGCGGGCCTTGAAACGGCGGTTGGTCTTATTGATGATGTAGACCCGTCCGCGACGCCGCACCAAGCGGTTGTCCCGATGGCGCTTGCGCAAGGCCCGTAGTGAATTCTTGACTTTCATGGCAATGCATCCATCGCTTGGTGAAAAATAGTTCAGGGCGGCAACGCGCCGCCCCGAGAGCTGGCCGGACCATATGAAGGGCTGCCGGTCCTGTCAACGTGGCGGAGCCCCATAAACGGCCCCCAACACCCAAAAAATCAGGGTTTAGCGATCCTCGCCAGCGGCAATTGACGAACTGCAATACTCAGTTCATACATAACCATATGGTTAAGCATCAAGATGCCGTCCTTGACCGCACCTTTGCCGCCCTCGCTGACCCGACGCGGCGCGCACTTCTTACGCAGCTCGAAGAGCGCAAAGTCCTCTCGGTCAGTGCGCTCGCAAAGCCATTTTCCATATCGCTGCCCGCGATCATGAAGCATCTCGACGTGTTGTCCGGCGCCGGGCTCATCACCCGCACCAAGGCCGGCCGCACGGTCACCTGCCGGTTGACGGCTGAGCCCATGGAGCAGGCCATGGACTGGCTTAATCACTATCAGCGTTTCTGGTCCGAACGGCTCGAACGGCTCGCGACCTTTGTGGAGGAAGACCAATGACCGCCGAAGCAAGCCTCGCTACCAAGCCAAGCCTCACGCTCAAACGTCACTTCAATGCCAGCCCCGAAAAAATCTACGCGGCCTGGACCGACCCAAAAGAAATCATGAAGTGGTTCGGCCCAGGCGATGAGCCAGTGACACTTGCCAAGACTGACCTCAGATCCGGCGGACGCTACGCCATCGCTTTCAAGGAAGACGGCGCGGAACACCATGTGAGCGGCGTCTACCGCGAGGTTGCGCCCAACGAAAAGCTCGTGTTCACGTGGACCTGGCAGGCTATGCCGGACCTCACCTCACTGGTGACCGTCCTCGTCAAACCCGACGGCGACGGCTCACTCCTCACCTTGATTCACGAGCAGTTTGCCGATGAGCCTCTCCGCGACCTGCACCGCACGGGCTGGACCGGTTGCCTCGATAGTCTCGAGCGCTATCTCGCATAGCGTCCTAACAGGAAAATCTCACATGACACAAAGTGGATCGGATCAAAGCGGCAAGGCGGGCCCGAAGCCCTGGTCACATGGCATGTTCTATTGGAGCGAGCTGATGACCCATGACGCGGACCGCGCGTGCAAATTCTACGGGGACAGTCTCGGCTGGTCATTCGACCCCATGCCGATGCCCACCGGCGGCAACTATTACCTCGCCAAGATTGATGGTCAGATGGCGGGCGGCATCATGGAATTGAAGGGCCCCGAAGTCGCCGAGATGCCGGAAGCGTGGCTGGCCTATGTCGCCGTCGACGACGTGGATGCCCGCGTCGAGAAGGCGCTGAAGGCCGGCGCAACGCTCACGCGTCCGATCTTCGATATTCCCGGCATCGGCCGCATCGCCATGTTGCGCGAACCGGGAGGAGCGAGCATCGGCTGGATGACGCCCGCGTAACCATTCTTGGTGAAATGGACGCGTTCTGCGCCTTTGGGCTATTTGATATGGCCTGACATAGGTAAGATGCCGAGCTGCAGGGTCAAATGACAAACTGCAGGCTCACCCTGTGCGGGCAGCAATGTCCGCTTCTCTAATGTGACGAGGTCGAATCGCGAGACTTCGGGGGCTTGGTATGCAGATTCGTCGGCTGCTTTTCATCTTTCTCATGGGCTCGCTTTTGCTTGCCGGCGCTATCATGGTGATGGCGGTCACGCTTCGTGGCATCCAGACGAAGGTTGAGGATGCCCAACAGCGGCGGCACGAATCCTACCAGCTGGCCGACGAGCTCCGTCAGTCCTCCGATGACCTGACCCGATTTGCGCGCACCTACGCGGTGACTGGCGACGCGCGTTACGAGAAATTCTATTGGCGGATTCTCGACATCCGCAATGGCGTCTCGGTTCGGCCAAAGGGCTATGAAGGAGTCTATTGGGACTTGGTCATCGCGGACCTCCGTCCTGAACCAGCTCCCGAGCGCGGCGATGCATTGCCACTCCAAGGTGCCATGATGCAGACGGGCTTCACCGTTGACGAGTTCAGCAAGTTAAAGGAGGCGCAAAACCGCTCAGACGAACTTGTTCGGCTGGAAGAGGTGGCGATGAACGCCGTCAAAGGCCGCTTCGACGACGGAACCGGAAGTTTCACCCGCGAAGCAGCGCCCGATCAGGCGATGGCAATGCGCATTCTGCATGACAAGCGCTACCATGCCGCCAAGGCGAAAATTATGGAGCCGATAGGCGAGTTCCTGGCCATGGTCGACCGCCGGACCGAAACTGAACTGGCGACACTAAACCGCTACTCCCAGTGGGTCCTGATCGGCATCATGACGACGAGCGCGCTGCTATTCGCCAGCATTGCCGCCATGGTCTGGGTGCTGCGAGAACGATTTGTCCGCCGCAGCGCCGCATTGATGGAGGTCGTCAAGGAAATTGCCGGGGGGAATCTTGCCGCCCGAACCAAGCTAACGGGCAATGATGAGATCGGCGTGTTGGGAAAGGCCATCGACTCAATGGCCACTCATCTGGCCGCAGCCGTCAGTAGCGCGGAACAGAAGACCAATGAGGCCGAGGAAAAAAACCGCGCGCTGATTGAAGAGCGTCATCACTCAGACAAGCTTCTTCACAACATTCTTCCCGCAGTCATCGCCCAACGGCTGCAAAATGGGGAGGAGATGATCGCCGAGACCTTCCCCGAAGTCACCGTCCTGTTCGCCGACATTGTGGGCTTCACGGAGCTTGCAACGCATCTCGGGCCGCATGAGACGGCGACACTAAAGTTTTTCAAAAAATGATGAAACGCTGTAGCCGGCGACATTTCTCCGCCAGACGCTCGTAGGTGTGCCAGCCGCATCGTGAGAGCCTTG
>DAOVDX010000055.1 GCA_030669345.1 Methyloceanibacter sp. | reverse complement strand
GACATGCGCTTCAACGCAACGCAAGCCGATCTGGCGTCGGTCTTGGAGAAGCCAGCAAATCGCGCCCGGTACCATTCCCGATCGCCCTTCATGAACGCGGCAGTGAACGGCATATGTCCATCGAGGATCTTGGGCGCGCGTTGTTGAACCATGCCGAGGCGGTTCTGGGCATCGGACTGAGTGGTGTAGGCGCCCACCTGCACATGGAAGGTGCCGGTATATTGCGTGGGCTTGGTGCCACCGCGCGGTGAGGCCCGGTTCGGGGAAAGGCTGGCGCGCACGGTGTCTCCGGGCGTGCTGGCGTCGCCTTGCGCCGTGGACGAGGCGCGTGTCGCGCGGCGTGTCGTGAGTGTGTGTGTCGCGGCGGCGGGTGTCATGGTGGCGCGCGCGGCAGCCAGAGCATAAGCCGGCTTCCTGGAGGGCGGCGGCGGATTGGATGACGACGACGAGCCTAAGAGCGATGCGATGCGTGAGCTGCTGACCGAGGGCTTGCCTCTCGATGCCTTATGCCAATGCTTGTCGAATAACGCACGCAAGGCGGCGTTGCGTTTGGCGCCGGTGCGCCCGCCGAGCACGACACCGACGAGATGCTTGTCGCCGCGCTGGACCGAGGCCGTCAGGTTGAAGCCGGCGGCCCGCGTATAGCCCGTCTTGATGCCGGTGGTGCCCTTGTAGCCAAACAGCAGGCGATTGTGGTTCCGGTATTTCCGACCCTTGTAGGTGAAATAGCGCGTCTCGAAGACCCCGTAATATTCCGGGTAATCCTGCATGATGTGCATGGCGAGAATGACCATGTCCCGCGCTGTCGTCAGTTGTTCCTTGTTCGGCAAGCCCGAGGCATTACGGAACGTCGTATTCTTCATGCCAAGCTTATACGCCGTCTTGGTCATCATGCGGCCGAAATTGGCTTCGGTACCGCCGAGATTTTCAGCAATGGTCGCCGCGGCGTCGTTGGCCGATTTGGTCACCAGCGCCTTGATGGCGTCGGAGACCTTGATGGTGGAGCCAGGCTTCAGGCCGAGCTTGGTCGGCGACTGGCCCGCCGCATGCGGCGTGACCACAAACTCCGTGTCCTGGTTGATCTTCCCTGCGCGCAGATAGGCGAACAGGATGTAGAGCGTCATGATCTTGGTGAGCGAGGCCGGGGAGCGCCGAACATCGGCCGACCGTGAATAAAGGACGTTGCCGGTATTCGCATCGACGATGATCGCGGCTTTGATCGTGTTTGCGGCCAACGCCTGTCTCATGGGCACCAGCGCCGCCCCAAGCCCGAACAGGGCCACGAGGCTGAGGCAGACAAAACGGCGCAATGGCACCTGAATTTTACGCTTGAAGACTTCCACTACACTTGAAGGCGTTCGCCTTCCCCTGTTTGACGTTCTTTCCCTCGCGCGATTTCAAACGCGCGCCCCAACCCATGAGCTGCCGGTCGCCTGTTCGCGGGCACCCAGGATGGTGAATGGAGAAGGCTAAAATCTACGAATTGCCAAAGTGTTAAGCTTGAGCAGTTGAATAGATGGTGCAGTGCAAAAAATTCATTGACGTTTATTGTGCAACGCATATATATGACTTCGCGTTCGCAATAATCTCTATTCCAGAAAGAGGCTAAGATGCTCAAAGGTTTTGAAGAGTTCCAGAAAGCAGGCAAAGGCAATTTCGACGCTGCTGTCCGCTCATTCGGCGAGATGAACAAGGGTTTCCAGGCGATCTCCACCGAGGTCGCTGACTATTCCAAGAAGGCGATGGAAGATTCCACCCGTGCCTTCGAGCAGCTTTCCGGCGCCAAGTCGGTCGAGCAGGCCGTTGAAATTCAGACCCAGTTCGCCAAGAAGGCGTACGAGACCTACATGTCCCAGATGTCCAAGATCGGTGAGATGTATGTCGGCCTGGCCAAGGACGCCTATAAGCCGGTCGAGACTGCCATGACCAAGAAGGCTGTGTAGCGCTGAAAAGCACGCTCCACCTTTACTGATTGAAAAGACCCGGGGTTCGCCTCGGGTTTTTTTTGTCGTTTTTCCGTCGCCAAGTCGCTCTATGTTGTGCCTGAAGCATCCGATCCATTTGCCCGGCTTGGTTTGGTGCCGCTAGAATGGGTCACGACGATTTTCTTAAAAGAGCGATTTGCTCTCCTTGGCAGATGACGATCGAGACGCCACATAGGGGCTGACGATGGCGCGAAACGGCGACAATCGCCGGGGCGACGATGCCGGCACCCATATCATCACCAAGACGCGGCCGAAGACCAAACGGCCGAGCCTCTACAAGGTGTTGCTGCTCAACGACGACTACACGCCGATGGATTTCGTCGTGTACGTTCTCGAGCGTTATTTCAATAAGCCTCCCGAGGAGGCGACCCGCATCATGCTCCAGGTCCACCAAAAGGGCGTGGGGATCTGCGGGGTCTACACTTACGAGGTGGCCGAGACTAAGGTGGCGCAGGTGACCAGTTTCGCCCATCAGCACGAGCATCCGTTACAGTGCACGATGGAGAAGGAGTAGGACGTCAGTGGCTTCGTTTTCAACCAGTCTTGAGCAGGCTTTGAGGCGCGCTCTGCAGTATGCGAACGAGCGCAGCCATGAATACGCAACGCTAGAGCATCTGTTGTTGTCGTTGGTTGACGACCGCGATGCGGCGGCGGTTATGCGCGCTTGCGACGTCGACCTCGATCTTCTGCGTGACAAGCTGACTGGCTATGTGGACGGGGAGCTCGCCGGCCTGGCGCTCGATAGCCATGGCGATGCCCAGCCGACAGCCGGCTTCCAGCGTGTGATCCATCGCGCCGTGGCGCATGTGCAGTCTTCGGGCCGCGAGGAAGTGACTGGGGCTAACGTGCTCGTCGCCATTTTCGCCGAGCGCGAGAGCCACGCGGCGTTCTTCCTGCAAGAGCAGCACATGACCCGCTTCGACGCGGTCAATTACATCAGCCACGGCATCGCCAAGCGCGGCGGCGGCTCGTCCGAGCCCCGTACGGTGCGCGGCATTGAGGACGATGCGGCGACGGTCGAAGGCGGCGATGAGAAGAAGCGCGGCGGCGATGTGCTCGAGATCTATTGCGTCAATCTCAATCAGAAGGCGCGCGCCGGCCGCATCGATCCGCTGATCGGGCGCGGACCTGAAATTCAGCGCACCGTCCAGGTGCTCTGCCGTCGGCAGAAGAACAACCCGCTCTTCGTGGGCGATCCTGGCGTTGGCAAAACGGCCATCGCCGAGGGTCTCGCGCGCCGCATCGTCATGGGCGATGTGCCGGAGGTTCTGTCAGACTCCACCATCTTCCAGCTCGATATGGGCGCGCTTTTGGCCGGCACGCGATATCGCGGCGATTTCGAAGAGCGCCTCAAAGGCGTGATGCGCGAGATCGAGGATTTCCCCGGCGCCATTATGTTCATCGACGAGATTCACACGGTGATCGGAGCGGGGGCCACCTCGGGTGGCGCCATGGACGCATCCAACCTGCTGAAGCCGGCGCTTCAGTCGGGCTCGCTGCGCTGCATCGGCTCGACCACCTACAAAGAATATCGTCAGCACTTCGAGAAGGATCGGGCGCTCGTGCGCCGGTTCCAGAAGATCGACGTGAAAGAGCCGTCCGTGCCTGACGCCATCGAAATTCTGAAGGGGCTGAAGCCTTACTTCGAGGACTTCCATCGCGTCCGCTACACAAACGACGCCATCAAGTCGGCGGTCGAGCTGTCGGTGAAATATATCCACGACCGCAAGCTGCCGGATAAGGCAATTGACGTCATCGATGAGATGGGCGCTGCGCAAATGCTGGTGCCCGAGAACAAGCGGCGCAAAACTGTCGGCGTCAAGGAGGTGGAGTCCACCATCGCCACCATGGCGCGGATTCCGCCAAAGACGATTTCCAAGACCGATGCTGAAGTGCTGCGCGGGATCGACAAAGACCTGAAGCGCGTCGTGTTCGGCCAGGACGAGGCCATCGAGTCCTTAGGCGCGGCGATCAAGCTGAGCCGCGCGGGGCTGCGCGAGCCCGGTAAGCCCATCGGCAGTTACATGTTCTCCGGGCCCACCGGCGTCGGCAAGACCGAGGTCGCGCGCCAGCTCGCCACGCTGCTTGGCGTCGAACTGCTTCGCTTCGACATGAGCGAGTATATGGAGCGTCACACCGTGTCGCGGCTGATTGGTGCGCCTCCTGGCTATGTAGGCTTCGATCAGGGTGGCTTGCTTACCGACGGCATCGACCAGCACCCGCACTCGGTGCTTTTGCTGGACGAGATCGAGAAGGCGCATCCGGACCTGTTCAACATCCTGTTGCAGGTCATGGATCACGGCAAGCTGACCGACCACAACGGCAAGCATGTGGTCTTCCAGAACGTGATTTTGATCATGACCACGAATGCTGGCGCGAGCGATATGGCCAAGGCTGCGATCGGCTTCAACCGCACCAAGCGCGAGGGCGACGATGAGGAGGCAATCAACCGCCTGTTCTCGCCGGAGTTCCGCAACCGGCTCGACGCTATCATTCCCTTTGCCCAGCTCACACCCGATGTGATTTCGAAGGTGGTGGAGAAGTTTGTGTTCCAGCTGGAGGCGCAACTTAGCGACCGCAACATCACCATCGAACTTACGCCGGAATCCACCGAATGGCTTTCCGAGCACGGCTACGATGACAAGTTTGGCGCGCGGCCCTTGGCCCGGATCATTCAAGAGCACATCAAGAAGCCGCTGGCCGAGGAAATTTTGTTCGGTGCGCTGAAGGATGGCGGCACCGTGCGCGTGCTGGTCGAGGAGAAGGACGGCGAGAAGGTGCTTGGCTTTGAGTATATCAAGCCCGACACGCCCATTAAGCCGCGCGAGTCCGAGGATGATGAGCCCGATGGCGATACAAGCGGCAAAGCAGCTACGAAATCTGCCGCGAAATCGGCCCCAGCCAAGCCACGCGCCAAGCGGACCCGCAAGCCACGGGGCGGCAAGACCTCTCCGAGCGCTGTCCCGAAGGTTCCCCTCGGCGAGGGCTAGGCTGAAATCACGTTCCTGATCTTCTCCGCCGTGGCGGCGAGGGCGTCCGGGTCGGCCATTTTTGCGCCCTCGGGCCCCATTGGCACGCCGTCTTTTCGCGGAATGATGTGGAAATGGAGGTGGAACACGGTCTGCCCGGCTGCAGCGCCGTTGAATTGCTGGATCAGCACGCCGTCGGCGCCTACCGCATCTTTGATCTTCGGCGCGAGCTTTTGCACCACGGCCGCGAGCTTGGCCAACCCCTCAGGCGAGATGCCATATAGGTCCGGCGCCGGCTCCTTGGTGATGACCAGCACATGGCCTTCGGTGCGGGGCATGATGTCGAGGAAGGCGAGGGTGTCATCGTCCTCATAGAGTTTGTGGCAGGGGATTTCGCCCTTCAGCATCTTGACGAAGATGTTGTCTGGATCGTAAGCCGCCATGAAATCTGCCTCCTTGGCTTGCCGTTCGCTACTCGCGTTTTTCGGAATCATTTCGATTCCTTAAGGCCAAGAGGTCAACCGGATAATGAGGCGCGCGCGAATATTCGAGCGCTAGGTCTTGTCGCGGCGATAGGGCGACTCTTTGCTAAGGAGCGCCGCTTCGTGGGTCACCGCCCGCCGCTCGCGCGCAACATAGTCGGCCACCGCCCGGGCGAGCCCGGGATCGGCAATGTAATGTGCGCTGTAGGTCTCGACCGGGAGATAGCCCCGGGCCAGTTTGTGGGCGCCCTGGGCCCCGGCCTCGACCCGGGCAAGGCCATGCTCAATCGCATAGTTGATGGCCTGGTAGTAGCAGACCTCAAAATGCAGGAAGTCGTGCATCTCGGTCGTGCCCCAATAGCGGCCGTAAAGCGTGTCGGCGCCAATGATGTTAAGGGCGCCGGCGATGTATTCGCCATCGCGTTTGGCCATCACCAGCAGCAGCTCGTCCGCCATGGTCTCAGAGAGCAGGCTGAAGCATTTCCGCGTGAGATAGGGCGTGCCCCACTTTCGGTCGCCTGTATCCATGTAGAAGGCGAAGAAGATGTCCCAATGGGTCTCGGTGAGATTGCGGCTGGTGATCCATTCAATCTCGATGCCCTCGCTGAGCGCCGCGCGGCGCTCTTTGCGGATCGCTTTGCGCTTGCGTGAGGACAGCGCGCCGAGGAAGTCGGCGAAGCTGCCGTAGCCTTCATTCAGCCAATGGAACTGCTGGTCTGTGCGTTGCAGATAGCCGATCCGCCCGGCCAGCTCCCACTCGTCTCGCGTCATGAACGTGATGTGGAGCGAGGAGACATCGAGATTCTGGGTGAGCGTCATTCCCGCTTGGAGCAGGACCGCCTTGCAGTCGATCCGGTCGGCGCCGGCGCGCACCAACAGCCGTGGTCCCGTGACCGGCGTGAAGGGGGCCGAGGCCTGGAGCTTCGGGTAGTAGGAACCGCCGGCGCGCATATAAGCCTCGGCCCAGCCATGGTCGAAGACGAACTCGCCTTGGCTATGAGACTTCAGATAGCAGGGCATGCAGGCTTGCAAGTGGCCGTCACCGTCCTCGTAGAGAAGATGTTGGGGCAGCCAGCCAGTTTCCCGCGTGGCCGATGCGCTCTCTTCCAACGCCATTAGAAAAGCATGGGATATAAAAGGGTTGCTTGGACGGGCTGATGTTGTTTTAAGCGCGTTTGCACCGCTCGCGCAGGCGTCCCAGTCCTCCGCCGGGACATCGGCGATGCGTTGGGCGACGCGCACCACGACGCCCTGATCGTCGGTGTTGGCCGGCTGTCTCTCCATGTCGCCCATGGCTCAGGGCTCGATTCCTTCAAAAATCATGGCGTCGGCATACTGGAGCGCGCGTTCGCGGTCGGCCTTGGTTCGCACCGTCCAGGTCAGCAGCGGCAACCCAAAAAGCGTCCACGCGATCAAGGGCGCCAAGGCTGGCAGCGCGTTGATATTGTAGGCGATGAAGTGGGGCCGCGCGAAGGTCGACGTCAGGAGATGCCGCATGGCGAAGCGCTGCGGAAAAGTGAGCTGAGACCAATGCTCCATATTGTCGAAGCGGTCGGCGATAAGCCCACGGGGCAGGTTGGGGGCCACGCGCCGGAAGGCGGCCACCGAATGGGGATCAAACGACATGACGGCCACGGGCCCCGAATAGGTCGCAAGCGTCCTGGCGATATGCGCCTCGAACTGGCCGTCGCCGGTCCAAGTGCTCTTCACCTCGAGCACGATGGGTACAAAGCCGTTCACCAGGGAGAGGAGGTCGGGAAGTGACAGGATATGGTCGTCAGAGCCCCGCAAAGCCATGGTGCGCAGCGTCGAGACCTTATGAGCTGACACCGGCCCCGTCTCTTCTGTGAGGCGGTCGAGGGTTGCGTCATGGAACACCACCGGCATGTGATCCGCGGCGCATTGCAGGTCGACCTCGACTCCGTAGCCTTTGCCCATGGCGGCCGCGACTGCGGAGGCGCTGTTCTCAACAACGCCAGCGTCGTCATGCAGGCCGCGATGGGCAATTGGCCGCTTGAGCCAGTAGAGCTCGCCCATATCAAATGTCCCTCGCTTAAGGAACTAGTCTACGGCAAAAACAGCATCGATCTCGACGGCGGCGTTCAAGGGCAGGCTGGCGCAGCCAACCGCGATGCGGGTATGGCGCCCTTTGTCGCCCAGGATTTCCACCATCAGGTCCGAGGCGCCGTTGATCACCTTGGAATGGTCGGCGAAGTCGGTGCCAGCGTTGACGAAACCATTGAGGCGGACAAGCTGCTGGATGCGGTCGAGGTCGCCGAGCGCGGCTTTCGCCTGAGCCAGGATATTTAAGGCGCAGAGCCGTGCCGCTTCCTGGCCGTCAGGGAGCCCGACGCTGCTCCCAAGCTTGCCGGCGACCGCTAAACCGCCGTTTTTTAGGGGTAATTGGCCCGAAATGACGAGCTGGCCGTCGATATGAACAAAGGGAACATAGGTGGCGATCGCGGTCTTGGCCTCGGGCAAAACAAGGTCGAGCACTTTCAGCCTCGCTTCGATGTCGCCAGCCATTCAGTCCTCCGCGCGTTCAAAGTTCTCCCAACCATTGAGCAAATCCCTCTATCCTGCAAGCTGCCCTAAAGGATTTGCCCGCGAAACGCGCTCTTGTCGGGCTCGCCGGTTGGTGCCAAGAATTGACTTTCCGTTTGTGGTCCGAGGGCTGATGAAAGAGATGAGGTCAGGAACCAGATGACGCCAAGCATGGCGAATGTGCGTGGGAAACTGGTGCTGATGGCGGCGCTCGGGCTCGCTTGCGCTGTTCCCCACAATGCGCTGGCGCTTGCCGCGAAGGAGCCGAGCAAGCTCGTGCCCCATCGGGCCATCTACGAGATGACTCTCGACGAGGCCCGGTCGGCGTCCGGTGTCACCGGCATCGATGGACGCATGGTGTTTGAGTTCACCGGCTCGCCCTGCGATGGCTACTCCCTCAACATGCGCATGGTCACGCAGATGACGGACTCTCAAGGCCAGAGCAACATGACGGACCTTCGCTCATCGACCTGGGAACAGGGGGACGGCAATAAGTTCCGCTTCCAGTCGGCGCAGTATCTGAACGACAAGCTCGGCGACGTCACCATGGGGCGGGCGGTACGCGAGGACCCTAGGGAGGCCATCGAAGTTAAGCTCAGCCAGCCATCGCGGACCGAGCTCGCCCTCGCGGGCCAGGTCTTTTTTCCGACGCAGCACAGCATCGCGCTGATCGAGAAAGCGCTGTCCGGAGAGAACGTGTTCCAAGCCAGGATCTACGATGGCTCGGAGAAGGGGCGGAAGGTCTACGAGACCACCGCTTTCATTGGCACCCTGGTCAAGCCTGGCGCCGAGGGCGCGAAGCTCGAAGCGCCTGCCAAGAAGAAGAATCTCGGCGAGCTTTCGTCATGGCCCGTGTCGATTGGCTATTTCGAGCCCAAGGAAGGCGATCTGATCCCGAGCTATCAGATCGATTTCCGGCTTTACGAAAACGGAGTCAGCCGTGAGCTCTCGATCGACTATGGCGACTTCTCCATCGACGGCCGGCTGACATCTCTTGAGTATCTTCAAACTAAAGAGTGCAAATAGCCCCTAGTGGGCCGCATCGTCCCTTGGCTATCCCCCGGCGCGCGCTATGCCGCATACGGAAGGTGAAGCTGCTGCCGGTACCGTTGGTTCACCAAATTTTATGACATTCCACGTGTTTTTCCTAGGTCTAAAGGGTTTGGTTACGGGTTTAAGACGACACTCCGCTCAATCACGGGGAGAGAATCGCGATGCTCTGGAACGTCTGTCCGCCACCAACTGCCATGGCGCAAGATGACCAGATCGTCGATCATGGATGGATCGAATCGCCAGGGCCGATGCCAATGACCAAGACCGTTTTGATCGTCGAAGACAACGACTTGAATATGAAGTTGTTTCACGACCTCCTCGACGCACATGGCTACCAGACGATCCAGACCCGCAATGGCATGGAGGCGTTGGAGCTTGCGCGCGAGCATCACCCCGATCTCATTCTGATGGATATCCAGCTGCCTGAGGTGTCGGGTCTCGAAGTGACCAAGTGGTTGAAGGAGGACGATGTCCTCCGTGAAATCCCCGTGGTCGCCGTCACCGCCTTCGCCATGAAGGGCGACGAGGAGCGCATCCGCCAAGGCGGCTGTGAGGCCTATATTTCCAAACCGATCTCCGTGACGATGTTTCTGGACACGGTTCGCCAGTTCATCGGCGAGGCCAACTAGCTTTAGCCGTAGCTGTTGCTGCTGGCGTGGCGCGGACGATAGGTCCGCCTCGGCTTCTGCTTGAGGTCCGAATTGCTGGGCTCGAAGTGGTCGGCGCGCGCGAATCACTTGGTCGAGGATGGCCCGTTGGGCGTTCCCGAGGCTTCCTTTGTCCGTGAATTCGCTCAATTTTCGTTTTCAATTGGTTTCTGAGGTAGCGCGCGCAGTGCTTTGTAAAACATGATAGTTTTTTTGATTAAGTAAAATAGGATGATTGATTTCGTTCCACCGCCGAGCGTATCTATGATTTGACTTAGTTTGGACGAATTGCTGCGGGAAGTGAGACCTGCGGGTGGGGTTAGCGTCCGATGACGGCTTCGCCTCCCTGACCCCTTTCCCTTCCTGCACAGAATAGCCCTGCGGAGTTGCTCAGGTCCGCCGCATCTCCTGGGTCCGTAGGGTTCGGCCGGTCGGAGCGTGGTTCAGTGGCCTCCTCGTTAGTACCGCGTTTCGGCCGGCCAACTTATTGGCGGGCTTTCGCTTCACCCCATTTTCTTTGATTTGGTGCTGTGCCCTCGAACGACAAGGCGCGACTCTGCGCGCCCGGAAAAGATGCTTTGGGAGACAAGTGTGCAGAAGGGCCGTTAGACCAGCTTTGCAGCTACTTGATCTTGGCTTCTTTGAATTCCACGTGCTTACGAACGACCGGGTCGTACTTCTTGAGAACGAGCTTCTCGGTCAGATTGCGCGGATTTTTCTTGGTTACGTAGTAGAAGCCGGTGCCGGCGCCACTGACGAGTTTGATTTTTTGTGTGACTGACTTGGCCATGTCGTCCTCGGATGATCTGTATCAACGGATTTTGCGCGAAACCTAGTCTGTCAGGGCTGGAAGTCAAGCCGAGGGTGGGGCGAGCTGATCGCCAATCTCTTCTTTGGCGTCGGGATCGAAGCCATGCATCAGAAGGGACCATTGCAGGCCCACCAACGCTCCTTTGACCGGAGCCAGCACGATCAACGCGAGAATGATCGTCAGCGGCAGCCAAAGGGCCGCATGGAACCATAGGGGCGGGCGATAGGCGATCTCCACGGCGAGCACCAGGCTCACCACCACATGGCCGACAATGACGATGGTGAAGTAAGTTGGGGCGTCGTCGGCGCGCTGATGGTGCAGCGCCTCGCCGCAATGGGAGCAATTGTCCGACACCTTCAAATAACGGTGGAACAGGGCGCCCAAGCCACAGGCCGGGCATTTGAGCCAAGCGCCGCGGCGTAGCGCCTGCGAAACCAGCCGTGGGCCCGTCGATCGGCCGTCTAGCTGGTGAGGTGAGGGCTCAACGCTCGTCTGCATCCACTTAATCCCTTTACGGTGAGCGATCTCGCCGATTAGCGGCGCTTTCGCGGTCTACGGCCTTTTCTCTTAGCCGGCGGGCGCCCCTTGGTCCTTGAGCGTCCTTTGCTCCGAGACCGTCCAGACTTGATACCGATCTGGCGCCCCTCACTCAACATGTCAAAGCGTAGCGCCCCCGCCGTCGGGATTGCTTCCACCAGGGACACCTCCACGGGGTCGCCCAGCTGATAGGCCAGCCC
>DAOVDX010000174.1 GCA_030669345.1 Methyloceanibacter sp. | reverse complement strand
CTTTACAATGGGCTCGGGTTTCTCTTTGGCATTGGCATTGCCTACCTGTTCTTCCGCCGTGTGTCGCTCACCATTATCGCGGTGGCTGGGCCGATGATCGCCATCCTGTGGACGCTCGGCATGATTGGGGCGATGGATTTCCGCCTCAACCTCTTCATCAATGTCATAACGCCGCTGATCCTGGTGTCTGGCTTCTCCGACTCCATGCATCTTGTGATGTCCATCCGCCGCGACGTATTGGCCGGCATGGATCGCATCCAAGCGGCGCGCCACGCCGTGCTTGATGTCGCCCCAGCCTGCCTGCTGACGGCCATGAACGCCGGGCTTGCCATCCTTTCATTCTCGTTTGCGGAATCGGCGCTAATCCGCACGTTCGGCGTGGCGGCGCTGATGGCGGTTGGCATCTCCTATCTCGCGGTGGCGGTCGTCGTGCCGACCCTTGCCGCCATCCTGGTGCGTGATGAGAAGGCCCTCGATGTCGATCCGAACGTTCGCGAGGTGGGCAACGTTGGCAAATTACAAAGATTCACCGATGCCATCGTGCGCACGGTTATCGCGCGCCCCATGTTCTTTTTTGTGTTGTCGGTCATCGCTGTTCTTCTTACCGGCGCTGCGTACGTCCAATTGAAACCGCACTATCGTCTGGCCGACCAGGTGCCCGACAAGGAGCAGGCGCTGGCCGCCACGGATCGTCTCGATAAAAAGCTCACAGGCGCCAACCCCATGCACACGATGATCCGCTGGAATGACGGGCGATCGCTTTATGACCCCGCTACGCTAGCCGTCATCGCCCAGGCCCACGACATTCTGGAGAACGGTGCGGGTCTGGGGAACGTCTGGTCCATTGAAAGCTTGCGCCGCTGGTTAGCCAACGCGGGCGACGACAGCATTGAAACCGTAAAGCGTTACGTTGGCATTTTGCCCGAGCACCTGGTGCGGCGCTTTATCGCCAAGGACGAGCAGGCCGTTCTCGTTACCGCACGGATGCCCGATGTGGACGCGAGCGAGATCCTTCCCGTTGTGCAGAAACTCGATGAGGCGTTCGAGCCACTTCGCAAGGCAAATCCCGGCTTTGAGATCGTGGTGACGGGCTTGCCTGCGATCGCAGCCCGCAACTCCGCAAACCTCATTTGGGAACTCAACTGGGGGCTGGTGGGTGACATGTTCGTGATCTTCATATTCCTCGGCTTGGCATTGAGGTCGGTGCTGGTGGGCGTTGCGAGTGTCATGCCCTCGCTCTTCCCCATCTTTGCCACGGGTGCGATCCTGTGGGTGACGGGGCAGGGACTGCAGTTTGCATCAATCGTGGCGATTACGGTCGCATTCGCGCTCGCCATCGATTCCACCATTCACTTCTTGAATCGCTTTACGCTGGAGGAGAGCCGTGCAGGGCCCGCAAGCAATGTGCGCGAGATAGTCATGCGATCGGCGCACCACATCGGGCCACCCGTGGTGCTGACGACCATCGTTCTGGCGCTTGGGCTAGGCGTGACAATGCTCTCCGACCTGCCGTCGTTGCGCCTCTTCGGGCAGCTGGCCGCCGTGTGTCTCTTCGCTTCGCTGATTGGGCAGCTCGTGATCCTGCCTGCGGCGCTGATCGTGGGGCGGCGCTTTCTGCCCCGGCGCGAGGCAGGGAAAACGCAAGCGACTTCGTCGGACGAGGTCAAAACGTAAGCTTCAGCTCATCAGCTCTTTGATCGCCGGCTCCAGGTGCCGATAGTGATCGATGACAGCGTCTGGGCTGAATTCGCGCACAGGCGTGTCCGTGTAGCCGAAGGTCACCGCGATGACGGGCACGTTGGCCGCTTTTGCGGTTGCGATGTCGATTCCGGTGTCACCGATCATGATCGCGCGTGCTGCATGACCGCCGGCGGCGTGAATGGTTTCCAGCAGATGGTTGGGGTGAGGCTTGAAAGCATCGAATGTGTCACGCCCGACAATCACGGCGAAATACCGCGCGAGATCCAGTTCGGTGAGAAGGGTCTTGGACATCTTCTCCATCTTGTTCGTGCACACGGCAAGCTTGACGCCCGCGGCTTGAAAGCGCTCCAGAGCGGCAACGGCACCCTCAAACGGCCGGCTCGATACAGCGATGTTCTCGGCATAGTAGGCGAGGTAACGCTCCAGAAGCTGGTCATAGTCCTCGGGCGTCAGCTTGGCACCGGCCGGCCCGATCGCCATTTCGATCATTTGTTTTGCGCCGTGGCCGATCCAGGGCCGCAGGTCGTCCATGTCAACAGGCGGCACACCGACATGCTCAAGGACGTGGTTGGTGGCGGCAACGAGATCGGGGGCGGTGTCGACGAGCGTTCCGTCGAGGTCAAAGACAAGTGTCAGGTCGTGCATGGGTCCTCAAAGCAGGCGGCGGGGCGGCGCAACGCTACCGGCTGTGGGTCCCTGTGTCATCTAGGCTATACGCGACGCCTTGAAACAGGGACGCCCGCACCTTAGACAGAACGTGGAATAGAGCCCTTCTGCTGGTATTGAAATGGACAAAAAGGTCATCACGCTTCTCAAGACACAGGCCTATATCAATGGGGCTTGGGTCGGCGAGCCGACGATGCCTGTGACCGACAAGGCAACGGGTGAGGTGATCGCGCATGTTCCAGCCCTTGGAGCGGCCGAAACCAAGCAGGCGATCGCGGCGGCGCATGCGGCATTCAAGCCGTGGTCTAAGCTGCTAGCCAAAGAACGCTCGCAAGTCCTGCGCCGTTGGTACAACCTCATCATCGAGCACGTCGACGAGCTGGCGCTTCTGTTGACAATGGAGCAGGGCAAGCCGCTTGCCGAGGCCAAGGGTGAGATCATTTATGGTGCCAACTTCGTCGAGCTCTTCGCCGAAGAGGGCAAGCGTATCTACGGGGAGACAATTCCCTCGCACAAACTGGATGCGCGCATCATCGTTATGAAGCAGCCTGTTGGGGTCGTGGCTGCGATCACGCCTTGGAATTTCCCCAGTGCGATGATTACGCGGAAAGTGTCGCCCGCGATCGCTGCCGGTTGCACGGTCGTGCTGAAGCCGGCTGAGGACACACCGCTGTCAGCCCTTGCTCTTGCCGAGCTCGCGGAGCGTGCGGGCATCCCCAAGGGCGTTCTCAACATTGTGACGGCGGCCGATCCGGCCCCAGTCGGTGCTGAAATGACGTCCAATCCTTTGGTGCGCATGGTGACCTTCACCGGCTCCACAGAGGTTGGCAAGCTCCTCATGCGCGAGGCCGCCGCTACCGTGAAGCGCGTCAGTATGGAGCTCGGCGGCAATGCACCGTTCATCGTTTTCGATGATGCCGATCTCGATAGGGCGGTGGCGGGAGCCTTGGCTTCGAAGTTCCGCAATGCCGGGCAAACCTGCGTCTGCGCCAACCGTATTCTGGTGCAGGCGGGAGTCTATGATGCCTTCGCAGAGAAGCTGACGGCGGCAGTCAAAGAGCTGAAACTCGGACACGGAACCGACAAGGGCGTGACGATGGGCCCGCTCATCAATACCCAAGCGATCGAGAAGGTTGAGGCACACGTTGCCGAAGCTGTGAAGGC
>DAOVDX010000145.1 GCA_030669345.1 Methyloceanibacter sp. | reverse complement strand
CGTGGCCGGTGCTTCCTTCGGGGACTTCTTAAACGGCAAGCTCGAAGCGCTGTCGGGCGTCAAGCCGACGCTCGACGATTGGGTCGACCATCTGACCACGCTGTTCCCCGATGTCCGTCTCAAACAGTTTATCGAAATGCGCGGGGCTGACGCTGGACCGTTCCCCCAGCTGATGGCCTTGCCGGCGCTGTGGGCCGGGCTTCTCTATGACCGCACCGCGCTTGATGGCGCCGCCTCTCTCGTCGATGGCTGGACGGAGGAGGCGCGGCAGACTTTGCGCGACGAGGTTCCGCGCCTCGGACTGGCCACACCACTTCGCGGCCGGACTGTGCGCGACGTCGCCCGCGACGTGGTTGAACTCGCCGAAGGCGGACTGAAGCGCCGGGCTCAACTTGATGCGAATGGTGAGGACGAGACCAAGGCGCTGAAGCCCTTGATCGAGACTGTCGAGGGAGGGCGCACGGAGGCCGACCGTCTGCTTTCCGCCTATGAAGGACCGTGGGCTGGCAACATAGACCGCCTGTTCGAGACCCAGGCGTTCTAGAGTGCGCGCTACGGCTTGCCGGGCTTTATTTTCAGACGCGTAAGCGTGATTGAGCCATCGCCCCAGCCTGTCGGTACCAGGATCTTGTAGGGGACGTAGAGGCCTGTTCGCGGGACGGGCACGAGCCAGACTTCGATCCCCTCGGTCTTCCTCATGAACTGCACGCCGGAATGATCTAGCCGGTGACCAGCGATAGGCACGTACCGAACGCGGCACACGGCAGCTGGGCCGGACAGAGATTTGGGCGCTCGACGGCCAAGCCTCTCCGCCCGCTTCGGCGTCAGCACCACATCGAAGCGCTGTTTGCCGTCGAACACGGGGATGGTTTGACGGCAGACATCGAGATCTCCGGCGGGTGCGTCGGAGCGCACGGCAAGGAAGGCGGCGGTGAGCGGGTCGAACACGTCTTTGAGCTGTTCCGCGTCGAGGGGAACGCGGCGTGATTTTTTCTTTTTCTTGTGCGGAACGATGCGGATTTCGCTGACGGCGCCATTGTCAAAACGCAAATAGCGCTGTTCGCGTTTCTTGCCGCTGTCGTATTCGAGCGTGAATGCCGCCGGTTGCGGCGCCGCTTGCGTGAAGGTGCCGCTGCTCGTCGTCTTGCCGGTTGCGTTGTAGACCAGGCCAGCGAGCATCGAGAAGCGGCCCTTGGCTGCGACCTTGTAGCCGCTTTCCTTGATGGTCGTGGTTACTCTGAAGTCGCCGAGGTTGATGCCCGCAAGAGCGGCATCGTAGGTCGCAACGACGCGGCTTGGTTTCGGGTGCGCCGCTTCGCCGGCGCTTGGGCCAGGCGTCACGCTCAAGAGCAGCAAGGCAGCACACGCGCATGCGACGCTAGTGTGCCGCAAGCTGATGTGTCGCGAATTCATGTGCCGTCCCTCCGGTCGCCAGCCCTTGGGCAATGTAACTCGGACGGAGTCAAAATTAAGGACGGCGCGGTGCGTCTTCCAGAGCTGGCACCGGGTTGTCGCGATAGACGATCGCCAGCCAAACAAGGATCACGACGGGTATCCCGACGAAGATGAGCAGCGATAGCGGCGTGACGCCCATGCCCGAAAAACGAAGCGCCACCAGGCACGGGATCATCACCTGGGGCACGAGGCCAATCGCCAGATAGTTGATGAGAGCGCCGCCACGCAGCCGTGCCGGGCCCCAGATCAACTGTGCGCCGTAGATGATCTCGATCTCCGCGCGGAGCAGGAAGGCGAATGCGGCCGGCACCATATAGGGCGGCATGGTTTCTTGCAGCATGCCGTAGAGCAGCAGGATCTCGATCAGGCACGTCACCAGCGCATTCGTGATGCAAAGTGCGGTGACCCAGGGCGCCATAATGCCCACCGGACCATCCACATGATCGGCGCGGGCGTTCGGGTCGTCCGCAGCCCAGACGCGGTAATAGATGCGCTCGACGAAATTGCGCGAGTTGTGATCGAGACGACGGCCGAAGGCGATGCGGCCAAGCCAATTCAGCGTGAAGTCGGTCCCCAAAAACATGTAGAGGATGCCGAGCCACAGAATCCAATCGTACCAAGCCATCATCCATTGCCCCCTTCAGCAGTCAAGCCGACGCGGTCATTTCACCGGCCATGGATGAAATGCTCAAGCTCTTCGATCAGGAATTGCTGATCGTGGATGATGCTGTTCACCATGTCGCCGATTGAGACGACACCAATGAGCCGTCCGTCTTCGAGCACCGGAAGATGGCGCACGGCTCGCGCTGTCATCAGGGCCATGCATTCATCGACTGACTGATCGGGGCGCACGCATGAGACTTTGGTGGTCATGATGTCCCGCACCAGGGTTTCGGGCGAGGTCCTCCCCTTTAGAATGATCTCCCGGGCGTAGTTCCGCTCGGTTATGAGGCCGACGAGCTTGTCGCCGTCGAGCACGAGGAGCGAACCGATGTCGTTTTCCGCCATCATCTTAAGGGCGTCGAACACCGAGGCTTCGGGAGGAATGGCGTGGACATCGTGGCCCTTCTTCGCGAGCACATGTTTGATAATTGTCATCTGACCCCACCGTGCTTTGAACAATGTCGGTGCGAGGCGACGAATGGAGGGCTTGTGGTCATCGGCTATGCCCTCGACATCCAGGGCCCGCAAGCATTGCTGAAAGTCTACCACGTCTGGCGCATGACAAGGAGTTGATCCGGATCAAGCCGTTCGGCCGCTTCACTCAGCTTGAAAAAGAGGGTCCGAGGGCCATATAGTCCTCAAGTCATCGTCCCGTCCGACCCTGCACGGATTGGGATGTTAGTCCGTCCCCCTAGACGGATGTATCGGCGGCAGATTTCTCCTTTATCTGCCGCCGATTTTTTATGCGCAAAAGGAGTTTGTCGCTATTTCAGGCTGGCGAAGGCATCCGTGAAGCCTTCCAGGCTGACCGGGATGCCGATACCGGCTTCCGGGGTGTCGAAGATGATGAACATGGCGTTCTCACCTTTTTTGAGCTTGCCGATGATCTCGTCCTGCAGCACCACTTCGGCCACACAGCCGCGCTTACCACATTTGAGGAATGGGGCGTTGCCCACGTCCTCGTTGTCGATCTTGAGGCCAAGCCCGGTGGGCAACAGCACGCCGAGCGGCACCACCACGCGCAGCAGCTTCTTGTTCTCCCCGATGGCCTTATAGAAGACCACCGTGAGGCCGACATTGGGTCGATCCTCGGCGGTAACGCTCTGCACCAGCGCGCACTTCTCTTCCTTGGCGCCAGGCGGTGTACGGCAGCTGACCTGCCATGCGCCATGGGTCTCGCGCACGATGCTGCCCGGTCCCGTGGCGCCGGGTGCGGCCTCGGTCGCCGGGGTTTGCGCATCTGCGTGGCCAGCCCAACCGAAAACCAGCACCAACGCCAAAACGAGTGTGGTTGCCGCGCGTCGCCGCGCCATGAAAATCTGAATGAGAAATGCTTGAGTCATGGACATCAGAAAGACCGCCGCCTCTTGCTTTGCAAGCGCGAAGTGAGTCGCGGCGCTTTGGAGCGCCAAGAGAGACCTGCTGAAGGGGTGTTCTGTGGCATAGCAACCGCCCATCGCCGAGCATTGGGGCCAAATTTCGGCAGCGCGTTTCTGAGAAAAGTCAGCGATGCCCGCAACATGCCGCGCCAACTGCCTGAAAAGGCAGCGTCAAGTGTGCATTTGCCGCAGCAGCGTTTGGAACCATGAGTATTGCTAATCAATATCCTTTATGTTTTTAAAAACACAAAAGAACCTCCAGTCTCGCGCAACGACGAGGGGCCGGAAGAAAGAACTATGAGTAGCGGGGGCGACGCCTTCTAATTCGCGTCTAAATCATCGCGCTGGCCCTGTTATAACAGAGCGGCGTGGGCGAGTTGCCCGTGCCCAATAAATATCCCGGCCCTTCATGGCGAAGGGGGAGGCGGGAGCAGGCTTTAGGAGTGACGGGGATGGCGATCTTCCATCGGATGCTGACGGTTTTTGCGGCACTTACGGGGGTTGCTTTGAGCGGTCCTGCCCTGGCCCAGGACGGCATAGCGACGCCTTGGCAGTTGGGTTTTCAGGAGTCTGCGACGCCGATCATGACGCAGATCACCGACTTCCATAATTTTCTCAACATCATCATCACCGTGGTCGCGCTGTTCGTTTTGGCGCTGATGATCTACGTGATGTGGCGCTTCAACGAGAAGCGTAACCCCAACCCGTCCCGCACCTCGCACAACACCGCGCTGGAAGTTGCCTGGACGGTCATCCCGATTTTCATTCTGGTCGTTATCGCCATCCCGTCCTTCCGGCTGCTGTTCGCCCAGTACGACTTCCCCAAGGCTGATATCACCATCACCGCCACGGGGAGCCAGTGGTACTGGACCTACGAATATCCCGACGAGGGCATTCGATTCGATTCGATCATGGTGGCCGAAGCCAACCTGAAAGAGGGTCAGCCGCGTCTCCTCACTGTCGACAACGATGTCGTGGTGCCAGTGAATGCGAACGTCATCGTTGGACTGAAGTCCAATGACGTCATTCACGACTGGGCCGTGCCGGCATTTGGTGTGAAGCTCGACGCCGTCCCTGGCCGGTATCAGAAGACTTGGTTCCGCGCCGAGCGCGAAGGCATTTTCTACGGCCAGTGCTCCGAGCTTTGCGGCCGCAATCACGCTTTCATGCCAATCGCCGTCCGCGTCGTCTCGCAAGACGAATACGATGCGTGGGTCGCCGAGCATAAATCGGCTGCGATCGATACTGACGGCAAGGTGGCCTCCGTCCAAGACTAGGGCTGGAAGCAATACATTGATCTGGCGGTCGGACACGACCAGAGCCAAACGACAAAGACGATAAGGGAAGACAGTCATGGCAAACGCCCAAGCAGAGGCCCATCACGACGACCATCCGACCGGTTTGCGTCGTTGGCTGTTCTCCACCAATCACAAAGACATCG
>DAOVDX010000074.1 GCA_030669345.1 Methyloceanibacter sp. | reverse complement strand
GATTTGTAGTACTGGGGGCTCTGGGGGAGAGAACCCTCGCTTGAGGGGGCACCATCGCCCCGCCAGCGTCTTCCCATATGGTGCCCAGTGGCTTTTTCTGGGAAGATGTGAGGCTCTAAAACAACGCTAAGTCATTGATTTTGCTGGTACCGCTGGGGGGTCTCGAACCTCCGACCTCTTGATCCACAGTCAAGCGCTCTAACCAACTGAGCTACAGCGGCACTTAGGCCAATGCCTGGGGCGGAACCTAAGGGCAGGCAGGAATTGTTGCAAGCGCGTGCATGCGTCGCCCACAAGGTGCCGCAGCTGGCCAAAATTCCGGCGCTGCCGAAAGCCTGGACCCAACAATGACAAAGGCCCGGGAGCGAACTCCCGGGCCTTACGCATCAACGCTACGCTGTACTACTACTTAAGTCTCTTTACGCAACTCACGCGACGAAACGCGTGGGACCGAACCGCAGCCTTAGGTGGCCTTACGCACGGTTTCCAAGTTACGCGTGACCTGATCCTTGATCGGCTCACTGGTGTCGGCGGCGATCTTGGTGGTCAGGGTCCGGATCTCGCCGGCCTGGCTCGCAAACACTTCAAACTGGTCGCGGATGAAAGCCGACTGAAGCTCGACAATCTCGGCCAGGTTCTTGGCGGAGGCCAAGTTCTTGGCAAGGTCGAAGCCGGACGTCAGATTGCGCTGGGCAAGCTCGACAACCTTACGATTGAAGGCCGTGGCACCCTGACCGGCGGCGTCGAACGAACGCTCCATCGCACCGATCGAATCTTCCAGGGAGTCCTTGCCGCGCTCGTAAGCTTCGCGGGTCTGGGTCACTGTCTTCTCGGCGAGGGCGCGAACGCTCTCGGGTACGTTGGCATCGAGTTTGAGATTTCCGAATTCAGCGGCGGCCGTCTTGAAGGTCTCGGTGATTTTCTCGGCGGCTTCCTGGGGGGTCTTGGGCATATCTGTCTGGCTCATAATGGCACCTCTAAGTTGATTTCCTCGATTTGCCTCTCGGGGAACGACGCGGGATCTGCTCATTGGCTAAGGCTATCTTTGTTGCACTGCAATATAGATAGTGCACTGCAGCAGCGCAAGGGCTAGGGTCCCTGAGGACGCATCTTTTTTGCGCTGTGGACGAGATTCTCGCTTTCGCGCTATGCATCGGAGCGAATCCGCCTAAATTTGGTGGTTGAGTGGAGTACGCGCCCTAAATGGGCGTCACGTGGCCGAGCCTGACCTGGTGCCCAGGGCGCCAGCCGAGCTCATCTGTTTGTTATTGGGGCCGACTATGGGCGACCTCAGACCGCAACGGCACATCGAGGATGGCGACCGCGAGGCGCTCGAGCATATTGCACGGGCACTCGAGGGCCGGGTTCTGCTTGGGCCCGGGGCAAAGTCTCCCGCCGCGGAAACAAGCGATCCCCAAAAATCCACGGAAGCCGATAGCCCGCTCGCGCTGCTGCCAGAAAGCTTGCGGCTTCTGCTTGAGGCCATGCCAGCGGCGATCGGCCTGCTTCAGGCTGGCACGCTCACTTACATAAACAGCGCCTTCGCTTATGCGTTTGGCTATCGCGCGCCTGCCGAGCTGCTGGAAGCGGGCGGGCTCAATGCCATTCTTCCTGGCGGTGCCAGCTCACTCCAATGCGACAAGGACACAGGGCGGACGGGAGAGGTCGATGCTCTAACGCGCTCGCGCCGCCGTCTCAAAGTGGTGTTCGCGCTGAGCACGCTCCAAGCCGAGCAAGACATTCAGCTGTTGCGGCTCATAGACCAGAGTGATCTCGAAGTGACGCCGCCATCCGCGCCAGTCGCCGAGACGCCAACGGCCGAAACGCCAGTGGCCGATGTGCCAGTGCCGACATCGCCCGCACAGGCAAAGACGCAAACGCCCGAGGACAGCCGCGCTGCCAACACCGAAGTTGCGGCGGGCCGTCTCGACTTCTTGGCGAAGGTCAGCCACGAAGTGCGCACGCCCCTTAACTCGGTCATCGGATTTGCCGAGCTGATGCTTCAGGAGCGGTTTGGACCGATCGGCAACGCCCGCTACAAAGGCTACGCCGAGGACATTCATCAGAGCGGTCTTTACGCGCTCAGCCTGCTCAACGACCTGCTCGACATCTCGAAAATCGAGGCGGGGAAGTTCGAACTCGATTTCACCGCGGTGGACGTCGGCGAAGTCATCGAGGCTTGCGTCGCGAGCCTACAGCCGCTCGCCAAGCGCGCACGCATCGTGCTCAGGACGTCGGTCGCGCTAGACCTGCCGCTCGTGGTCGCCGATCCCCGGCGGCTCAAACAGATCCTTCTCAACCTGCTGACCAACGCCATCAAGTTCACCAGAGAAGGCGGGCAGGTCATCGTGTCCGGCACGCTGGTCCGCGACGAGCTTCGCGTGCGCGTGCACGACAGCGGCGTTGGCATGAGCAAGAACGACATCGCCTACGTCATGCAGCCCTTCCATCAGCTCGATACGGCGCCACGCCGGCAGTCTGGCACGGGACTCGGGCTCCCGCTCACCAAGGCGCTGGCCGATGCCAACCGTGCACGACTCGAGCTCACAAGCGAGCCAGGCATCGGCACTTCGGCGGACGTCATCTTTCCCGCCGAGCGGCTGTTCTCCTCCTAAAGCCGCCCCTCCAAACGCGCGCGCGCCTTGGGCCGAATTCTTCCTCGCAATTGCGAACCCAACGCTTTATACCAGAATCCCTGCAGTGAACTGTCGGCTCTTACTGGAAGAAATTTACGCTATACTTCTATCCTTGAACACTTCTAATGTATCTGTGCCGCTTAGAAGGCTTCTAAGTTTAGTTCAATTACGATATTCTTATTGACAGTGGTCAAGGCCAAGCCTTAAGCGAGATAATGCCTCTTTAGGCATTCACCAAAGCGGTGAGTCTTTTAGTCCGATACTGGGGCCTTGAACCCCGGCCATTGGAGGTCATTGATGCGTTGGACACTGGCGCGCACAGCCGCGCTCGCGATCCTTATCCCAGCCTTTGCGTTGCCGTTCGCCCACGCCGAGAAACCCGGCGAGGTGAATATCTATTCGTATCGGCAGCCTTATTTGATCGACTCCCTGCTCAAAGAATTCACGGCAGAGACGGGCATCAAAGCGAACATCATTTTCGCGGAAAAGGGATTGATCGAGCGCATCCAGGCTGAGGGCCGTAACAGCCCGGCCGATGTGCTGCTCACCACCGATATCAGCAATCTCAGCCAGGCCACCGCGGCCGGCATCGCTCAGCCTGTTCAGTCCGAGGTGATCGAAACGTCGATCCCTGAGGCCTATCGCGGCGAGGACAACACATGGATCGGGCTCACCCGCCGCGCGCGCGTCGTCTATGCGTCGAAGGACCGGGTGGATCAGGACACGATCACGTATGAGGAGCTCGCCGATCCGAAATGGCGCGGCAAGATCTGCATCCGCTCAGGGCAGCACATTTATAATGTCGCGCTGATTGCTTCCATGATCGCCGAACACGGCGAGGCCTGGACCGAGGAGTGGCTGCGCGGCGTGAAAGCCAATTTGGCCCGCCGGCCCGCCGGCAACGACCGTCTTCAGGTCAAGGGCGTCTATTCCGGTGAGTGCGACATCGCTATCGGCAACACCTACTACATGGGCGCGATGCTCACCAATACGAAGAATCCCGAGCAGAAGAAGTGGGCCAACTCGGTCAACATCCTGTTCCCGAATACATCGGATCGCGGCACCCATGTGAATGTCTCGGGCGCGGTGGTGGCGAAGAACGCCCCGCACAAAGAGAACGCGATCAAGCTGGTCGAGTTTCTGGCCTCGGACAAGGGCCAGGCGATGTATGCCGAGGTCAATAATGAGTACCCGGTGAAGGAAGGTGTCCCGTGGTCGACGCTCGTCGAGTCGTGGGGCACGTTCAAGCCAGATTCAATTTCACTGAACGAGATCGCGGCGCTGCGCAAGACGGCGAGCGAACTAGTCGACAAGGTCGGTTTTGACGAGGGACCGAGCTCATGAAGGGGCGGATATGAGCTTTCATAAGACAATAGACAATCCAGGGGCTCGCAAGGCTCCCCGGCGGGCCAACTTGCCGCACACAGGCGCGGAGTGGCTCGTGGGCGTGGGTTTCAGGTATTGGTTGGCCGGTTACGATACCGGCGACATCGCCTGCTGGGAAAATGGTTGGAACGAATATAACCGCGTGCTCGGCCCATCCCGGGCGAAGCGCGCCGTGACGGAGCTGGCCTGCTGGGTCAGGGCCGTGCGGTCGTCGACAGCGCGCAAGATCGAATATTATCCGTTTGGCTGCTCGGGCTTTTGCCCTGACGAGTGCATGGCGATCTCGCTGGTTGCCGCGTCACAGCATCATCGCTGTCCCGCTATGCGGGTTTGCGCCCTGGCTCTCACCGGTTCCGATCTCGTGGAGCCTGTGATCAACGCTGCCAGCGCTTTCGCCGATGCGCTTCAGGAAGCCGATCAGCACTTGTCGCCGGAGGCGGTCGCCGCCCTCATGGCACACAAGGACAATGGGGGCGGTTTCGCTGACCGGGTCTAAGCCAGACGCCGCCAAGAGCCACGCTTCGGAGCCCCCTACCCTTCGCCGAAGGCTTGCCCGCCTCTCCGAAAGCGGCAATCTCGGGTGGTCCATCGCGGCGCTCGTGCTGTCGTTCATTGCGCTCGGGCCAATCATCGCCATCGCGGTCATCGCGTTTCAGCCGAGCGGCGACACCTGGCCTCATCTCATCGAGAATGTGCTGCCCGGCGCGGTGAGGCGCACCGTGGGCCTCATGGTGGGCGTGGGCCTAATCACACTGGCAGTCGGCACCGGCACAGCCTGGCTTATCACCATGTATCGCTTTCCGGGACGCCGCTATTTTCAGTGGCTTCTGATCCTGCCCATGGCGATGCCCACCTACATCATCGCCTATTGCTACCTTGAGCTATTCGACTATTCCGGCGGCGTACAGACCGGCATGCGCGGACTATTCGGCTGGCACAACGCGCAAGACTATTGATTCCCGGACATCAGAAGCCTTGGCGGCGCGATCTTCGTGATGAGCGCGGTGCTCTACCCGTATGTCTACATCACGGCGCGGGCGAGCTTCATCGCCCAGTCGGTTTGTGTGATCGAGGCGAGCCGCACGCTTGGACGGAGCGCATCGCAGACCTTCTGGCAAATCGCGTTGCCCCTCGCCCGGCCCGCGCTCGCCGCCGGTGTAGCGCTCGCACTCATGGAAACACTGAACGACATCGGCGCGGTGGAGTTCTTTGGCGTGCGGACGCTGACGGTCGCCATCTATGATACCTGGCTCGACCGCGGCAGCCTTGCCGGCGCCACGCAGATTGCCTGCGTCATGCTCGCCTTCGTATTCGCGCTGCTCCTGATCGAGCGGGCGCTTCGCGCTGGCCGGCGCTTCCACCATATGACTGGCAAATATCGCGACCTGCCGGAGGACAAGCTACGCGGCGCAAACGGCGTGCTAGCCGTCCTCGCCTGCGCACTGCCGCTACTGGTGGGCTTCGTGCTGCCGGTTAGCGTGCTGTTTAGTGACGCCATCGTCCATCTTTCGTCGGGTCTCACACCGGAATTTTGGCAGGCGGCTCTCAACAGCCTGTTCCTAGCGGTCACGGCCGCCATACTCGCCGTGGCCTTCGCCGTGGTCCTCGCCTATGGACGGCGGCAAACGCGCTCGAAGTTGGTTAAAACGGCGAGCCTTATCCCGGCCATCAGCTACGCCGTCCCTGGCACCGTGCTTGCCATCGGCCTCCTCATCCCGCTAGCGGGCCTCGACAACAGTATCGACGCGGCCATGCGTTCGCTGTTTGGCGTCTCCACCGGGCTCGTATTCTCCGGCACCGCCTTCGCCATCATCCTCGCCTACACGATCCGCTTCCTCGCCGCCTCGCTCGGGGCCGTGGAAGCCGGCTTGAGCAAGATCTCCCGCAATATTGACTCAGCGGGGCGCACGCTCGGCTCCACGATCAGCGACATGCTGTGGACAGTACATCTGCCCTTGCTGCGGCCCGCTTTAGGGGCGGCGGCCATGCTCGTATTCGTGGATTCCATGAAGGAACTCCCGGCAACGCTGTTGCTCCGGCCCTTCAACTTCGACACGCTTGCCACCCAGGTCTTCACCCTGGCCTCGCTCTATCGCTACGAAGAGGCTGGGCTTTCGGCGCTAACCATCGTGGCGGTCAGTCTGGTCCCGGTCCTGCTGCTTCACGGTCTTATCTCCCGGAGCCGCCCGGGAGCCTCCAGCGGGCCCACGAGACCGCAAACAAGTTCCGAATGGGCGTTGCGGACCTAACCATAACCCCTGAGAATAAGGGGGTTGGGCTCGCTCTCCTCTTGCAATGGGGCTAAAAGGAGCGGCCTTGCGGCAGATCGCGTTGGACGCCGGGTTCCATGACAAGAGCCCCGCGCTGAAATCAAGTGGAACAGTCGGCATGAAGCCTCGCCAACTTTCGTGGAAATGGCTTCTCCTCGGTATCGTCGTGCTTTTCCTGCTCGGCCTTGCGCTGCTTCCCCGCCAAATCGGCAATTCGTCTAGCCTCCGCGACAAGGTCACCTCCACCCTCTCGACTTGGACAGGCGCCACGGTCACGCTGACCGAGCCACTGACCGTGAAATATTTCCCGCCACTGTCGTTGCGCGGCGGATTTGTACTGACCAACGCTACCAAGCTGCCCCTGGTCGGCTCCATCACCGCCCGGGACGTCAAAATCTCCTTGAGCCTGCCCGCGCTGCTGTTGGGGCGTATCGAGGTCGATGCTTTGCGGCTTAGCCGGCCAAAGATCACGCTGAAAGGCCCGGCGGACGTCACCCCACCCGAGGCGGCCATCGCCAGTGTGCTCGCTGCCGCATCCGTGGGCGTCGTTCGCATCCACCATGGCACGATCAACACGGCCTCGGGCGAGCGCTTGGTGAGCAAGGTCGATGCGCGGCTCGACGCAAGCGGCGGCGGCGGCGCACTGGCGGCGGCCGGCTCTTTCGATTATCGCGGCGAGACTGTCCGCTTTGCCCTCGAAAGCGGCGAGATCGAGGAGACGGACGGGAAGCAGAGTGCGCCGATCACGTTCACGGTCACGTCCGACCCCGTGACCGCCAAGTTTGACGGCACCGCGCTCTTCGCCGAGGGCCTTGGTCTCGACGGCACCATGCAAACCGAAATGAGCAACGCTCGCGGATTCCTGAATTGGGTGGGCATGAACCTGCCTCGGGGCGAGAGCCTGCAGGATCTGTCAGCGGAAGGGTCCGTCCATTGGAACGGATCGACGCTCACCTTCGACGCCGGCGCTTTCATGCTCGACGGCAACGCGGCTGTCGGGCTGCTCGCGATCACTGCGGAAGCACGTCCGCGGATTGAAGGAACACTGGCGTTTGAGCGCCTCGTGCTCGATCCATATCTCGCCGGAGGAGAGACTGCCGCGATAAGCGGACCGCTCTTCGACTGGGTGCTGCTCAAATATTTCGACGTAGACTTGCGGCTTTCGGCGGCCGAGGTCTCGGCCTCGACCATGACGCTTGGACGCGGCGGGCTTACCATCACCGCCAAGGACGGAGTGATATCGGGCGAAGTGGGCGGGCTTGAGCTTTGCGGTGGCCAGCTGGCTGGCCGCGTCGGTCTCGACCTCTCCGGCTCACGAACCAAGGTCTCCTTCATCGGCAATCTCTCAGACGTGGCCATCGAGACTTGCGTTGAGCCCTTTGCACTCGGCATGCCGGTCAAGGGCGTAGGCGCCCTGCAAGTTGACATCTCGACCGGTGGCAGCACGAAAGAAGAGCTTATCCGCGGGCTCGCGGGGAAATTCAAAGTGACCGCCAAGGACGGCGCCGTGCCCATCGACTTCCCCCAACTCATGGCCGCGGATACAGAAGCAGAGGCAGACGGCTGGAGCGCCGACAAAGCCACGCCATTTCAATCGCTCAATGCTGACTGTCGCCTTTCTGCTGGCCATATCTGGTGCCAAATGTTCAACATGCAGACGGGCCGCGGCCTCATTACAGGCTCTGGCGACATTGACGTGGGGCAGCAAACGCTTGATTGGGAGTTCTTGATTGCCAATCCTGTAACCCCGTTGAGCGCCGCGCGACTCGTCATGGAAGCCCCGCCGCGCGTCACTATGCACGGCGCGCTAACGCAACCCCTGATCCAAAGGGCCGACGGGTCTACCCTTGGAGACGGATCAACTCAGGCAGACCCCGGGGGTTCCCAGGCCTCGCCGCGCTAGACTCCTACTGAAACGACTGAGATCAACGCTGTGCCCACGCAACACAACCGCCATTTTCTTAGAGTGCGAGCCCCCTTGGGCCTCAGGTCCAGCCTGATTGCTGCAACGCTTGCCGTCAGCATCGGCGTCGCGCCCGGTGCGTGGGCCGAGGACGCGCTCAGCGTCGCCACTTGGGGTGGCGCTTACGGCCAATCGCAAGAGGCCGCCCTGTTCGAGCCGTTCGCGAAGAAGATCGGCACAGCGATCACGACGGAGATCTATGACGGTAGCCTTGCCAAACTCAAAACCATGATTGGCGGCCGCAACGCGTCCATCGACGTCATCGACGTGTCGGCGGGCACGCTCAATGCGCTGTGCAGCGACGGACTGCTTGAGAAGATCGAACCCTCGTCCTTAAGCGCAGCGCCGGAGGGCCCGAGCGTCGAGGAGGATTTCTTGGCCGGCGGTCTTTCGACATGTGGTGTCGCGAGCGTCGCCTGGTCGACGGCGATTGCCTTTGACCGCAAAGCCTTTCGCAAGGGCCAGCCAACACAGATTAGCGCGCTGCTGGACAAAGCGCGTTTCCCTGGCAAGCGTGCTTTGCCGAACAATGCACGTCGCACGCTTGAGCTTGCTCTGCTCGCGGACGGCGTTCCGCCAGAGAGTGTTTATAGCGAACTCGGTACCGAGGCCGGCGCTAACCGGACTTTCGCCGCGCTCGACAAGATCAAGAAAGATATTCTCTTTTGGGACAATGCCGGGCAGCCAATCTCTTGGCTGTTGGAAAAGAAGGTCGCAATGGCCGCCGGTTATAGCGGCCGTATCTTCCGCGCCGCCGTTGGCAATCGGCAACGCATCGGCGTTCTGTGGGCCGGCCAAATCTACGATATCGACGCGTGGGCGATCCCCAAGACCGCGAAGAACAAGAAGGGAGCCATGCGCTTCATCAAGTTCGCCACTGAGCCCGCCCAGCTAGCCGCACAGACGCGGCTCATTGCCTATGGACCGATGCGAAAGTCAGCCGTTCCGTTGGTCGGCAGGCATCCGGTCATCAATGTGGAGATGCAGGACTTCCTGCCCACGGCGCCGGACAATTTCAAGAAGGCGCTGAAGTTTGACGAGGCC
>DAOVDX010000139.1 GCA_030669345.1 Methyloceanibacter sp. | reverse complement strand
GGCCGAGCGCTTGGCCAACGCCCGCTACGGCGACGAGTTGGTCGACCACTTCACCTATGTGATCGCCGGCGACGGCTGCCTCATGGAAGGCATCAGCCAAGAGGCCATCTCATTTGCTGGCCATCTGAAGCTTGGCCGCCTGATCGTGCTGTTCGACGACAACGAGATTTCCATCGACGGGCCGACCAGCCTTAGTGAGTCCGACGATCAGCTTGAGCGCTTCAAGGCATCGGGATGGCACACGACCCGCGTTGACGGTCACGACCCCGAGGCCATCGCTTCGGCCATCGAGAACGCCAAGGGTGTTTCCGATCGGCCCTCGCTCATCGCCTGCCGCACGGTTATCGGCTACGGCGCGCCGAATAAAGAAGGTACATCCGCCACCCATGGTGCACCGCTTGGAGCGGAAGAGATCGAGGCTGCCCGTGCGAAACTCGGTTGGTCTCACGAGCCTTTCAAGGTGCCGAAGTCCATCCTGGCAAGCTGGCGTGCAGCCGGTGCGCGGCATCGCTCGGAATACGAGAAATGGAGCGAGGCCGCCGACCGTCTCGACGCTTCGGCGCGCACGCGTCTGACAGATCCCATCGACAGCGATATTCGCGAGGGGATCCAGCGGGCTGTCGCCGTCATCAAGACCGACTTCGCCGCCGAGGGCGCGAAGCTTGCGACACGGCAGTCGTCCCAGAAGGTGTTGGAGAAGCTGATGCCGGTCATTCCCGGCCTAATCGGCGGCTCAACCGACCTTACAGGCTCGGTCGGCACACTCACCAAGCTGCATAATTTCGTCACCCCGGGCGACTTCGCGGGCAACTACATCCATTACGGCGTTCGCGAACATGCCATGGCGGCGGCTATGAACGGGATGACGTTGCATGGCGGCATTGTCCCTTACGCCGGAACGTTCCTGGTGTTTTCTGACTATTGCCGCCCGTCCATCCGGCTGTCAGCGCTCATGGGCCAGCGGGTCGTCTACGTCATGACCCATGATTCCATCGGCCTCGGCGAAGACGGTCCGACCCATCAGCCCGTTGAGCAATTGGCGGCGCTTCGTGCCATTCCAAATCTCAATGTCATGCGGCCAGCAGATTCAGTCGAATGTGCCGAATGCTGGGAAATTGCGCTTCTCTCCCAAGACACGCCCACGATCCTCGTGCTCACGCGCCAAGGTCTGCCGCTTCTGCGCAATGCTCCATCGGTCGATAATCTCTCGGCTAAGGGCGCCTATGTGCTGGTCGAGCCTGAGGGCGGTCGCGATGTGACCCTGATCAGCACCGGCTCGGAAGTGCCCATGGCGATCGATGCCGCAAAATTGCTGCAAGAGGAGGACATCAAGGCGGCCGTTATATCGATGCCATGCTGGGAGCTATTCGAGGCGCAGGACGAAAGCTATCGGAAATCGGTCTTAGGCAAGGGCCCGAGGGTCGCCGTCGAGGCTGCCGTCGAGTTCGGCTGGCAGAAATGGCTGGGTTTGAAAGGTACTTTCGTCGGCATGCGCGGATTCGGCGCTTCTGCCCCGGCGCAGGAGCTTTATAAGCATTTCGGAATCACCGCCGACGCCGTCGCGGCCGCAGCGCGTGATCTGATCGTCAAGAAGTAAAGGTAGAGGACTAAATGGCTAAAACAAGTGTCGCCATCAATGGATTTGGCCGTATCGGCAGGCTCTCATTCAGGGCCTTCTTAGAGGCCGACCGCAACGATCTTGAGTTCGTGGCGATTAACGACCTCGGCTCGGCCGAGATGAATGCACTTCTGCTCGAATTCGACAGCGTGCACGGGCGTTTCCCAGGCGAAGTCGTTGTGGGCGACGGGCGCCTCAAGGTGGGCGGCCAGGATGTGGCCGTGCTGTCGGAAGCCAACCCTGAGAAGCTCCCCTGGGGTGAACTCGGCGTCGATGTCGTCATGGAGTGCACTGGCCGGTTCACCACGCGTGAGACGGCGGCACAGCATCTCAAGGCTGGCGCCAAACGCGTGCTGGTCTCAGCCCCGTGTTCGGAGGCTGACCGCACCGTGGTCTATGGCGTGAACAGCGACCAGCTCACTCAAGCGGACCACGTGGTCTCCAACGCATCTTGCACGACCAACTGCCTCGCGCCCGTGGCCGAAGTGCTGAACAAGACGGTCGGCATTGAGCGCGGCTATATGACAACGATCCATGCCTATACCGGCGATCAGCGCACCGTTGATACGCTGCATAAAGATCCTCGCCGGGCCCGTGCCAGCGCCGTCAATCTGATCCCAACATCGACCGGCGCCGCAAAGGCCGTGGGTCTCGTGCTCCCCGATCTGAAGGGTAAGCTCGACGGCGCCTCTATCAGAGTGCCGGTTCCCAATGTCAGCCTTATCGACCTGACCTTCCAGTCGGGACGACCGACTTCGGTCGAAGAGATCAACGAGGCGTTGATCAAGGCCGCCGAGGGTCCGCTCGAAGGCGTTCTTGGAATTAACGATAAGCCGTTGGTTTCGTCGGACTTCAACCATGACCCCCTAAGCTCGGTCTTCGACGTGACCGGTACCCAGGTGATCGATGGCACGTTCTGTCGCGTCGTGGCCTGGTACGACAACGAATGGGGCTTCTCTAACCGGATGAGCGACACCGCCGTCGTCATGGGTAAACTGATATGAGTTCTCAACCGAGTATGGCCGACATCGACCTTTCCAGCATCAAGACCATCGACGATCTCGGTGTGGAGGGGAAGCGGGTCCTGGTCAGAGTCGATCTCAACGTGCCGATTGAAAACGGCGACGTTGCCGATGATACGCGCATCAAGCGCGTGCTTCCGACGATTGCGAAACTCAAGCAAGGCGGCGCCAAGGTCATCCTCATGTCCCATCTCGGGCGTCCCAAGGGCGAGCGTTCGCCCGAGACGTCCTTGCGGCCGGTCGCAAAGCGGGTGGAAGAACTCTTGAATGGCGGGCCGGTGCTCTTCCTTGACGATTGCGTGGGACCCGATGTCGAGAACGGGCTCAAGTCGCTCGGCAATGGCGACGTCGCCATGCTCGAGAACCTTCGCTACCACGAGGGCGAGAAGGCCAACGACGTGGGCTTCGCCAAGCAGCTTGCTGCGCTTGGCGACATTTACGTCGACGACGCCTTCTCTTCGGCCCACCGGGCCCATGCTTCGGTCGAAGCCATTGCGCATCTGATGCCGGCTTATGCGGGCAAGTTGATGATGGCGGAGATCAGCGCGCTTAGCATTGCGCTTGCGGATCCCAAGCGGCCAGTCATGGCCATCGTCGGTGGCGCCAAAGTCTCGACCAAGATCGACGTCCTAAAGAATCTCGCCACATGCATGGACGTGCTCGTGGTCGGCGGCGGCATGGCCAACACTTTGCTCAACGCCCAAGGCGTGAATGTTGGGAACTCGCTCTACGAGCCCGACTTCGTCGAGACGGTGAAGGAAGTCTTGGCCTCGGCTAAAAAAGCCGGCTGTGAGATTTTTCTACCTGTCGACGAAGTGGTGGCCAATGAGCTTGCGCCGGGCACCGAGTGGAAGGTGTGCGGCGTCAATGACATTCCCTCCCACATGATGGTGCTCGACCAGGGACCGGAAAGCATCTCGCGCCTGAAGACGCGCCTCGGCGACATGAAAACATTGCTGTGGAATGGCCCGCTCGGCGCATTCGAGGTCGCGCCTTTCGGCAAAGGGACGTTGGCGCTTGCGGAAGAAGCGGGGCGGCTGTCCAAAGAAGGTAAGCTGGTCAGCATCGCCGGTGGTGGCGATACCGTTCGGGCGCTAAATATGGTCGGCGCAACGCCGGACTTCACCTATGTGTCGACAGCGGGCGGTGCGTTCCTCGAATGGTTGGCGGGGCGCCAGCTCCCGGCGGTCATGGTGCTTGCTAATCAAGCAAGCCCGGCTACTGCAGCGGTCGGATAGTCATCATGAGTGAGGCGAGGGGTCAGGGGACGGCCGGCGACATCGTCATCGCGCCGTCGATCCTCTCCGCCGACTTCGCCAAGCTCGGCGAGGAGGTGCGCGCTATCGATACGGCCGGTTGCGACTGGATTCATATCGACGTCATGGACGGGCATTTCGTGCCCAACATCACCATCGGTCCTGATGTGGCGAAGGCGCTTCGGCCTCACTCCGACAAGCTGTTCGACGTGCATCTGATGATCGCGCCTTGCGATCCGTATATCGAAGCCTTCGCTGAGGCCGGTGCCGACATTATCACCGTCCATGCCGAAGCAGGGCCGCATCTTGATCGCACGCTTCAGCACATCAGGAGCTTTGGTAAGAAGGCAGGCGTCAGCCTCACGCCCTCGACGCCCGAGACGGCCATCGAATATGTGATGGATAAGGTCGACCTCATCTTGGTGATGACGGTCAATCCCGGCTTTGGCGGCCAGGCATTTCTGCCCTCGCAGCTTCCCAAGATCCGCGCGATCCGCAAGATGATTAGCGACCGGCCCATCGATCTCGAAGTGGATGGCGGCGTCAATGCCGAGACCGTGTCGCAGGTCGTCGAGGCGGGCGCTAATGCCATCGTCGCCGGGTCAGGCGTGTTCAAAGGCGGGGCCTATGCGGAGAACATCGCCGCCATAAGGGCCGCGGCCTTGCGTGTCCGCGCCGACGCCACTTGATGGGGGATGCGCGCCGCGCAGTCGTCTTTGATCTCGACGGCACGCTGGTAGATACGATTGGCGATCTCACCACGGCGCTCAATACGACGCTGAGAGAGCTTGATCTTCCCTCCCATTCCGAAGACGCGGTGCGGACCATGGTCGGCGGTGGCCTTGCCAAGCTTCTGGAACGCGCGCTAGCCGCCCACGATGCACCCCTCGAGGCTGCGGACCAGGAAGCGGGGGTAAAACGGATATTCGAACACTACGCGGCGAACCCCGCGCGTTCCTCTGAGCTTTACCCCGGTGCCAAAGAGATGCTGGCCACGCTCGCAAAAGCAGGCGTTCCGTGCGGGATCTGCACCAACAAGCCTGAGCCCATCGCGAAGGACCTTCTGGAGGCCTTAGGCATCGCTGACGCCTTCGGCATCGTTCAAGGGGCCGAGGCTGGATTTCCTCGCAAGCCAGACCCGGTCGGGCTCGCCCATGTCGTGGCGACGCTGGGGGCCACGCCCGAGACCGCCATCATGGTTGGCGACGGCGATGTAGACGTGAACGCGGCCCGCGCCGCCGGTCTAAAGGGCGTTATTCTCGTTTCTTTTGGCTACTCCGTGAC
>DAOVDX010000178.1 GCA_030669345.1 Methyloceanibacter sp. | reverse complement strand
GGGTAATTGCCTGTTTTTGAGAGCTTCGAATTTTTTTTCCGTCATGCCCGGCCGCGCCAGCACGCGGGTGCGCTGCAAATCCTCGGGCGCGCTGAGCGCAATGTTGAAATCGGTGCGGCACTCAGCGCCCGTCTCGAACAGGAGTGGGATTTCGAGCACAGCGAACTGTGCGTTTTGGTGTTCTTGTTGGCGCAAGAAGTCGATTTCGGCCGCAACCACCAAAGGATGGACGATGGCCTCAAGCTGGCGCAAACGCTCAGGCTTGCCCGCAACGTCCTTGGCGAGGGCTGCGCGGTCCACGTGACCGTCCCGCGTGGTGCCGGGAAAAGCAGCTTCAACGGCCTCCACCGCGTGGCCTTCATAGAGACGGTGCACATAAGCGTCGGCGTCGAACACCTTGATGCCGAGGCGGCGCAGATGCGCGGCGGCGGACGTCTTGCCCATGCCTATGCCGCCGGTGAGGCCAATAACTAGCATCGGTGCATCCTAGAGCGTGGCCACGACATGGGCCTTCAATTCGGGCGTGACCTCGGGGCGAACGCCGAACCAGCGCTCGAACCCAGGCACGGCTTGATGGAGCAACATACCAAGACCGTCGACGGTGGTAAGCCCACGCGCGCGGGCATCGCGAAGCAGTTTTGTCTCTAGCGGATTGTAGACGATGTCGGTGACGACGGCGTCGGCGGGCAGTGCCGCAAGGTCAATGTCGAGCACCGCTTCGCCGGTCATGCCGAGGCTGGTGGTGTTGATGAGAAGCCCGCACGCAGCTAATGCCGCGTCACGCTTCTCCCAGTCGATAACCTCGACGCTCGGGCCAAAGACTTTTGCCAAAGCTCCCGCCCGAGGCCGTGTGCGATTGGCGAGAAGGATTCTCGTCACACCCGCTTCGATCAGACCAAACAGAATGGCGCGGGCCGCACCGCCAGCGCCAAGCACCATGACGGCGCCCAGCCCTTCGTTCCACTGAGGCGCTTCCGCATCGAGATTTCTCATAAAGCCATAGGCATCGGTATTGCTGGCGTGGAGGGCGCCGTCAGCATCGAGCCATAATGTATTGGCCGCGCCGATAGTCACGGCCGCTTCATCTGTAAACTGCGCCGCGGCCAACGCGGCCTCCTTGTGCGGCAGAGTCACATTGGCCCCCACATAGCCGCGCGTGCCCAGCGATCCGAGGAATTCAGCGAGTGCGTCCGGCGCGACAGCCTCTTTGTCATAGGCGCCATCAATGCCGTATTTGGCGAGCCAATAGCGGTGAATGATGGGCGAGCGAGAATGCTCGACCGGCCATCCGATGACACAAGCGCGCGGCATGGCTCAGCTCTCAATCACGCCCTCGCGCCGAAGCGTATCGAGGAGCGGCAAGAGGGGAAGGCCAAGAATGGAAAAGAAGTCGCCATCGATTTTCTCAAACAGCTGAATGCCGATGGATTCGATCTGATAGGCGCCGACGGCGCTGAGCACCGCTTCGCCGGCAGCCGCAAGATAATGTCCAATGAACTCAGGCGACAGCTTTCGCATGGTGAGCGTAGCGATATCCGTCTGCGCCCAGACGGTCACGCCATTATTAGCCACCGCAACGGACGTGTGGAGCGTGTGGGTCTTGCCGCTGAGGTCGAGCAGCTGCGCCCGCGCCGCTTTCATATCTTCAGGCTTGGAGATGATCCGGCCTTCAAACGCGAGCACTTGATCGGCGCCAATAACAAAGGCGTCCTTCGCCAGATCACTCACCGCTTCCGCCTTGGCGCGGGCGAGAACCTCCGCCGCGTCATGCGGATCGAGCGTCTTGCCGTCGCCAATCGCCTGGAGCATGACACCCTCGTCGAGACCCGGCGCCTCGGCGATGAAAGCGAGCCCCGCCTTCTCAAGCATCCGCGACCGCGTCTTGCTGGTGGACGCTAGAATAAGCGGCGGACGCCCAGCTTGCAAAAATCCCGTCATGCCCAAGTCCTCATAATTCCGGTGTCCTCATGCTTCCAGCGCCGGCGCTTCGCGGTCGTTATAAAGGCGGATGATGGCCGCGGCGGTCTCTTCGATAGACCGGCGGGTCACGTCGATGATCGGCCAGCCATGGCGCGCGCAGAGCTGCCGGGTCTGGGCGATCTCCGCGGCGATGGCATCGCGGTCGACATAGTCTTCCAAATGCCCGTGGGCCTGTTCGATCACGCGGTTATGGCGCACTTGAGAAATCCGTTCCGGGCTCGCCACCAGCGCCACGATGAAGGCTTTGGTTTTTTGCTCAAGCGATTCTGGCAGCGTCACGCCTGGGACCAAAGGCACGTTGGCGGTCTTGTAGCCACGATTGGCGAGATAAATGCTCGTCGGCGTCTTCGACGTACGGCTGATGCCGATAAGGATCATGTCGGCGTCATCGAGATCGTCCGGCAGATGCCCATCGTCATGGAGCATGGTGAAGTTCAACGCCTCGATGCGGCGGAAATAATCGGCGTCGAGAACATGCTGACCGCCAACCATCTGCGCCGCCGGCGTATCGAGATAAGACTCAAAAACCTTCAGGACATGGGTGAGTGGCGCGACGCAAGGAACGTTGAGCCGCTTGCAGGATTGTTCCAGCGCTTCGGCAAGGTCCTGATTGAGCAGCGTGTAGAGAACGATGCCAGGCTTCGCCTCCACATCCTTCAGGACACGATCGAGCTCACGCCGGCTCCGCACGAGAGGATGCAAATGCTCGATGGCGCGGATCTGCGCGTATTGCACACCGACCGCTTTCGCGATCGTGGCAAGCGTCTCACCCGTCGCGTCGGAGATCATGTGCAGGTGAAATGATCGTAGGATATCCATGTATGAGTTTTGGATAACCACCCTGAGTTAGCGGGGCAACCGGGGGCCGCTGGGATTCGTCCCCGCTACCTCAAAGATGCCCACCGAGTTTTTCACAGATTCGCTCATGTCGAAAAGATGACGCTCTTCAAACACAGGCCGGCAACAGTTTTTTTGATCCCCAGCTCTAAGGGCAAGATGCCCACAAGCCATTCAGAGTTTTGTCCAGTAGAGGACACGCCCCGGAAGCCTATGCAAACCATGGACTAGCGAGGGGTTTTCCAGCGAAGCAATCACAGGCCATTACCTCTATCGTCAAACTGTCAGATTCGGAGTTTGGAGTCCTGTCGACAGACTGGTGATGGAATTGAATGTCCGCTATTCACGCCCCAATAAAAGTAACAGAAACCTTATTAAAGAATCTCTTTAGTAGTGTTTTAGAGAGGCCAGTTTGCGAACAACCCCCTCAACAAGTCCATTGCTCGAGGCTCTCCAGGGCAAGGTGACGGC
>DAOVDX010000113.1 GCA_030669345.1 Methyloceanibacter sp. | reverse complement strand
AGAAATACAAGCATTGCCATGGCGCCTACTAGCTAAGCCTCTAATCCCGCACGAAGGCCAAAGGACCACCTGAAAGCGTCACTTGCTTGCGGGGCCCGCTCTCATGTGGGAATTGGAAGCTCGGGCTCTTTCGTCCGCATGTAGGGGGGCTAAAAATACCATGACGCTCGATCAGGCGCTCGTCTTCGCCATCATCATTGGCATGATGGTGCTCTTCATCTGGGGGCGCCTCCGCTACGACCTCGTCGCCCTGCTGGCCCTGCTGGCCGCCATCGCCATTGGCGTCGTCCCGCCGGAGAAGGCGTTCTCCGGCTTCAGCGACGACATCGTCATCATCGTGGCCAGCGCATTGCTGGTTAGCGCCGCCGTGGGACGGTCAGGCGTGATCGAGCGGGTCGTGCGCATGCTCGGCCCCTATCTCACAAACACCTTCCGGCAGGTCTTCGCCCTGGTCGGCTCCGTCACGGTGCTCTCGGGCTTCGTCAAAAACATTGGCGCTCTGGCCATGTTGATGCCCGTCACGTTCCAGTTCGCCCGGCGCACCGGCACCTCGCCCTCGTCTCTGCTTATGCCCATGTCATTCGGCGCCCTGCTCGGCGGCATCGTCACGCTGATCGGCACCTCGCCAAACATCATCGTGTCGCGCCTGCGCGAGCAGATTGTGGGCGAGCCGTTCACGATGTTTGACTTCGCGCCGGTCGGCGCCACGCTCGCTTTTCTCGGCTTTATATTTTTGATCTTCGGCTGGCGCCTCCTGCCCAAGGACCGCAAAGGCGCGGTCTCCATGGACGCCGCCTTCAATCTTTCCGGCTACTCCACGGAAGTCACCGTGCCGGAGGGCTCGCCCGCGGCAGACATCACCGTGAAGGCCCTCGAAGATCTCGGCGAGGGCGACATCGAAGTCATCACGCTGATCAGAGGGACCAAACGGCGCCATGAGCCCGCCGGTAACGCGGTCATCAAGGCCGGCGATATTCTTATTCTGCGTGGCGAGCCGTCAGCGCTCGAACGCATCGTCGCGTTGGAGAAGCTGACGTTGATCCGAGATGAGGACACCAAGGAGCAGGACACACCCACCGACGAGACCGGCATCATGGAGGCCGTCATCACGCCGGACTCCGAGTTGATCGGCTCCTCCGCTGGCGAGCTGAAATTATTCGACCGCCATGGCCTTAACCTGCTGGCGGTGAGCCGGACCGGCCGGCGCATTTCCAATCGCTTGCGCTCGGTAAAACTCCGCGCCGGTGATGTGATCGTGATTCAGGGCAATCTCAGCGCCATGCCCGAGACGCTTGGCGAGTTGCATTGCCTGCCGCTGGCGGAGCGCGACCTGCGCATTGGCAGACAGGGAAGCTTTCTGCCGCTCGGCGTCCTCGCCGTGGCGATGGGGCTTGTGGCGTTCAACCTCATCCCCGTAACCGTCGCATTTTTCGGCGCCGCCGTGGTCCTGCTGCTGACGCGCTCGCTGTCCTTACGCGAAGCCTATGACGCCATCGAATGGCCCATCCTGATCTTGCTTGGCGCGCTGATCCCGGTGAGTGACGCGCTCCGCACGACCGGCGGCACAGATCTCATTGCCGATTGGCTGTCGACCACGGCCTCGTCGCTGCCCGTCGCGGGTGCGCTGGCGTTGCTGATTGTTGTCGCCATGGCAGTGACGCCTTTCCTCAACAACGCGGCGACGGTGCTTGTGATGGCGCCCATCGCGGCAAGCTTCGCCACCAATCTCAGCTACAACCCCGATCCCTTCCTCATGGCGGTGGCCATCGGGGCGGCGTGCGACTTCCTCACGCCCATAGGGCATCAGTGTAACACGCTGGTGATGGGACCTGGCGGCTATCGCTTCGGCGATTATTGGCGGCTCGGCCTGCCGCTATCGGTCATCGTGATCATGGCTGGCACACCGCTCATTTTATATTTCTGGCCGCTATAGCGGGTTCAGGACTTCTCAGCGCTTCCGGTCGGGCAGCGCTCCTCGATGGGGCTTGCGATAGTCGCTGTGCTTCCGGCCTCGAACGCATAACGGCCATCGCACACGCTGACCAATGGCGGCACGCCGGTCTTCTCGAACATGTCGGAGCCTGTCTTTAGCTGGTCCCAGAAGCCGCTCCACTTGTCGCCCTTGTGGAGCCTGACATTGCGGTCGGTCATGCGGAATGGAAACGCGTGGACGGGAATGCGGGTTTGGCCGTTGTCGAGCGCCGTGGTGACGAAGCGCCAGACTTCATCCACCACCCCGTCGGTCACGGCATAACAGCCGATGGACGCGCAGCCGCCATGCACCATGAGGAAGGTGCCAGTGCGCCCCTTGCCGCGGTCGTACACATTGGGAAAGCCAAGATTAAACGACAGATGCATGCGGCTGTTCGGGTTGAGCGCGTCCTTGTCGACGGTGTAGAAGCCCTCCGGCGCTTGGCGGTCGCCCTCTTTCAGCTTTGGCCCGAGCCGCCCCGACCACATGCAGATCGGATAGGTGGCGAAGCGCTCGAAGCGCCCGTTCATCTCAGTCCAAACTTCCAGCTCGGACTCTAACTTGTAGATCCGGATGTATATTGGTGTGCCCGGCACAACGTCCGCCGCCTGCAGACGCGCATCGAACTGGGCGAGGTCTGGCGTACCAGCCAGCGGCTCGCCTGCGCGATAAAGCGCCTGATGCTCCGCCCGGTCCCAATTGACGTAGACGCGGTCGATGAGCTGCCGCCCCTGGGGCGTGAACAGGAAATATGCGGCGCCGGCGAGCGCCACGACGACAATAGAGACGAGAAGGTGCCGCAACATCGCCGATCAACTGCCAGACTGAAGAGGCCAGAATGAGGAGCACGGCGCCGCCGCCGTTGTCCTTGGACGAAACAGCCGCGCTACTTTTTCTTCTTTTTCTTGGCGCTAGGCGTCTTGGCGCTCGGTTTGATGCTCGGCGTGGCCGGGCCAAGCGTCATCGCCTGGTAGACCGGCGTGATCGTCCCGAAGCTCAAGCCCAAGACGCTGCCTAGCGGCTTGGTGAGGGAGGCATGGGACATGTTCTTTTTCTGCTTCGAGGGCTTGAACGCGACCACCGGCAATTTCTTGTATTTGGGGCAGGCCGCCGTCGCTCTCGGCCTCACGCCGTCGGTGAAAGACGCGTTGATGAGATAGCGCTTCTCACACACCGCAACACTCGGCGGCAGCCGCGTCTTCTCGAAATAATCGTAGCCTTCTTTCAGGTTCTTCCAGAAATCGTACCACTCGTCCTTGCGGTGCAAGGCCAGATTGGAGGCCGTCATGCGGAAGGGATAGGCCTGAAGCTGGAATGACGCCTGGCCCGAAGCCAAGGCCTCGCGCGCCAGGATGTAGATTTCCTCGACCACCGCATCGGTCATGGCGTAACAACCCGCCGAGGTGCAATCGCCATGCACCATGAGATTGGCGCCAGTGCGGCCATAGGCACGGTCGTATTTGTTGGGGTAGCCCATGTTGAAGGCGAGGTGATATTTGCTGCGCGGATTCATCAGACCCTCGTGGATCAGATAGAACCCTTCCGGCGCTTGCCGGTCGCCCTGCTTCTGCTTGGGCCCGATCTTCCCGGAATAGGCGCAGATCGGATAGGTCTTGAAGTGGTAGTAGTGCCCGTCTTCCTTCTGCTTCCACAGCTCGAGTTCGGACTCGGCCTTGAAGATGCGCATGAGGACGGGCTGCGCTTCGGTCATGCCTTTCTCGGCAAGGAGGATGCGCGTCTGTGCCGACAGCGGCTTCATGTAAGGCGGCGAGAATTGGCCACAGCCACCTAGCGCGGCGGTAACAACCACCACGCTTACCGCGATCACAGCCGTGATAATCCTCGAACGAAGCATACGCAGTGCCCCTCGCGCACCTCGGCCAAGATCAAGTTTATGGGTTAAGGCGACGTTAGCGCGGTCATCGCGCCAAGCCTTCGTCTTCCCTGGTTTTGGCTTGTCAGTATACGCTTGGCAAAGTCCGGGGTGGACTAAAAAGATGGCGGTTTTTTGGGCTTCAGGCGCGTTTAGTCAGCCCGCCCCATGGCAAGGAATTTTTCGCGCCTTTCCTTGCAAATCTCGTCCGGGGAGAGCTTGTCATACTCGGCCAGAGCCTGAACGATGACATCACCAACCGCCCGAACCACCCCGGCCGCGTCCCGATGGGCCCCGCCGACCGGCTCGGGGATGATTCCATCGATCACTTTGAGGCCCAGCAGGTCCTGAGCGGTGATTTTCATGTTGGTGGCAGCGTCGATGGCACGCGATGAATCCCGCCATAGGATCGAGGCGGCGGCTTCCGGCGAAGCCACCGTGTAGATCGAATGTTCGAGCATATAGAGGCGATTAGCCGTTGCGAGCGCCACCGCACCGCCCGAGCCGCCTTCGCTGACAATAATCGACACGATGGGCACGCGCAGGCCCATGCAGCAATCCGTGGACCGGGCGATGGCCTCGGCCTGGCCCCGTTCTTCGGCGCCGATGCCAGGATAGGCGCCTGCCGTATCGATGAGGCTGACCACGGGCAGCGAGAAGCGGTCGGCCATCTCCATCAGACGCACCGCTTTGCGATAGCCCTCAGGCATGGCCATGCCGAAATTATGCTTGATGCGGCTCTCAGTGTCGGAGCCCTTTTCATGGCCGATGACCAAGACCGAACGGCCTGATAGCCACCCAATGCCGCCAATAATCGCTTTGTCCTCGCCAAACTGGCGGTCGCCAGCGAGCGGCGTGAAATCTCTGACCAGCTCATCGATATAATGCCGGAAATGGGGACGCTCCGGATGGCGGGCGACTTGCGTCTTCTGCCATGGCGTCAGCTCGGCATAAGTTTCCTTGAGCACATCCGTCGCCCGGCCCTCAAGCCGCGCAAGCTCTTCCTCGATGGGAGCGGAGCTTTGCTCGTCAACGAGCGCTTTCAGCTCGGCAACACGGCTCTCAAGCTCCGCGACTGGCTTTTCGAAATCGAGATAGGTACGCATGCGACTTGGCTAAACCTCTTGGAAAACCCCGTTTTTCCCGGGCGGGCATCCATCTGGCGGAAAGTGAGGCAACGGGAATTTCGATGTAAGTGGCCTTGCAAAGATACCCTGTCAACTGGTGGACCATCCGCGGCCTCAGATGAGCTTAGCTCCTCTTCGTTAAATGAGCCTGAGCCAACGGGTGATGATCCTCCACCAGCCGGCGCAAGCGCTCCTCGATGACATGGGTGTAGATTTGCGTTGTCGAGATGTCCGCATGGCCAAGAAGCTGCTGGACCGTGCGCAAATCCGCCCCTCGCTCGAGTAAATGACTGGCGAAAGCATGGCGCAGCACGTGCGGCGAGACCCGCGCCGGATCGAGGCCTGAGCTAAGCGCCAGCGCCTTTAGCTCCTGACCAAAACGCTGGCGGGTGATGTGCTGGGCGCCATTGCCCGTGGGGAACAGCCAGGGCGAGCGGGCCCTGCATTCAGCTTCAGCTTCGGCCTCTTTCAAACTCGCGAGATGGGCCCGCAGCGCGGCACGCGCCGCATCGTTCAACGGCACGAGCCGTTCGCGCCCGCCTTTGCCTTTGATGGTCAGTACGCGGTCATCGGCAGCGAGCACGTTACGGGGGAGCGCCACTAGCTCCGACACCCGCAAGCCCGAGGCGTAGAGCGTCTCAAGCAGTGCATAGAACCGTATGGCCCGGCGCTGCCCACCGCCTTCGCCCGAGACGCCGCAAGCCTGTTTCGCCGTACCGATCAACGTCTCAACGTCAGCAAGCGAAAGGATCTTGGGCAATGGCCGGCCAAGCTTTGGGCTGTCGATGGCCGAGGACGGATCGTCTTTGCGCAAGCCCTCGCTCAAGAGAAAGCGGAAAAATTGGCGGATGGCGGAGAGCTTCCGGGCGCGGGACGAGGCCGCCAGGCCTTTGCGCGAAAGGACCTCAAGAAAGCCACGCACATGATCGGCGGAGGCGTCTTGTACGCCTGATCCTTTGGCGGCGAGAAAAGCCAGAAAGCCGGAAACATCCCGGGAATAGGCGTCGATAGTGTGCGGGATGGCGCCACGCTCAGCCATGAGCATGTCTAAAAACAGCGCAAGCTCTGAAGCGCCACTTCCTTTGGATGAGCCTTTTGCCGCGCCCAAGGCCTCAAACCTTTCCGAGGACCGGGGCCAAGACGGCCCGCAACCTTAGCCTATTGCGCGGCCTGGCTTTCGGACGTGGTGGCTGACGTCGCGCCCTCATTGGGGTCCGTTGTGCCAATCTCGTCAAAGGGAGTGGCCTTGACGTTGCGCAGAGCTTTGGAAATCTCCTTGGGCTCTGGCTGAAAATATTCGGTGAGCGCATAAAGGCTTCCAGCGACGACACCGCCGATGGTCCCTAAGACAAGAAGGAAACGAAACAATGTTGGCATCGAGGCGCTCGAATTCCTAACTGTCTATTCGTCCGGACCAG
>DAOVDX010000162.1 GCA_030669345.1 Methyloceanibacter sp. | reverse complement strand
GTTGTCGCGGCAGCCCTCGATGATCTGATCGCAATAGGCATCGTCCGGCTTGTCGCGGGTGGAGCCGAGCGCAGCTGAGGGTGTGTGGGCGATACGCTCAAGCTTCTCGGCGGAGGTGCCCGTGAGATCGACGAGTTCTTCAGGGTGGTCTTTGGCGATGCCGCGCACGCCATGGCGCATGCCGAAAATGCGCTTGATCTTGCCTTGCTCGACAAGGCCGGTCCTCAGGGCCTCGATGACGCCGACCAGCGATTGATTGATGACGGCGGTCGGGCCGCCAGACTGGCCGATAACCGCATTACCGGTTGGTAGATCATGCACGCGTTTCCCCCTCCTTCTAGCTTAAGGAGCGGCACCATGCCTTGGCGACTGACGCCACGCAAGGCAGAGGGGGTGGCGTGATTTCGGCTAGCCGAACCGCAGGAGATGCAGGCTGAACAGGCCGTCGGGGTCGGTCCAGGCGGTCACGCCGCGCCAACTGGCAGTGGCGGCGAGCGCCCGGAAGCCCTCAAGCGAATATTTGTGGGAGAATTCGGTGTGGATGCGCTCGCCTTCGGAAAAGGCAAAGTCGCGGCCGAGCACGCTCACCGTCTGGCCGGTGAGACTCTCCAGATAAATCTCGATGCGGCCTTGGCCCTCATTGTAGATGGCCCGATGGGCGAAGCGGGCGATGTCGAAGTCGCCCTCAAGTTCGCGATTGATACGGGTCAGCAGGTTGAGACTGAAGGCAGCCGAAACGCCTTCGGCGTCGTCATAGGCCGGGATCAAAATGTCGGGGCTTTTCTTCAGGTCGATGGCGACGAGGAACGCGCTGTCCTGCCCAAGAAGATGCGCCGCGTTGCGGAGAAACGCGTTTGCCTCTTCGCGGATCAAATTGCCGATGGTCGAGCCCGAGAAGAAGCCGACCACCTTATGGCCCTGCGCGGTTTCCGGCAGAGCGTCAATCTTGGTGAAGTCTCCGATGAGCGGCGCAATGGTGAGGTCGTCATGCTGGGCCGCCAGCCACTCGGCGGCTTCCGTCAGATAGGTCTCCGACACATCGATGGGAATGTAAGTCCCAAGGCCTTTGAGTGCGTTGATGAGGAGGCTGGTCTTGCGGCTCGATCCCGAACCGAACTCAACGAGAATGTCCGCATCGCCAACGTGGCGCGCGATATCGGCGCCGTGGGTTTGGAGCAAGGCCGTCTCGGCGCGCGTCGGGTAGTATTCTTTGAGCCGGGTGATATCCTCGAACAGTTCCGACCCGCGCTCATCATAGAGAAAGCGTGAGGGAAGGCTGCGCAAGGGGCGCGCCAAGCCATCGAGAACGGCTTGAGCGAATTTGGCATTTGCTTCCACCTGCAGCGCGGCTTGCGATGCGGCGGCGTCTGGCCTGTCCTCGGCCAGCACGGAAGAAGTATCGCTCGCCATTATGCGTTACCCGCGAGCCTGAAGCCCGTGAACTGCCATCGCTGGTGGGGATACAAGAAATTGCGGTAGCTGCGCCTAATATGCCCATCGGGCGTGGCGCAGGAGCCGCCTTTGAGGACCATCTGATTGCACATGAATTTGCCGTTATATTCGCCGACGCCGCCTGGCGACGCGTTGAAACCTGGATAAGGGAGATAGGCGCTCGCCGTCCACTCCCAGACATCGCCGAACATCTGCGAAAGACTGTCGCCCGTTTTGGCAGCCATCGGCTGCAAATGATCGGCACCGAGGGTGTGCCCCTCAACGGGAAGGCTTTGAGACGCCACCTCCCACTCAAACTCCGAAGGCAGCCGGTATCCGGCCCACCGGGCGAACGCGTCTGCCTCGTAAAAACTTACATGGGCAATTGGTGCGGCCAGGTCGACGGGGCGGTGGCCATTGAGGCTCATCTGCAAATAACCGTCCTCAGACTTTTCGAAATATGCGGGCCCTTGCCAGCCCTTGGATTGGATTGTGCTCCAGCCATCAGCCAGCCACAGCGCTGCGCTCGCGTAACCATCATCCTTGATGAAGTCAATCCACTCCTGATTGGTGACGCAGCGATTGGCGAGCTTGAAGGGGTGGGTGATCTGTTCGTGGCGCGGCCCTTCATTGTCGTAGGCGAAGCCGTCGCCGTCGTGCCCAACCTTGAGAATGCCACCATCAAACGACGACCACGCGAGTGGCCCAGGATCGCTCGCCGGAACGCCTGGCTTGGCGTTACGATAAGCGGGCATTAGCGGACATGAGGCGAACAGGCTCAGAATATCGGTCAGCAACAACTCTTGGTGCTGCTGTTCATGGTTGATGCCAAGCTCGATGAACGCTTTAGCCTCGGACGGTAGGTCGCGGTCGAACAAACGATCGAGCGCCTCGTCCACATGGGCGCGATAGGCACGCACCTCTGCCGCCGTTGGGCGGGTGAGCATTCCGCGTTTCGGGCGCGGCTGGCGCGGCCCCACGGTCTCGTAATAGGAATTGAAGCAATAGGCGAAGCTCTCGTTGAACAGGTGGAAGCCGGGCAGGTAGCGCGGCAGCACGAAAGTCTCGAAGAACCACGTGGTATGCGCCAAATGCCACTTGGTCGGGCTTGAGTCGTCATTTGCCTGGACGACCTGATCCTCGTCGCTCAAGGGCTGCGCCAGCGTCAGCGACAGCCGGCGCGTCTCCAACAGGCGATCATGCAAGGATGTGGGCTTTGGCCCGGTCCCGCGCGGGCGTTCGGCGAGGGCAGTGTTGCTGAGGCTCATGATCCCTCTCCGCAGGGCTCGGCGGCTTAGCGTCTGATGTGGGGTTTAGCACCTTGTTCCCGTTCAGGAAATAATCAAACATGCACAATCCCGTTATGATTGTTCGATTCCCAAGAGGGGACAATCCCGTGCTTTCGTCCGACGCCGACAGCCTAGATCCGCTGATTTCTCTTGATGGGCGCCAGTCGCAGGTCGCCGCCGAGATTCAGCGCGGCGTTTGCCGGACATTTCGCGCGCTGGGCCATTCGGTTCTCACCGAGCTTTCGCTGGCCAATGGGCGCCGCGCCGATGTGGTGGGATTGTCGTCAAGCGGCGACGTGCTGATCGTCGAGATCAAGTCGTGCCTTGTGGACTACCGCACTGACGGCAAGTGGCATGAATATCTGGACTATTGCGACCGGCTCTATTTCACCGTCGCCACGGATTTCCCCCGCGAGGTCATCCCCGAGGACGCCGGTCTCATCCTTGCCGACCGCTATGGCGCGGAGTTGGTGCGCGAACCCGCCGAGGAACGGCTTCGAGCCGCGCGGCGCAAGGCGATGATGCTTTGCTTCGCCCGCGCGGCGGCGCTGCGTCTCCAGCACCATCTCGATCCTGGCTGCGGTTTCGGAAACTAAGAAAAGCGTGAGGTTTATTTCGGCGCGCGCTTGGCGAGAATACGCTGCAGCGTGCGGCGATGCATGTTGAGACGCCGTGCCGTTTCCGAGACATTGCGATTGCAAAGCTCATAGACATGCTGGATGTGCTCCCAGCGCACCCGGTCCGCCGACATCGGGTTCTCCGGCGGTGGCGCCTTGGCATCAGGCGAAGCGATGAGCGCGTTGTAGACATCGTCCGCGTCGGCGGGCTTGGCGAGATAGTCGACCGCGCCGAGCTTCACCGCGCTAACGGCGGTGGCGATATTGCCGTAGCCGGTCAAGATCACGGCCCGTGCGTCCGGGCGTATGTCGTTCAGCGCAGCAATGACATCGATGCCATTGCCGTCATCCAGCCGCATGTCGACCACGGCGAAGGCGGGCGGACGACGGTTGAGCGAAGCAAGACCCTCCGCAACCGAAGCGGCTGCCTCGACATCGAAACCACGCGTTTCCATGGCGCGAGCAAGCCGCGTGAGGAAGGCGCGATCATCGTCGACGATAAGAAGAGTGTTGTCTTGTGGCACGTGAGCGCTCTGTTGCGTCGGCGACACCAGCTGAATTTCCATGTTGCGCCTCCTATAGACGTTGCTATGGCCACCCCCCGGCGCAACCTCCCCTATGAATTGACGTTTTTCTATTTACGGTAGAGGTAGGCGTTTTCAACCGCCCAGACAAGCC
>DAOVDX010000085.1 GCA_030669345.1 Methyloceanibacter sp. | reverse complement strand
TTCTCGATGATCTTGTCCTCGGGGAACGGCAGCACGCCGGTCTCTGACGCCATGACCACCAGATCGTCGTCGGTGACGAAATAGCGCGCGGGGCGAAGGCCATTGCGGTCGAGCGTGGCGCCGATCTGCCGGCCATCGGTGAAGGCCATGGCGGCGGGGCCGTCCCACGGCTCCATGAGACAGGCGTGATATTCGTAAAAGGCGCGGCGCTTAGCATCCATGAGCGGGTTGCCGGCCCAGGCTTCCGGGATCAGCATCATCGCCGCATGGGCCAGCGAATAGCCGCCCTGCACTAAGAACTCGAGCGCGTTGTCGAAGCAGGCCGTGTCGGACTGACCTTCATAAGAGATTGGCCAGAGCTTCTCGATGTTCTTGCCGAAGAGCGGCGAGGAGACACTGGCCTGACGCGCCGCCATCCAGTTGACGTTACTGCGCAGCGTGTTGATCTCGCCGTTATGGGCGACCATCCGATACGGATGGGAGAGCTTCCAGGACGGGAAGGTGTTGGTCGAGAACCGCTGATGCACCAGCGCTAAGGCCGAAGCGAAGGCCGGGTTGTGCAGGTCCTCGTAATAGGCGCCAAGCTGGTAGGCGAGGAACATGCCCTTGTAGACCAGCGTGCGGCAGGACAGGGACACGGTATAGAAGCCGATGTCGCGTCCGTCGTGCTCTTCGATGAGGGCGTTCGAAATCATCTTGCGCAGGAGATAAAGCCGGCGCTCGAATTCCGCCTCGTCCTTCATGTCTGGCCCGCGGCCGAGGAAGAGCTGGCGATGGGCCGGCTCGGTCTCGACGACCTCGGGCGACAGGCACGCATTGTCCGTAGGCACGGTGCGCCAGCCGAGAAGCTTGAAGCCTTCAGCCTTGACGATGCGCTCGATCGTGGCTTTGGCCTGGCTGCGCTCCGCCTGATTGGACGGCATGAAAAGATAACCGACCGCGTAATGCCCGGGCTCGGGCAGATCGATGTTCAGCGGCGGGCAGACCTCGCGGAAAAACTCGTGAGGCATCTGCACCAAGATACCGGCGCCGTCACCGTCGCGCGGGTCGGCCCCCGCAGCACCACGATGGGTGAGGTTCTCGAGAATCTGTAAGCCATATTCAATGATCGTATGGCTCTTGCGCCCCTTCAGATCGGCGACGAAGCCAACACCGCAGGCGTCGTGCTCATTGGCCGGATCATAGAGTCCTTGCGCCGCCGGCACGGAGGGCCGTGCGGTCGTCTTAAGTCCAGGAATGAGCGCACGGCGTGTCATCGTTATTCACAGAACCTCGGCCTCGCCCCATGCGAGAGGCGGACCCTATCAAGAGTTTGGCGAGCGGCCAGTCTCTTCACCAGGATATGCATCTTGCGTGAGAAGCAAAGAACGGCCGTTTAGGGGGCTATCGCCTCTGCGCTAGCGAATGCGGTGCTTGCCGCGTCGTCCAGTGACAAAGGTCAGCATACCTGTCCTATATAGTGCCAAAATGACAGATTTCCAAGGGGTGCACAAGCAGGATTCGGCTCATTTCGGCCCCGGAAGCTCCGACCCCTGATCATCTCCTTTTGCCGGAGGCGTGATTTGACGTGATCACGCGCACGCGGGCCTACTCAGGCGGCAAATGAGTCTGCCGGCACGCTCGAAATTCCGGCCAATCGCTTGATCTACGAGGAGCTGACATGACCGCCCACACGAAGAAGATTTCCGGCCTAGCCATTGGTTGTTCTTTCGCCGCCGCGCTCGGAATGGCTGCATCGAGCCAGTCCACTACGGCCGCGGACGGTGTGGAGAAGTGCTACGGCGTGGCCAAGGCGGGAGAGAATGATTGTGCAGCAGGGAAGGGCACAAGCTGTGCCGGAACCTCGAAGATCGACTATCAGGGCAATGCCTGGAAGCTGGTGCCCAAGGGGACCTGCGAGACCATGGAACTGCCCGACACGCGCAAAGGCAGCCTTGAGGCCGTCGACCGAGATCTTCCTCCTGCCTAAGGCTACGTCATGGATCAGGCTACGGCCCAAGTCACCGCGAATGGAGTCATCGCACAAAACTTGACCGGCAACGGTCCGATGCCTTCACGCGCCGGAGTTGGGCTCAAGCCTGAGCATTATCGCGACATTCTCGATGCGTCGCCGGATATCGGCTGGTTCGAAATCCATGCCGAAAACTATATGGGCGATGGCGGGCCGCCCCATGCCTATCTCACAGCCGTTCGCGAACGCTATCCGCTGTCGCTGCATGGCGTCGGGCTATCGATCGGCGGCGCCGGTCCCCTCGACAAAAATCATCTCGCTCGCCTTAAGGCCCTGGTCGACCGCTATCAGCCCGCGCTGTTTTCCGAACACCTGGCCTGGTCGAGCCACGACACGGTCTATCTCAACGACCTGCTGCCACTTCCTTATATGGAAGAGACGCTAGCGACGGTCTGCGCCCATATCGACGAGGTGCAGGAAGCGCTTCAGTGCCAGATGCTGCTTGAGAATCCCTCGACCTATGTGGCGTTCGCCGAGACCTCCATGAGCGAAGTCGAATTCCTGCGCGAAGTGGTGCGCCGCACCGGCTGCGGACTGCTCCTCGACGTCAGTAATGTGTTCGTGCAGGCCACCAATCACGGCTTCTCTGCAAGCGACTATCTAGACAGCTTCCCGGCCGAACATGTGGGTGAAATTCATCTCGGCGGTCATGCCGAGGATTCCGACGACGATGGCGAGGCCCTGCTCATTGACGATCATGGACGCGGGGTCGCCGACTCCGTCTGGGCGCTTTACTCTCGCGCGCTCAGTCGCACCGGACCTAAGCCGACGCTGATCGAGTGGGACAACGACGTGCCGTCCTGGCCCGTCCTGTTCGCCGAGGCTAAGCGGGCCGACGCCGTCATCGCCGACCGGCGCAGTAACCGGGTGAGGGTTAGTGCGTGATACCTTTCTCCGACATCGAAAGGGACTTTGCCTGGGCCGTGCTCGACGGCGAGGCCAGCGTACCTGGCCCGCTTGTGGGAAAGTCGGGTCGCGCCACGTCAGGCAAAACCGTGACGCGGAGCTTCGCTGTCTACCAGAACAATGTCTATGCGAGCCTGATTGATGCGCTTGCCAGTCGCTTTCCGGTCACGGCGCGGCTGGTGGGCGAAGAGTTCTTCCAGGCGATGGCTCGAATCTATATCGGATGTGAGCCGCCACGTTCAGCCGTCCTGCTTCGCTACGGCACAAGCTTTCCCGATTTCGTGGTGCAGTTTTCGCCTGCGGGCTCGGTGCCTTATCTCGCCGATGTGGCGCGCCTCGAATGGGCATGGCACGCGGCATATCACTCAGCCGACGCGACACAGTTGACACTCGCCGAGCTGACAGAAGCGGGGCCAGATGCGGAGGACATCACGATCTCGCTGCATCCTTCGCTCGGCGTCGTTCGCGCTCCTTTTCCAGTGGTCACCATCTGGCAGATCTCTGGAAGGGAGGGAAAAGACGAACCGACACAGCTTCCCGACGGGGGCGAAGACGCGCTCGTGGTCAGACCCAAGCTCGATGTAGAGGTGCGCCGGCTACCGGAAGGCGGGGCGGTGTTTGTGCTTGCGCTGAAGGGTGGCGCCACGCTGCAAGAGGCCGCTTCCAGTGCCATGCAGGAGGCGCCTGCCTTCGATCTCAAGGCCAATCTGGCTGGCCTCATCACCAGTGGCGCCATTGTGAGCGTTCGGTAGAGCGCCTTGAGCGTTAACGAAACGTTACCGACATAGATCAACATTAAGGCTCGCGAAAGTTGTAGCGCGTAGACTTGCGCTTAGCCGTCGCCAAATAGTTCTGCGTAAAGCGCGATTGGCACCTCTGCAGGTTCTCTCCCTAAAGCACCTGCGAACTGAGAAGGGCGCCCTCGCTCACGGAGGACGCCCTTCTTGCTAGCCCAACATTGTTAGAAACGGGATGGCGCGTGCTTTAGGCCGCGGCCTGGCTCTCGATGACCGTGGGGCTCGCGGTTTCCTCTTTGGTCGTGATCTTAATCGTGCGGGGCTTCATGGCCTCGGGCAGCTCGCGCATGAGCTCCACATGCAGCAAGCCGTTCTCAAGGCTCGCGCCCTTCACGACGACAAAGTCAGCGAGTTGGAAGCGCCGCTCGAAGCTGCGCGAAGCGATGCCGCGATGCAGGAATTTGGCGTTCTCTTGCTCGACGCGCTTGTCGCCACGAATTGAAAGCGTGTTCTCCTTCACCTCGATATCGAGGTCGCCCTCACCGAAACCGGCGATGGCCATGGAGAGGCGATAGGCGTCCTCAGCGACGCGTTTTATATTGTAGGGCGGATAGCTTGGGGTATCGCCCTCGAATGCGCTCAGGGTATCGAGCTGTGAACCGAGGCGGTCAAAGCCGATCGTTGAGCGGTAAAGGGGGGTCAGATCGAAGTGCCTCATGTCACATCCTCCGTTCAGAAGCGATATGGTGGAGCCCGCTCATTCCCTTGAGCCGGACAGTTGCAAACGCAAGCCAGAACGGCCTTTGTGCCATGTAGGGATGTGGGAGCGCGGACCTGCCGCGTCAAGGGCGCTAGTATATTGAATACAAAGGGAAAATAATATTCTCCGCATACGGTTGTTCTGCATGCGGCGCTTATGGCAAGCGCCGACGCTGTCTGTGGTCATGGTGCGCGGCGCTGCTATAAGGGGTTCGCCATTCGGCGCGCCTCTCGCGCCGGGGCCAGGGGCCGCTCACATCCATGGATCTCGTTTCGACACCCAAGAACCCGATCCCGCTCGGTGCATCGTCGGGCTATCTCGATATTCGCAAGGGCGTCCGGCTTCGCTATGCGAGCTGGCAGTCGGCGTTGCGCGAACGGAGCGGGACCGTGTGCATCTTCCCCGGCCGCAACGAGTTCATTGAGAAATATTTTGAGGTGGCTGGCGAGCTGCGCCGCAGGGGCTTTGCCGTTGCTGTGCTCGATTGGCGCGGGCAGGGGGGCTCCAGCCGACTGACCAGAAGCACGATGAAGGGGCATGTCAGCGACTTTTCCGATTACGAAGAAGACCTTGCCCACTTTATGAAAGGCGTGGTGTTGCCAGACTGCCCGGCGCCTTATTACGCGCTGGGCCATTCTATGGCGTCGACGGTGTTGTTCAGGGTTGCGACCAAACGGGGCTGCTGGTTTAGCCGCATGGTTATGACGGCGCCAATGATCCAACTCTTGGGGCTGCCGGTGTCGCAGGGGCTGTGCGGACGTCTGGCGGATGGGCTTACGCTCATTGGCTTTGGCAAACAGGCGATCCCCGGCGGCGACTCCTGGGCAAACCATGCATTCGATGGAAACCCGCTCACCTCGGACCGCGAGCGCTTCTTCCGCAATCTCTCAGTGCTGCAAGCGGCGCCAGGGCTTGCCGTCGGTCCGCCCACCATCGGCTGGCTGAACGCGGCGTGTGAGGCCATGGCGCAGCTCGGCAGTGAAAAATTTGCCCCACGTGTCCGCGTGCCGGCTTTGTTGGTCGCGGCGGGCGACGATCACGTCGTGTCGAGCGAGGCCATTGAGGATTTCAGTTCGCGGCTCAGAGCCGGTTCGCAGCTCGTGCTCCGGGGTTCGCGCCACGAAATTCTTCAGGAACGAGATTCGATCCGCGAACAATTCTGGGCTGCTTTCGATGCCTATGTGCCAGGCGTCGTTTTAAGCAAGGCCGGTTAGCGCGACAGCATTTCGACCGCCGCCGCGTGGGTGCGTGTGTCGCCTGCGGCGATGATGCGACCGCCGTCTTTCGGATCGCCGCCGTCCCAGGTGCTGACCACACCGCCGGCGCGCTCGATGATCGGAACGAGCGGCAGGATGTCGAACGGTTTCAGATCGGCCTCGACCACAAGGTCGATTTGGCCAAGGGCGAGCAGGCAGTAATTGTAACAATCGCCGCCGAAGCGTCTGAGGCGCACGGCGCGGCTTAGGCGATCGAATGTTTCGCTGTCCGCGCCCTCGAACATGTCAGGCGTCGTCGACGTGAGAATGGCCTCGGCGAGCGATGCGCAAGTGCGAACCCGCATGGCCAAGGTCTCACCCCCACGGCGGTAGAAGGCTTCGTCCTCGCCACTCCAGAAGCGCTCGCCGGTGAAGGGCTGGTCCATCAGGCCAAGGAGAGGCGCTCCGCCCGAGGTGAGCCCGATCAACGTGCCCCAAAGCGGCTGTCCCATGATGAAGGCTTTTGTGCCGTCGATGGGGTCGATGATCCAGCTAAAGTCGGAGGTCCCGGGCGTGTCGGCAAACTCCTCACCGACAATGCCGTGGGTCGGATAGGCGTTTGCTAGGGCCTCCCTGATCGCCGTCTCCGCATCGCGGTCGGCAGCCGTTACGGGATCGAAGCCACGGCCTCCTTTGTCGTCAACGGCGGTATTCGACCGAAAATGCGGCAATATGACCGCGCCAGCCTTATCGGCCAGCGCGTGAGCCATCGCCACATAGGCTTGGAAATCGGGTTGTTCGATTTTCGTCACGGTCAAGGCTTGAGGCCGGTTGCCCTTGGGAGTCAAGGCCTGGCTGGCTGGCACACGCTCTTGGGCCCGGGGCTCAGATAGCCCGATACGCGACATGACGGTTTCGCATCAGATTTTTGGGGACTCGCACGGGCGGGACCCCGGAATCTTGATTTTTGTGCGCCGCAATGACATATTGGTGCAATGCAGCATGGTACTAGCCGTGCTGCTGCCCTCCTTGGGCGTTTCCTCCCTAGACTTGGGCCGTTCGTTCATTCGAACGGCCCCTTTTTTTGACAATTCGCTGACGGTTACTCGGCTGCGGCCCGCGGAATGGCGAGTCGTGGGATGCCAGGCACGAGCCCGCGCACCATGGTTTCGAGGTCGGCGCGAAGCTTCTCGAAGCCGGCTGACTTTTCAAAGCTGGTTTCGTCCATATAGAGAGAGCGATTGATCTCAATCTGAAGCACGTGCTGCGCCTTATGGGGCCGGCCATAATGCTCGGTGATGTAACCGCCGGCATAGGGCTTGTTCAGCGTTACGGCATAGCCGAGCGCGGCTAGTTCATTCGCTGCGAGCCGCGTAAGCTCACCGCCGCACGAGGTGCCGAAGCGGTCGCCGAGGACGAAATCCGGGCGTCCCGTGCCGCCATCTGCCACAGGCTTTGACGGCATGGAGTGACAATCGATCAGTACCGCCAGGCCAAATTCCCTTTGTGTCTCAAGGAGAAGCGAGGCGAGCGTGTTGTGGTAGGGCGTATAGAGCCGATTTATGCGCTCCAGCGCGGCTTCCACCGAGAGGGGCTCGCGATAGATCTCATCGGATCCCGACACGATGCGGGCGATGGTGCCGAGCCCGCCGACCACCCGCACCGACTGGGTGTTGGCGTAGTGGGGAAGGCCATCGCGGAATAGGACCGGATCAAGCTCATAGGGCTCTCGGTTCACGTCGAGATAGGCGCGCGGGAAATGGGCGTGGAGGAGGGGTGCACCGAGATCGGTGACGAAGGCGAACAACTCCTCGACGAAAGCGTCCTCCGAGCGGCGCAGCGTGAGCGGATCGAGCCTGGAAGCGGCAAGGAAGGTCGCCGGATAGATACGGCCGCTATGGGGTGAGTTGAAGACAAGGGGAACTCTCAGCTCCCCTGGCCGCGCCACAGAAAAAGGGGGCGCAAGCTCCTTCTTGATTGCCTCAGCCTCACTCAGGCTCATGGCTAAACCCTGATTTTCTGCCCTTTGATGGGGCCGCTAGCCTTGAATTTCACCTCTGTAAACCTTGCCAACCGGAGTTGGCCCTGTCTAGGCGTGTTCTGTCTTGTGCCCGGCCCAAATAGACGCAATGATTTGGGGGTTAGTAAGGGGACGATCCAATTGGCTTTTTCGGCCCGAAAGCAATTGGTCGTTTACTAAAGTCGTGTACGCCCTGGTGGGCGAGAGTTTAGGGGGACTGGAGTAATGGCTGCGAACGATCCACGGGCGCGTAGCGTTCAGCGTATTCTGCTTGCCGAGGACGACGAGGATATGCGTCGTTTCTTGGTCAAGGCGCTTGAGAAGGCCAGCTACGACGTCGTGTCGTTCGGCAATGGACTTGAAGCCTATGAGCGGCTCAAGGAAGAGCCCTTCATGCTCCTCCTCACCGATATCGTGATGCCGGAGATGGATGGCATCGAACTGGCGCGCAAAGCGACCGAGCTCGATCCCGATCTCAAGATCATGTTCATCACCGGTTTTGCCGCTGTGGCGCTCAATCCAGATAACAACGCGCCAAAAGACGCCAAAATCCTGTCGAAGCCCTTCCACCTGCGTGACCTGGTGGATGAGGTGGAGCGCATGCTCGCGGCCTAGAGCGCGAGAAGCCTCAATCTTTGCAAAACAGCGGGTTGCCATGGCTGGCCGCCTGCCGATATAGAAGACCGCCTTCGGTCCAAGGCAGCGGGCGGTTAGCTCAGCGGTAGAGCACTACATTGACATTGTAGGGGTCACTGGTTCGATCCCAGTACCGCCCACCATTCCCGTTCATGAGGCCCGTGCGGCCTCCATCATCTCGCCGGGATGGTCCGCCCATTCGGGCTCGAAACT
>DAOVDX010000100.1 GCA_030669345.1 Methyloceanibacter sp. | reverse complement strand
AAGAACATCCAGGCAAGTGCAGCCATCGCGGTGGCGATCTGAGTTACGGCTATGGCCATGCCCGCGCCGCCATTAGCGGCAAGAGCCGAGCCGGCGTTAAAGCCGAACCAGCCCACCCACAGCAGCGATGCGCCGACGACGCTGTACACCAGATTATGTGGAGCCATGTTCTCCGTGCCGTAGCCGAAGCGCTTGCCGAGGAAGATAGCGCAGACCAGACCGGCGATACCGGCGTTGATATGCACCACCGTGCCACCGGCGAAGTCGAGCACGCCGGCTTCCAACCGGAAGCCGCCGCCCCACACCCAATGGGTGATGGGCGAGTAAACGATCAGCGACCACAGCACCATGAGTACCAAGATGGCCGAGAACTTCATGCGGTCCACGAAGGCACCGATGATCAAGATCGGCGTGATGACGGCGAAGGTCAGCTGGAACGTGAAGAACACGGTCTCAGGGATCGTGCCGCTCAGCGTGTCTATGCCGACGCCAGCCAAGAACATCTTGTCGAGGCCGCCGATATAGGCGTTGAGTCCGCCGCCGTCAGTGAAGGCAAGCGAGTAGCCGGCGACGAGCCAGACCACACTCATGAGGCAGGTGAGGGCAAAAGATTGCATCACCAGCGTCAGGACGTTCTTCTTGCGGACCATGCCGCCGTAGAAGAGCGCGAGGCCGGGAATGGCCATCATTAGGACGAGCGCCGTGGATGTCAGCATCCAGGCGGTATCGCCAGAGTCGAGTTTTGCAACTTCCCCGGCAACTTCTCCAAGGGCCTCTGGGGCTTCTTGGGCAAGCGCCGGATCGATGTGGTGAAGCGCTAGTAGTACAAACGCCGCGACCACGCCGAATAGATATTTGGCAAGGGTCGTCATCTTAAAAAATCTCCCCCTCTTACAGTGCTGATTCGTTGGTTTCGCCGGTGCGGATGCGCACCGTCTGCTCGACGGGAACGACGAAGATCTTGCCGTCGCCGATCTGCCCGGTCTTGGCTGCGGCGACGATTGCGTCCACCGCTTTGTCGACCATCTTGGCAGGCACCACGACTTCGATCTTGATCTTCGGTAGGAAGTTCACGGCGTATTCCGCGCCGCGATAGATCTCCGTGTGGCCCTTCTGCCTCCCGTATCCTTTGACCTCTGTAACGGTCATACCTTGCAGTCCAAGCTCCGTGAGGGCCTGACGCACCTCATCGAGCTTGAACGGCTTGATGATTGCCATCACCAGCTTCATCTGATTAAGCCCTCCATGATTTTACGGCTGCGCAGCCTGTTGCTGTCTCTAATTCCAGCCGTTCCAACCTGAAGACAGAGTCAAGCCGCGTGCCAACTCCGGCAAACGGGGTGCAAGTCATTGGTCTTAAGGATTCTTTTACGATTCAGGCAGGGGCAGCGAATCGTCTGAAACCAGCGGAATGGCTCAGGAAATAGGCAAAACAGATCGATTGCCTATCGATTAGGCGCTTATTTGGGCTTTCGCTCGCGAACCAGGCCTTCTTGGGCCGTGGAGGCTACTAAACGGCCGTCGCGGGTGAACAGCGTGCCCCGGCAAAATGCCCGCCCACCGCCGGAACTCGGGCTGTCTTGGACATAAAGCAGCCAATCGTCGGCCCTGAAGCTCTCATGGAACCAGATGGCGTGATCGAGGCTCGCCAGCATCAGCTTGGGGTCGAAGACGAAGCGGCCATGGGCGATCAGCGCTGTGTCGAGCAGCGTGAAGTCTGACGCATAGGCCAGTACGCATTGGTGCAAAGCGAGATCGTCGCCCAGATTGCTGCCCAGGTCGCCTGTGGCCTTGATCCAGACTTGTTGGTTCGGGTCCCGGGTTTCGGCTGAGAAATAACGGGAAAGATCGACCGGGCGGATCTCGATTGGCCGCTCATGCTCCCAATAGGCCTTCACCGGCTCCGGCAACTTGCCGATGAATTTGGCCTTCAGCTCAGCCTCACTCGGTAGATCTTCCGGCGGCGGCACATCAGGCATGGCCATCTGGTGCTCTAGGCCTGCCTCTTCCTTCTGAAACGAGGCCGCCATGGAGAAGATCGCCTGCCCGTGCTGGATCGCCACCACGCGGCGGGTCGAGAAGCTGCCGCCGTCTCTAATCCGGTCCACCTCATAGATGATCGGCACGGCCGGATCGCCCGCGCGCAAAAAATAGGCATGCAGCGAATGGACCACGCGGCCTTCCACCGTCCGGCAGGCCGCGACCAGCGCCTGGCCAATGACCTGGCCACCGAAGACGCGCTGCCAGCCCACCTGCGGGCTCAAACCCCGGAAGAGATTTTTCTCCAGCGTTTCAAGATCGAGGATCGACAGGAGCTGGTCGAGAGCGGCGCTCATGAGCCGGCCTTTTCATGATGGTTCGGTGGGTCGAGCCCGTTTAACAGTTTCGGGTCTCGCGAGAAACGTCCGCGCGTCCCTTTGCCTAAGCGGTTGCCCGGAGTGGCGCCCCGCTCCGCCCTCGCCTATAGGGGAAGTATGGCAGCAGCACGTAAGCTCAAGACGCCAAGCCCCAAGACGCCTAATCCCGACGCGGACCCCTACGATGTCATCATCGTTGGTGGCGACTTCGTCGGTGGCACGCTGGCGCTGACTTTTGCCAAGCAGGCGCCGAAGGGATTTCGCATCGCGTTGGTGGATGCCGCCCCACCGAGCGCCGGCAAGACTGTGCGCAAGGACCCCCGTGGGCTCGCGCTATCGGCGGCGACAAAGAATTTGCTCGAGGCGATTGATCTTTGGCCGGCGCTTGAAAAAAAAGCGCAGCCTATCCGCTCCATCGAGATTACCGATAGCCCGCTCAATGCGAGCCTGCGGCCGCACCTTCTTGGCTTCGACGATGAGATGAAATCGGGCGAACCCGGCGCATATTTGGTCGAGGCCGGTGAGCTGCTTCGCGCGGTTTGTGACGACGTGGCTAAGGAAAAGCGCATCGATTGCTTCGCGCCCGAAACCGTCAGCGAGTTCGATATTGATGCTTTCGGCGTGCGCGTTCATCTCGCCAGCGACACGACACTCAAAGGACGTCTCCTGATCGCGGCGGACGGCAAGCGCTCTAGCCTTCGTCAACGCGCCGGCATCAAAACGATCGGCTGGACCTATCCGCAAGTCGGCATTGTCGCCACGGTGGCGCATGAGCGGCCGCATCACGGCAAGGCCGTGCAGCATTTTCTGCCCGCAGGTCCGTTCGCCATCCTGCCGCTGAACGGCAACCGGTCCTCCATCGTATGGAGCGAGGACCCGGAACGGGCGCAAGAGCTCATGGCCGGCAGCGAAGACGCGTTCGTTGCCGAACTCACGCGACGCTTCGGACATCGTCTCGGCGAGATCACGCTTGAAGGTTCGCGCCAATCTTTCCCGCTTGAGTTGCAGATTGCGCGCGCGTTCGTCGCTGATCGGCTCGCGCTTGTGGGTGACGCTGCGCACGCCGTGCATCCTCTTGCCGGTCAGGGTCTCAATATCGGCATGCGCGATGTGGCGGCGCTGGCCGAGACAGTCGTCGAGACGGCGCGTCTCGGGCTCGACATTGGTTCCAGCACCACACTCGAGCGCTATCAACGCTGGCGGCGTTTCGACAGTGCCTTCTCGGCCACGGTGATGGACGGGATCAACCGTCTGTTCTCCAATGACAACGCGCCCTTGCGCGCCATCCGCGATCTTGGGCTTGGGCTCGTCGACCGGGCGCCTGGGCTGAAGCGCTTTTTAGTGCGCGAGGCGGCCGGCGGAACTGGCGACGTGCCGCGGCTCCTAAAGGGCGAAGGATTGTAGCCGCGTGACGGGAGACCGCACGACACCGGCGAACTTCATCACCCGTTTCGCCCCCTCGCCGACGGGACTTCTTCATCTTGGTCACGGTTTCTCTGCTCTGACGGCTTGGGACGCGGCGCAGGCGGCGGGCGGGGAGTTCCTTTTGCGGATCGAGGACATCGACATCGCGCGCGCGCGACCCGAATACGAGGCGGCGATCTACGAAGACCTGGCCTGGCTCGGCATGACATGGCCCGAGCCAGTCTTGCGGCAGTCCGAACGGCTCAGCGTTTACGCAGCCGCACTAGAGAAGCTTGAGGGTCTCGGCGTCACTTACCCCTGCCGCTGCACGCGCGCCGATATCCACGCTGCATTGTCCGCGCCGCAGGAGGGAGCCGCGCATATCGGTTCCCATGGCGCGGTCTATCCCGGCACGTGCCGTGGCCGCGCCATGGTGGAGTGTGGGCCCGGCGATGCGATCCGGCTCGATCTCGATCGGGCGCTGGCGCTTCTTGGCGAGCAGGAACTGACTTGGAGAGAGACCGGCGCAGCCCATGCCGGAACCCATAAGCTGGATTGCGACGCCATGCGGCAACAGATTGGCGACGTGGTTCTGGGGCGCAAGGATATCAGTGCGGCGGCCTATCATCTCTCGGTGGTGGTGGATGACGCGGCGCAGGGCATCACTCATGTCATTCGGGGTGAGGACCTATTGGAGACGACGCCGATCCACCGGCTCTTGCAAGCGCTGCTCGATCTGCCGGTGCCAGTTTGGCATCACCACGCTCTCATTCGCGATGCGGCTGGTAAGCGGCTTGCCAAGCGCAACGACGCTTGCGCGATCCGGACCTATCGCGAAGCGGGACGGACGCCGGAGGATGTCCGGCGGATGATGTTCGCGACCTAGCTGTCGTCGAGCTTGCGTGCCTCTTCGGGCAGCATGATCGGGATGCCGTCGCGAATGGGAAAGGCGAACCCCGCCGCGCGGCTGATCAGCTCTTGGCGCTTGGCGTCGTAGTTGAGCGCCGTCTTGGTCACCGGACAAACCAAAATTTCGAGCAACTTCGGATCGACTGCTCGTCCGCCCTGCTCCGCGCCGCTCGTCTGTTTTTCATCATGTGTCATTGTATCGATGTCCCCGAACCGTCGTCGCGCGTGGCGAGTTCCATCTCCGCCAGCGCTACAAGCGCGTCAGCCCGTGCTTGCAAACTCTCTGCTTCAAGCAGCGCCTGCTTCTCTTCTGCCCCATATGGGCTGAGGACGGCAAGCGTGTTCACGAGCCGCTCGCTGCTGGCGCTGTTGATGCGATCCCAGTCGGCATTGAGATCATTGGCGTTGAGATAACCTCTAAGCGCGGCGATGAGGCGGGGACGTTCAACATCGTCCTCGCCATAGCCGCTGATGAAGTCGGTGGCGTAGGGTGAAAAGTCGACCGCGCACATGCGAAACGGCGCATCGGACGAGACATCCGCGCCCAGCTTGAAGCGGGCGACGCCAGAGAGCGAAATGTCCAGGCGTCCGTCATCGTCCTCGTTGAAGGCGGTAATGCGTCCAGCGCAGCCGACTTGCCGCAAGGGGAAGTCCTTTCCGTGTGGCGACTCGTCCGCTCCCGTCTCCGGGCCAGGTTGGATCACGCCCATCAGCCGATCATTAGCGAGCACATGATCGATCAGTGCGAAATAGCGCGGCTCGAACACGTTGAGTGTCAGCGTGGCGCGCGGCAACAGAATTGCGCCCCGCAAAGGAAACACCGGCAGGTCGGTCGGCAGGTCGTCAGCGTTGTGATGGCGGTCCGTCACGCTTGGATTTCCGCTCCTTGGACTTGCGCTCCTTGGATTTGCGCGTCTTGGCGTCTACGCAAACAGCAGCGAGGAGAGCTTTTGGCGCCCGCCCGTCGTTGCCGGATCGCTCGGCCCCCAGGCATCGAACAATTGAACGAGTTGTTTCCGCGCGGCGTCATCATTCCACTTCCGATTTTTGGCGACGAGCACAAGCAGTTCATCGAGCGCACCCTGGCGGTCGCCCTTGGCGTTGAGTGCGAGCGCCAAATCAAAACGCGCTTGGCAGTCGTTAGGATCATTTTCGACTTTGGTGCGCAATTCATCGACATCGCCGGCCTCGTCCGACTTGCGCGCAAGCTCTATCGCTGCCCGCGCACTGGCGACGGCGGCGCTGTCGGCCTTGGCCGGCGGCACGAGCGCTAGGGTCTGCTCGGCGCGCTCAAGATCACCAGTCTTGATGTAGCACTTGGCGAGTCCCGCCGCGGCTTCGGCATTCTCCGCGTCGTTTTTTAGGATCTCGCCGAAAATCTGGGCCGCAGTGTTGGCGTCGCCAGCGGCCAGTGCGGTTTCAGCGGTCTCGATGTCGGCGTCAGCGCCGGCGTCCTCGCCAATCAACCGTGTGATGAAGGCGTTGACTTGCGATTCTGGCAGAGCGCCCATGAAGCCGTCGACAGGCTTGCCGTCCTGGAAGGCGAACACGGCTGGGACCGACTGCACGCCCATCTGTCCGGGGACCTCCGGGTGCTCATCGATATTGAGTTTCACCAGCCGGATCGCGCCTTTCGCGGCGCGCACGGCCTTCTCCAGGATCGGCGTGAGCTGCTTGCACGGCTCACACCATGGCGCCCAGAAATCGACCAGCACTGGCACCGTGCTCGAGGCCTCCACCACATCACGCATGAAGTCTGCGGTGGTGGTGTTCTTGATGAGGTCGGCGTCGGACCCGCCTGCGCCGGTTTCACCTAGAATTGGAGTGTCTTCGCTCATGCTCACGATCCGGGCCGGAGCCCTACGCTTAAATGTGTTGTGGGGACCAACTCTTCGGTCTGCCTCTCGTTTCAGAAGATGGGCCGCAGCGTGCGCTTTGGCAACCTAGATGGGCGCATCAAAGGGTCGGGCCGGTCGAACGACAGGACTAAAGGGACAAGACTCTGGGCGCATGTCCACACGCCTCCATGAACCGGATGAGGTCCTTGGTGGCGAGGCGCGTCGTGGCGCTGTTGATGAGGGGGTGACAATTGACTTCGGCGAACGCCATCAGCGCCTCGTCTACCACCACGGCGTTGAGCCTACGGGATGTCTCGTGGAAGAGCGCGAATGCCGTGACCGAGCCAGGCTCGATGCCGAGCACGTCTTTGAGGAGCTCCGGCTTCCCAAAGCTGAAGCGGCCAAAGCCAAGTTGCTTCGCCAGGGCCTTAAGGTCGACCCGCGTATCCTCTTTGGCGACCACCAGAACCAGATGGCCGTCTTTGTCTTTCAAGAACAAATTCTTGGTGTGAGCGCCAGGGATCGTGCCGCGCGATTCTTGAGACTGCGCCACGGTAAACATACGCCCGTGCTCGACCGTGGTCGTGGCGATGCCGAGTTCTTCGAGGCGCGAGAACAGCCTTGCGCGATCTGATTGCATTGCTTTCGGCTCGCGCTTCGGCTAATGGGGCCCCCGGATGGCCCTGGTGAGGGTCCTGACGATGGATCAAACGGCGTCTGTGTAGACAGCGCCGGGACGATCCACTACAAGGCAAATGATCACCCCGAGGCGCAGAAGACAACGCTTGCTGGTGGTTTGGAGTGCGGGTGTAGCTCAGGGGTAGAGCACAACCTTGCCAAGGTTGGG
>DAOVDX010000173.1 GCA_030669345.1 Methyloceanibacter sp. | reverse complement strand
TGCCGTCCCATGAACGGCAGGCCGGCACCTTGGCCCGGCTCGAAATTTAGCCCTGGAAACATGGCCCCGCCGCGAAATTTCGCCGTGAGGCGTCCTGACGTTGGCTTCATCGGCATGTCTTAGCCCGCCTTGCAGAAGATTAAGGGTCGCGCCACGGAATTCCGCAGCCTACCGACATAACGCATGGCTTGCGGCTAACCTGATTCGGCCACAACACATGCCGGTTAGCAAATCAATTCTAAGCCTTTGTGATAGCCTGGGGACAAGGGGATAGGGGCTTTTCATGCGGCCTGGGCCCGGCGCAAGGTCTCGCCGCGATAACTCAGGGCTTCGGCACTGTGGATGCGGGCGACTTTCTTTTCGCCGTCGAGATCGGCGAGCGTGCGGGCGACCCGCAATGTGCGGTGATAGCCCCGCGCGCTGAGCGCCAGCGTGTCGGCGGCGTCGCGCAACAGCCTGAGACCCTCGGGATCGGGCGCGGCAACCTCTTCGAGAACGGTGCCATCGCATTGGGCATTGGTACGGATTTTGGGCTGGCCGAGTGCCGCGTAGCGTGCGGTCTGAATCTGGCGCGCAGCGGTGACGCGGGCACGCATCTCGGCGCTGCCTTCGCTCGCTTGCGGCAAGACGAGATCGGCGGCGAACACCGCGGGCACTTCTATCTGGAGGTCGATGCGATCGAGCATCGGGCCAGAGATGCGGGACTGGTAGCGCTCGGCGCATCCCCGACCCTGACGGCAGGCAAAGCCGGGCTCGCCGGCATGGCCGCCATGATTCTGTGTTTTGAATGAGGGCATGCAGAAAGACCGACCGATGCGTGCCTTCCTCATCCACCTGGCGATCTATGTGCTGGTTATTGTCATTTGCGCCGGTGTCAATCTGAGGCTCCGTCCGGACAATCTCTGGTTCATCTGGGTGGCGCTCGGCTGGGGGATTGGCGTCGCTGCCCATGGCCTGGCGTTTTTGCTCCGTCGCACCCATCGCCGCGAGCGCATCTTCATCGATTGCAAGGCGCGGGGCTTCGCCGTCCATTTGTTCGCCTATATGGCGGTGATCGCTCTGCTGTTCGTGGTGAACCTCACCGCGACGCCAGAAAGATGGTGGTTCTATTGGGTGGCGCTTGGCTGGGACGCGGGTGTTCTGGCGCACGCCTGGTGCGTGTTCCGCAAGCGGCAACCGAAATCAGCGCGACCCTAACGCTGGGCCGCGACCTTTTTCTCCACCACGTCCCAGATCATGGCGGCGATGTCTTTCCCGCCGAACTCTATCACTTGGCGAATGCCGGTGGGCGAGGTGACGTTGATCTCGGTGAGATAGTCGCCGATCACGTCGATGCCGGTGAAGATCAACCCGCGCTTCTTCAGCGCTGGCCCGAGCCGTGCGCAAATTTCTTTCTCGCGCGTGGTCAATGAAGTGGCTTCGGCGGTCCCGCCCACATGCAGGTTCGAGCGTGTCTCATCCGCCGCCGGCACGCGGTTGATGGCGCCGGCGAATTCGCCGTTCACCAAGATGATGCGTTTGTCGCCTTCACGCACTTCGCTCAGATAACGCTGCACCATGAGCGGCTCGCGGAAGGTCATGCCGAGTAATTCGATCAGCGAGTTGAGATTGGTATCGTCCTCGGTGATGCGGAAGATCGCCACGCCGCCATTGCCGTAAAGCGGCTTCACCACGATGTCCTTGTGCTCATCGCGGAAGGTACGGATTTCATCCGGCGAACGCGTGATCAGCGTCGGCGGCATGAGATCCATAAAGTCGAGCACGAACATTTTCTCGGGCGAATTGCGCACGGCGCCCGGATCGTTGACCACCAGCGTCTGTGGCTGCAGCCGCTCAAGCAAATGCGTCGTGGTGATGTAGGCCATGTCGAAGGGCGGGTCTTGGCGGAGCTGCACCACGTCGAACTCGGCGAGGTCGACGGTACGGAGATGCGCCAAGCGATAGTGATCGCCGGGCTTGTCCTCCACCGTGAGGCTGTGACCCCGAGCGAGAAGCGTGCCCTCCTTCAGCGAGAGATCGTCGGGCGTGTAATAAAACACGTCATGGCCGCGCCGCTGTGCTTCCAGCAGAAGCGCGAAGGTGGAATCGCCCCGAATATCGATGCGCTCGATGGGGTCCATCTGAAAGGCGACTTTAAGGGCCATGGCGGTCTAAAAATGCTCCTCGAGAATTGCCGCCAGAAGCTCGCAGCCAAAAGCGATGTCGTCGATCTCGGTCTGCGCGGCAATCTCCTCGATGCGGTCCGCCATGCGGCGGCTGTCAAAGCGATTCTGGAGCGCGCGGTTCTGGGGTCCGTAAAGACGACTCATCGAATATTTCTCCCTTCGAAGCCTCATTGTTGCCTGGCACTTTAGCGGCGGCCAGGCCTGAGCGCATTCAATCCTTCATCAAATCTGAAATGCGTCGGCGATGTGATGCGGCAAACGCCAAGGTGCAACGAGCACCACGTCGAAGGCCATCTGGTGTCCGGCAAAGTCGGGATGGCTTGAGAGCCAATATTGCGCGGCGCCCACGATGCGCCGCCGCTGCCTGGTCGGCAATGTCCATGCCGCAGCTTCCCGGCTCTTGCGCGCCTTCACTTCGATGAACGCAAGACGCTTGCCTTTCAGCGCCACCAGGTCGATTTCGCCCGCGGGCGTCTTGTAGCACCGGGCCACGACGCGATAGCCCTTGAGGCGAAAGAGGGCTGCCGCAAGGGTCTCAGCGAACAGGCCGCGACGATAGGCCCTGACCCGTGCGCGGCTCATGTCAACCGCGCTTGCACAAACTGAGGCCGAGTTCGTAGACCCGGGCGCGTTTGACTTGAAGTGCGTCGGTGACGGCCCGCACCGCGTCGCGCAGGCTTTCGGTTTCCATGGCGCGGGTAAGATCGGCGACGATGCGTTCATCGCTGACGTCGGTTTCCGTAACGGTCGGCGGTGCTACCACCACCACCAGCTCGCCCTTCAATGTGCCGCCGTCCGCAAATGATGCGGCAAGCTCGCAAAGCGTGCCGCGCGTCACCGTCTCGTGCATTTTTGTCAGCTCGCGTGTCACCGCCGCCTCACGGTTTCCCAACACCTCCGCCATGTCGGCGAGGCTCTTGGCCAGACGCGGTGCGGTCTCGAATAGGATCAACGTCGCTGGTGTCTCTTTCAGCGCTTTAAGCCTTGTGGTCCGCTGGCCTGATTTCGGCGGTAAGAAGCCACCAAACAGAAACGTGTCGGTGGGAAGGCCTGCGCTCGTGAGTGCGGTCAGCGTAGCGGAGGGCCCCGGAATGCTGGTCACCAGCAGGCCCTGGTCCAGCGCTTCGCGCACGAGCTTGTAGCCAGGGTCTGACACTAGCGGCGTGCCCGCGTCGGAAATCAGCGCCACCGAGAGGCCAGCTTCGATGCGTGCCAGCAGCTTGGGCCGTTCCCGCTCGGCATTGTGCTCGTGATAGGGCGTGAGCTCAGCCCTGATGCCGAAATGGGAGAGCAGCCGCATGGAGTGGCGCGTGTCCTCGGCCGCGATCACCGAAGCGCGCGCCAGCACCGACAGCGCCCGCAACGAGATGTCGG
>DAOVDX010000006.1 GCA_030669345.1 Methyloceanibacter sp. | reverse complement strand
CGAAATAGCGGTCGGTATCGATTGGCTTGCCAGGCCCAATCATCGTGTCCCACCAGCCGGGCTTGCCGGTCAGGGGATGGAGATTGGCGGCATGCTGGTCGCCGGTCAGCGCGTGACAGACGAGCATGAGGTTCGATTTGTCGGCGTTGAGGGTGCCGTAGGTCTGGTACGCGATGGAAAGCGGTGCGAGCGAAGCCCCACTGTCGAGCGGCAAAGGCTCGTCAGCCGGGAAATGCACGATCTCGCTCTGCGGATGGGCGGTCTGCGCCTGCCGCTTCGCACGGTCGGCGAAACTCTCCGCTGCCGGATTCTCGTTCATCTCTAGAACTGCCTATACATCGCGCAGGCTCATCCCGCGCATTCGGGGTCAATAATGCCGGAAAACTATACAACGACGCGTTAGCTATGACCTTTTCGTTGAAAATCAATCTTTTCTTTGCCTTACCTTGAGATATGGCCCAATGAGAGGCCCTTCGCAAAGATTGCCGCTAAGGAGCAAGACCGATGACCGCCAAACGTGGGCCAACCCCGCGTCCAGGCATTCTCGACATCGCGCCCTACGTCCCGGGCACGAGCGGGCTTCCTGGTGCCGAGCCGGTGGTCAAGCTGTCGTCCAACGAGACGCCGCTTGGGGCGAGCCCGCGCGCGGTTGAGGCCTATCTGGCTCAAAGCCCGCAATTGGCGCGCTACCCCGATGGATCGGCGCGGCCCTTGCGCGAGGCGCTGGCCAGGCAATATGGCCTCGACGCGGCCCGGATCGTCTGCGGGGCTGGCTCTGATGAGCTGCTGAATATGCTGGCCCTGGCCTATCTCGGCCCTGGCGATGAGGCGATCTACTCGGAGCACGGCTTTCTCGTCTACAAAATCGCCATCATGGCGCGGGGCGCGACGCCGATCGCGGCGCCCGAGCGCGACCTCACCACGGATGTGGACGCGATCCTTAAGCGGGTGACCGATGCCACCCGCATGGTGTTCATCGCCAACCCCAATAATCCGACGGGCACCTATCTCACCTTCGACGAGGTCAAGCGGCTCCATGCCGGCCTGCCGGAGCACGTCATTTTGGTGCTCGACGCGGCCTATGCCGAATATGTCCGGGCCAATGACTACGAGGCGGGTATCGAGCTGGTGGCGACGTCGCCCAACACGGTGATGACGCGCACGTTCTCGAAAATCTATGGACTGGCGGCCTTGCGGCTTGGCTGGGCCTATTGCCCTGCGCCAATTGCTGATGTGCTGAACCGCATAAGGGGACCGTTCAACGTGACAGGACCATCGATCGCGGCTGGCGTGGCGGCGTTGCAAGATCCGGCGCATATGGAAGTAGCTGTCGAGCACAACATGGTTTGGCGTGGCCGCATGGCCGAGGCGCTTGAGCAGCTCGGTCTGCCCACGACGCGCAGTGCCGCCAATTTCCTGCTGGTGCATTTCCCAACCACGCCCGGCAAGTCGGCACGCGAAGCCGATGCATTTCTGAACGAGCGCCGTATCATCTTGCGGCGGGTGGAGGAGTATGGCTTCCCGGACGCGCTGCGTTTGACCATCGGCACCGAAGATGAGAACCGCGCGGTGCTAAACGCGCTCACCAAATTCATGGGCAAAGACACATGACCGCGCCGCTCTTCGACACATTGGCCATTATCGGCCCCGGCTTGATCGGCTCATCCATCGCGCGTGCCGCACGCGCGCAAGGCGCCGTGCGCTCGATCGTGGCGAGTTCGCGTTCGCCTGAGACACGCAAAATCATCGCCAAGCTTGGAATTGCCGACAAGGTTGTCGAGACCAGCGCGCAAGCGGTTGAGGGCGCCGATCTCGTCATCGTCTGCGTTCCCGTCGGCGTTTGCGGCACTGTCGCCAAAGAGATCGCGCCACATCTCAAGGCTGGCGCCATCGTCTCCGACGTCGGCTCGGTGAAGGGCGTGATCGTGCGGGACATGGGCCCGCATCTCCCGGACAATGTGCATTTCGTGCCGGCCCACCCGGTCGCGGGCACCGAGCATTCAGGACCCGAAGCAGGCTTCGCCGAGTTGTTCGAAAACCGCTGGTGCATTCTGACGCCGCCGGAAGGGACGGATGCAGAAAGCGTAGACCGGCTCGCGGCGTTCTGGAGCCTGCTTGGCGCCAATGTCGAGATCATGACGCCCGACCATCACGACCTGGTTCTCGCGGTCACCAGCCATCTGCCGCATCTGATCGCCTACACGATTGTCGGCACCGCGGATGAGCTTGAAACGGTGACCCGCTCGGAGGTGCTCAAGTTCTCCGCCGGTGGTTTTAGAGACTTCACCCGCATCGCCACCTCGGACCCGACCATGTGGCGCGACATCTTCTTGGCCAACAAAGAAGCGGTTCTCGAAATGCTTGGCCGCTTCAACGAGGATGTCGCCGCGCTGACCAAGGCGATCAGGCGTGGCGACGGCGAAGCCTTGTCCGAGCATTTCACACGCACCCGCGCCATCCGCCGGGGTATCATCGACGCCGGCCAGGACACAGCCGATGCCGATTTCGGACGCTCACACGGCCACGAGGACTAGGGGGCGCAAGTGGACGCAACCGTCGAGTTCAAATACGCCGCGGCTGCGGTGGTGCTGCTGGCTGGCATTGCGGGGGGTGCGTTCGCTAGCCGATTGACGAGTTGGAAGTCGAGCCAATGGGTTGCCCGTCTGGCGAATACTTTCGCCGGCGGCGTGTTTCTCGGCGCGGCGCTTATGCACATGCTCCCGGATGCGCTAGAGAACTTCACCGCGTTCTTTCCCGACCTGGACTACCCCCTCTTCACATTTGTGGCTGCCATCAGCTTTTTTCTCGTCCTCCTGTTGGACAAGGGCGTGACATCATCGCGTGCGAACTCCGGAACGCATGCCGATTCCGGGCCGGTTTATCCCTATTTGCTGGCTCTGATTTTATCGATTCACTCCATCATCACGGGCATCGCGCTTGGGCTGGAACAGCACATCATTGCTGCGGCGGCCATCCTTATCGCCATCTTGGCTCACAAGACCACGGCAGCCATGGCGTTAGGCATCAGCCTCAATCGAGAGAACATCTCCAAACAGCGCAGCCGGAACCTGATGTGGATGTTCTATGTGACAACGCCAATCGGCATTGTCTTCGGCACCTGGTGGTCGGGCCTGCTTCAAGGTCCAAGCGGAATTATCGCTGAAGCCATTTTCGACGCGCTGGCAGCGGGAACCTTTTTCTACATCGCCGTCGTGGATATTTTGGTCGAAGAATTCAAAGGGCCGCGACTGGGGTGGCTTTTTCTGTCGGCGATATTGGGCTTTTCCATCATGGCCGTGGTTGCGATTTGGTCTTAGCCAATAGAGAATCCTATTCGGATTTGGCTTCACCTTCACGAGGCCACATCCTCGTTCAGAACAAGGCGGGACAGAGCCGGCCATGAACGAGCTTTGGGTGTTTGGCTACGGCTCGCTGATGTGGCGGCCAGGTTTTCCCTTCGAGGCGCAAGCCCCCGGACTGCTGAACGGCGCCCACCGTGCGCTTTGTGTCTACTCGGTCCTGCATCGCGGCACCCGCGAGCAGCCCGGCCTCGTGCTCGGGCTCGACCGGGGCGGCGCCTGCCGTGGCGTGGCCTTCCGCGTTGCCCAGGGCGCGGAGGAAGAGACGGTCGCATATTTGCGGACGCGCGAGCAGGTCACGGATGTCTATGTTGAGGCGCGCCGGACGGTGCGACTTCTCGATGGCTCAGGCCGGACCGTCAAGGCGCTGACCTATCTCGCCGATCCGAACCACGCGCAATATGCCGGCAGGCTGCCGCTTGAAGAGCAGCTTCGCATCGTGGCGGACTGCAAAGGCGAGGCCGGCTCCAATGTCGATTATGTGCTGAATACTGTGCGGCATTTGGAGGAGGAAGGCGTACATGACGCCGTGCTCGGGAGCATCGCCGCGCACCTGACCGCGGGTAAGACGTAGCTGTTCAGCGAGCAGGCGGGCGTATTCGCGCCTGAAAAAGGCAGGTCGGCAAAAGAAGCCAGTCCAAAGCCAGCGACGCAAAGCCGAGGCTTAGGCTCTTAGGCCTCTTCCTTGATGGTGATCACCTGACGTCCGCGATACCGGCCCGACTTCAGGTCGATATGGTGCGGCCGGCGAAGCTCGCCGGAATCCTTGTCTTCGACGTATGCCGGCGCCGCTAATGCGTCGTGGGACCGTCGGAACCCCCGCTTCATGCGGGAGATCTTACTTTTAGGTACAGCCATAGTCTTAGAACCTCAAAATGGCCCCGGTCTGAGATCGGGCCTGTCTTGGCGCCCTTATAGTGGCATTTTTTTCCCCTGGCCAGGGCCGAGAACCAACCTTTTCGACGGCTACATGACGCAGGCCGCCCGCCGGACCATGGAGGGCATGCGCCGTTCGAGGGACCTGGCGATCAGGCGCATCCTCCGGTTGGGCCTGGCGGGGTTGCGTGCCCGCGGATTTGGCAGCGCCGCGGCCAGCAACGCCGCCTGATGCCTGGTGAGCCGGGACGCGGGTTTTCGGAAATAATACTGGCTCGCCGCCTCGGCCCCAAACACGCCAAGGCCCCATTGGGCGATGTTGAGATAGACCTCCATCATGCGCCGCTTGGGCCATATCGCCGACATCAGATAGGCCAGCGGGGCTTCCAGGGCTTTGCGAAGATAGCTTCGGCGCGTCCACAGATAGAGGTTTTTGGCCGTTTGCATGGGGATGGTGTTGGCGCCACGGACCCCCTTCAGGCTGCGGGCCGCCTTCACCGCATCCCGCACCGCGCCCCAATCCACGCCCCAATGGGCACAAAAGCGGCCATCTTCGCTTGAGACCACCGCCAAGCGGAGGTTGGGCGAGATCTTCTCAAGCGGCACCCATTGGTGCCTGAGCGTCGCGCCATGCAGCTTCTCAACCCCCATGACCGGTGTGATCGGCGGATTGACGAAGCGGAAGGCCACGATGGAAAGCAGAAGCACGCCGAAGGCGATCAGTAAGCCCAGCGTGATGCGCCGCAGCCAAGGATACCGGTGCGCTGGGTTACGACGCGTCTTGCGCCCATCACCCTGTTTGCCGGTCTTCTTTTTGGCCCTAGAGCCTGCCTGTCCCGCCATGGATCCGGGTTCTACCTCTCGGGCACCAACCGGGGCAACGCCTGACTTAACCCCCGGCTTGGCCTCCAACTTGGCCTCCAGCTTGGAAGCTTGCCACGCTGGGAGTTTGCGGCGAGAGGCCGCCTCCTTTATCCCTGTGACCGATATGACCTTCCCCGCAGAGCTTGAACGCGTCGCGAGCACTGTCGAGCAACGGCTCGGCACTCTCCTTGGCGCGGACCAAGCGACCCTGCCAGCCTCCACTAAGCTCGGCGACGCCATGCGCTATGCAGCCCTTGGCGGCGGCAAGCGCCTGCGCCCATTTCTCATGATCCAGTCCGCCAGGCTGCTTGACGTCGAGGAGACAGCGGCACTCGACGCGGCCTGCGCCCTTGAATGCGTTCATTGCTATTCGCTGGTGCATGACGACCTTCCCGCCATGGACGACGACGACATGCGCCGGGGACGCCCCACGGCGCACAAGGCCTTCGACGAGGCGACAGCTATTCTCGCCGGCGATGCGCTGCTCACCCTCGCCTTCGAAATCTTGAGCACACCCCAGACCCACGAGGACGCCACCACCCGCGCCGAGCTTGTGCTCATGCTCGCCAAAGCCAGCGGCTGGCAGGGCATGGCCTTAGGCCAAGCGCTCGACCTCTCCGCCGCGCATCAGACGTTTTCGGCAGAGGAAACGGTCAAGATGCAGGCGCTGAAGACCGGCGCTCTGTTCCGCTTCGCCTGCGAAGGCGGCGCCGTTCTTGGCAGGGCCGACCCCCAAGGCCGCGCGGCGCTAGCAGCTTATGCGAACGCGTTCGGTCAAGCCTTCCAGCTTGCCGACGATCTTCTCGATGCTGAAGGCAACGCTGAAGCCGTCGGCAAAGCCGTGGCCAAGGATGCCGAACGCGGCAAGGCGACACTTGTGGCGCTACTCGGGATCGAAGGTGCTAAGGCGCATCTGGCCGGGCTCGTAGCGGAAGCGGAAGACGCGCTGGCACCCTTTGGTGACAAAGCCGCCATGCTCATCGACGCTGCGCGCTTCGTTGCCGAGCGGCGCGCTTGAGCGAAGGCGCGAATCTGGGTCGAATGCCGTCCATGGTTCAATCGCCGGCTCCCCATAGGCGCTTCCGGGACACGCGGGTCTCGCGCTTCCTCCAGGCGCGCTGGCGGCTTCTCTTCTCAGCGATCATATTTGTGCTGCTTGTCGTCTTTCTGCCGAAAGACTACCTGCTGGTTTCGCGTCTGTTGATGGGCTGGGATGGGGGCGTCGCGCTCTATCTCATCCTCATGGTCACGATGATCAGCCGTTCCAACCTGCAGCAACTGCGCCAGCACTCCGCCCTGCAAGACGAAGGCCGGCTGGCCATTCCCGTCCTGACGGTGTTCGCGGCGATGGCGAGCCTCGGCGCGATTGTCTTTTGGCTGCGCACCGCAGCGGACGGCGGCACGATCTCACCGCGCATCCTGGCGCTGCTGTTCCTCACCACGTTGTTATCGTGGCTGTTCATCCACATCATGTTCGCGCTGCATTACGCCCATGAATATTACGCGGAACATCGCGGCCAAGGCGGCGGCTTGCATTTTCCCGGTGGCGAGAAACCAGACTATTGGGACTTCGTCTATTTTGCCTTCGTCCTCGGTACGTCGACGGAGGTGTCCGACGTGTCGATCACCTCGCGCACGATCCGCCGGACCGTGACCGCCCACGGCCTGGTCGCCTTCGTGTTCAATGTCACGATGATCGCGTTGACCGTCTCGATCGCCGGCGATGCCATCTCGATGAAGTAGTGTCGGTGAGGCGAGCGCCTACTCCGCCGCGCTGCGGCCGATCGCGCCCTGCCCGTAACGTTGCTCGATATAATCCAGCACCATCTGCTTGAACTCAGCCGAGGCGCCGGGGCCCTTCAAGGTCGCAACCTTCTTGCCGTCGACGAACACGGGCGCGGCGGGCGACTCCCCCGTGCCCGGCAGTGAGATGCCGATATCGGCGTGCTTGGACTCACCCGGCCCGTTGACGATGCAGCCCATCACCGCGACGTTCAGGGTCTCGACGCCAGGATAGCGCCGCTTCCACTCCGGCATCTGGTCGCGGATGAAATCTTGGATGTCCCGCGCCAGCGACTGGAACGTGGTGGACGTGGTGCGCCCACAGCCGGGGCAGGCCGCCACCAGCGGCACGAAGGCACGAAAGCCCATGCTCTGAAGCAGCTCTTGCGCCACCGTGACTTCCACCGTGCGGTCGCCGTCCGGCTCCGGCGTGAGCGAGATGCGGATGGTATCGCCAATGCCTTGCTGCAGCAGCACGGACAAAGCGGCGGACGAGGCGACGATGCCCTTCGAGCCCATGCCCGCCTCGGTGAGCCCGAGATGCAGCGCCAGGTCCGAACGCGACGCCAGCATGGCGTAGACCGCGATGAGATCCTGCACCGCCGACACCTTGGCCGAGAGCACGATTTTGTCGGCGCCCATGCCAAGCTCCATGGCGCGCTCGGCGCTGATGAGAGCCGACTGCACGATGGCCTCATGCATCACGTCGCGCGCGTCTTTCGGATCGGAACTCGCCGAGTTCTCGTTCATCAGGCGCGTGAGCAAATCCTGATCGAGGCTTCCCCAGTTGACGCCAATGCGCACAGGCTTGTCGTGCTTGAGCGCGATGTCGATGATCTGGGAGAACTGTTTGTCGCGCTTATCCTTGAAACCGACATTGCCAGGATTGATGCGATATTTCGCAAGCGCCGCGGCGCAGTCGGGATAGTCGGCCAGCAGCGTGTGGCCGTTATAGTGAAAGTCGCCAATCAGCGGCACGTCGGCGCCGAGCTTGGCAAGCCGCTCAACGATCTCCGGCACCATTGCGGCGGATTCAGGCCTATCCACGGTAATCCGCACAAGTTCGGAGCCCGCGCGCGCCAATGCGGCCACTTGCACGACGGTCGCTTCCACGTCCGCCGTGTCGGTATTGGTCATGGACTGGACGACGATGGGGGCGTCGCCGCCCAACACCACAGCACCAATTTTGACCGGAATTGCGCGCCTGCGCGCCTTGATCTCCATGGGCCCAGGATACATCACATTTGGGAGGACCGCGCCAGCACCGTCCCAAAGCTCAAGCTTTCCGCCATTTTTTGCGTAAGCTCAGCGCCAGATCGAAGAGAAGCGCCGCCAGCGACACCCCTGCCGCCGCGCTGAGTGTCGTAGCCAAGTCAGCCGTGCGGTCAGGCGTCAGGGCTTGGGCCGCCTCCAGCAGCACCGCGAAGGGCACCAGCACACCCGCCACGATCATCGGCTTGGGCCAAACCAGGCAGACCAGCATGGTGAGCGCGAAAAAGACAAGGAAATGTTCCACCAGCCAATGGAGCCCGAAGCGCATCTGCCAACCCACCGGCGCCAGCGATGCGAACACGATGGCGGCGATGATCAGCGCCACGGCTAACAGAGCAAGCGACTTCCTCTTGGTGAGCACCACACCCTCTGCTGCGTCATGGCCGGGCTTGTCCCGGCCATCCACGTCTTCATCCTAGACCAACGCAAGATGCGAGGGGTCAGGCTTCGAGATGCTTGCGCGGCATGAGGCGCCAGATGACGCCGCCTTTGATGCCCACAAGCATGGATAGGAAATAGAATGCGCCGCAGCTGAGAATGACGGCGGGGCCCGTCGGCACTTTGGCGTAGTAGGATACGAGCAGGCCGGCGACGCTCGACGCGCATGCCAACCCGACCGCGACGCCGATCATGCCGGACACGTCTTCCGCCCAGAACCGCGCCGCAATTGCGGGCAGCAGCATGATGCCCACCGCCATCAACGTGCCGAGCGCCTGAAAGCTGGCCACCAGGTTGAGGACCACAAGCACGAGGAACGCGAGATGGGTCGGCGCGCCGAGCGGACTTACCGAGCGCAGGAACTGCGGGTCGAAACACTCGAGCACGAGCGGGCGGTAGATCACCGCGAGCCCTGCGAGTGACACCGTGGCGATGGCGGCGATCAGAATGAGCGCCGCGTCGTCGATGCCAAGCACCGTGCCGAACAGCACATGTAGTAGTTCGACATCGCTCCCCTCCGCCGAAACGATCAGCACGCCGAGCGCCAGCGACACGAGGTAAAATCCTGCGAGGCTGGCGTCCTCATGCAACACCGTGGAGCGAGCAACGAGACCGGCGGCGAGCGCCACGGCCAGGCCGGCGGCAAAGGCACCAAGACTCATTGCGAACAGCGACAGCCCGGCCAGCAGATAGGCGATGGCCACGCCCGGCAGGATGGCGTGCCCCATCACATCGCTCATGAGGCTCATGCGGCGCAGGACTAGGAACACGCCGATGGGTGGTGCCGCCAAAGAGATGGCGAGGCAGCCGACCAACGCCCGGCGCATGAAGGCGAACTCGATGAAGGGCTGGAACAGAACGTCGATCATGCAGTCTCGCGCTCCTCGTCGCGCTCGCAGACATGAGCGTGCGTGACGAAGGCCTCGGTGAGCTGGCGCGACTTATCGAGATTGGTGGGTGTCAGAATTTTCTTCGTGTCGCCCCAGGCCACGACCTCGCGCGCCAAGAGCAGCGTTTGCGGAAAATGGGCGCGCACCTGCTCCATGTCGTGCAACGCCGCAAGCACGGTGCGGCCCTCGCCATGCCAATGCTCGATGAGCGCGATCAGCTCCTCGACGGTCTTGGTGTCGATCGCGCGGAACGGCTCGTCGAGCAGGATCACCGATGCGTCCTGCAACAGGAGCCGCGCGAACAGCACGCGCTGAAATTGCCCGCCCGACAGAGAGCCGACCGGGCGGGCAGCGAGCGCCGCCAGCCCCACCGTGTCGAGCGCCTGCACCACCTCTTCGCGCCCGCGCGCGCCAAGCCCGGGCCAAGCGCCGATCTTGCGCCACAGGCCCATGGCCACGCAATCGAATACCGAGATGGGAAAGCTACGGTCGATCTCGATGACTTGCGGCAGATAAGCGATGTCGCGCTTGGTGAGCCCTTGGAGATCGAGGCTGCCGCTCAATGGTTTCAGCTCACCGACAATGGCTTTGAGCAATGTCGACTTGCCGGCACCGTTCGGACCGACAATCGCCAGCAACTCGCCGCGCGCGATATCGCCAGTGATGTGATGCACAGCGGGGTGCCGGTCATAGCCCAGCGTCAAGTCGCGGAAACTGATCGCGGGCGTGCTCATGTGATGGCCCAGACCACGGCAAGCCACAGGAGGCCCACAAGCACAGCCACGATGGCGAGCCGCGTGGGCACCGAAGCCCGCAACAGCGAGACCCGGTTTCCCGGCAAGCTTATGGATGGATGATTCATACGAGCTAGGCCGGCTCAGTCGGACTGCAGACTACGCACAGACCGGCAATCTCAAGCGTCACCTGCTCCGGCGAAATCTCGTCCGGAGCTAAACCCAGCAGCCCCGCCTGATCTTCATCGCTGAGCGGGATCTCCACCACCTTGTCGCAACGGCGGCAGATGGCAAAGGCGAGCTTGCCGTCGCACGCGCCGTGATCGCAGGCGACGAACGCCGAGCGGGACTGGAGCCGGTGCACCATGCCCTTTTGCATCAGATCGTTCAGCGCCCGGTAGACCGTGGGCGGATGGGAGATACCCGCGTTGCGCACCCTGTCGAGGATGGCATAGGCGCTCATGGGCTCCATGGCTTGACGCAGACAGGTGAGAATTTTCTCCTGATTGCGGGACAATTTCGGGTCCGGGTGATGGTGGCGAGCGTTCATACGTGATGATATAACATAACATGCATAACCCGCTCAAGACGCTCGCACCTCTCGGTTATGTCGAACGGCGCAAGGATGGCGGCTATCGCTGGCTGGCCTGCGTGGCCGCGACACCGACCAGGATGTCGGTTACTCGACGCTCGGTCTAAGAGCGGCGGCGACGATGCATTGGGGGAGCATGCTCGTCACCCCCCACATCTCTGGTGCCTGGCAGCACGCCTTCAACGATGTGACGCCCGCTGCGGCACTGGCCTTCGCCTCGACCGACATCGGCTTCAATGTCACCGGCGTGCCGCTGGCCGAAGACAGCACCCTGATCGACGCCGGGCTCGACTTCGTGCTTGGCGAGAAGATGACGGCCGGTGTGTCCTACTCGGGCCAATTCGGCGAAGGCGTCCAGGACAACGCCGTCAAAGGCCGTTTGATCTGGTTGTTCTAGCCGACCTTCTGGCGCCTATGCGCCGGGCCCAAACCTGAGATAGTCTAGTTCAAGCGACTGGGTCGCCGTTTCTCACGGCGACCCATCAGGCTGGCAGCTGGGGAACGAAGAATGTCCGAACTCGATCCGCTTCTTCTGTCGCGCATCCAGTTCGCCTTCACGATCTCTTTCCACATCATCTTCCCGTCTTTCACCATCGGCCTCGCTGCGTGGCTCATGGTGCTCGAAGGTTTGTGGCTTAAGACCGGCAAGCAGATCTACGCCGACATCTCCCGCCACTGGATCAAGATTTTCGCCGTGTCCTTTGGCATGGGCGTGGTCTCCGGCGTGGTCATGTCCTACGAGTTCGGCACCAATTGGAGCGAGTTTTCACGCCTCGGCGGCAATGTCATCGGTCCGCTTCTGTCCTACGAGGTGCTGACCGCCTTCTTCCTTGAGGCGGGCTTCCTCGGCATCATGCTGTTTGGCCGGGACCGCGTACCGAAATGGGTGCATTTCTTCGCCACCTGTATGGTGGCGCTCGGCACCACCATCTCGGCGTTCTGGATTCTCGCCGCCAATAGCTGGATGCAGACGCCCCAAGGCTTCCGCATCGCTGACGACGGCGTGCTGCATGTGACGAGCTGGGCGGAAGTGATCTTCAACCCGTCCTTCCCCTACCGCCTGACCCACATGGTCACGGCAGCCTATCTCACCACGGCGTTCGTCGTGTCGGGCATTGGCGCTTGGTACATCTTGCGCGACCGCAGCCTGCCCCATGGACGCATCATGCTCGGCATGGGCTTGAGCCTCATCGTATGGCTGGCGCCGCTGCAGCTGGTCATCGGCGATCTGCACGGGTTGAATGCGCGCGAATATCAGCCGGCGAAGATCGCCGCCGTCGAGGCCCATTGGGAAACACGCCGAGACGCGCCGCTCGTCCTGTTCGCCTGGCCTGACGTCAAGACCGAGAGCAATCTCTATGAGATCGCCATCCCCGATCTGGGCAGCCTCATTCTCACCCATGAATGGGACGGCGAGGTGCGTGGCCTGAAGTCCTTTCCGCCCGACGAACGGCCGAACCCCGTCATTCCCTTCTTCTCCTTCCGCATCATGGTCGGCATTGGCTTCATCATGATCGGGCTTGGATTTACTGGCGCGATACTGTGGCTCAGGGGACGGCTCTACACGACACGATGGTTCTTGCGCGCCATGGTCATGGCCGCGCCGCTCGGCTTCATCGCCGTGCTCGCCGGCTGGTTCGTGGCTGAAGTCGGACGCCAGCCTTGGGTTGTCTATGGCGTGTTGCGCACCGCCGACGCGGTATCGCCGGTTCCCGGCGGCAGCGTGCTCACCTCGTTAGCCCTCTTCGTCATCGTCTACGGCATCATCTTTGGCGCCGGCGTCTATTACATGGGCAAGCTCGTGGCCCGTGGTCCCGACGAAACACCACCGGAGCCGGGAGCGGATACGTCCCACCGACCCATGGCAGCGGCAGGAAAACCATGATGGTCTCGCTATGACAGCCACAGCCGTCGAAATGAGCCAAGTGCTCCCCATTCTCTTGCCCCTCATCTGGGCCGGGATATTGGCGCTCGCCGTGTTCCTTTACGTGTTGCTTGGTGGCTACGACCTCGGGCTCGGCGTGTTGTTTCCCCTGGCCCCGTCTCATCGCGACCGCGACGCTATGATGGCGTCGGTGGCGCCGTTCTGGGACGGCAACGAAACTTGGCTGGTGCTTGGCGGCGGCGGCCTGCTCGCCGCGTTCCCGCTAGCCTATTCGGTGATGCTGCCGGCGCTCTATATCCCAATCATTCTCATGCTCTTGGGGCTGATCCTGCGCGGCGTCGCTTTCGAATTCCGCTTCAAGTCCACCCGGTCCCGCTGGGCCTGGGACCTCGCATTTTCCGGCGGCTCGACCGTCGCTGCCCTCACCCAAGGCGCGATCATCGGCGCGTTCGTCGAAGGCTTCGCTGTCACTGACAACAAATTCTCCGGCGGGGCATTTGACTGGCTGACCCCCTTCTCCGCCGTGACCGCGATCGCTGTTTTGTCTGGCTATGTGTTGTTGTCAGCGGGTTGGCTCATCATGAAGGCTGACGACGCCTTACGCGAATGGGCCTATGGCGTGGCGCGCACCGCACTCATTGCGGTCGCGATCTTCATCGCCGTGTTCAGCCTATGGACGCCATTCCTGCAACCCGAAATCGCCGCGCGCTGGTTCTCGCCAGGCAATATGGTGATGTTCGGCGCCATCCCGCTTCTCACCCTGGCCGCTCTGGCGGGCCTATGGCGCGGCATCGAAAAACGCCAACGCTATGCGCCCTTCTTGTGGGGCGCTGCCCTGTTCTTGCTTTGCTATATGGGCCTGGCGGTGAGCCTGTTCCCCTACATCATCCCGCCGGACATCACGATCTGGCAGGCCGCCGCCGCACCGGAATCGCAGCTCTTTATGCTCTACGGCGCGGTGCCGCTGCTGCCGCTCATCCTGGGCTACACGGCCTATTCCTATTACGTGCTGTGGGAAACGCCCGGCGAAGACGTCTATCACTAGGCCGCTTGCCTCACCATTTTCCGCTGAGGTCTTTCTGCTGGAGCCGGCGCTTGAGCAGCATAATCTTGCCGTAGGACTGTTCGATGCGGATACGCGAAATGCGTCCATCGCACACTGCTTTAGCGATGGCCGCATGCACTTTGCTGCCAAGCTCGTAGTCGCTCGACTGCACGTTTGAAAACACCACGATATCGGTGCCGGCTCTGATCGCCTTAATGGCGCGCTCATCGATCGTGAAGTCGTCCCGCACCGCGCCCATCTCCATGTCGTCGCTGATGATGACGCCGTTGAAACCGATCCAGGTCTTCGTGCGCAGCGCGCGGATGGCCTTGGCCGACAACGTGGCCGGCAGCTTCTCCATGTCGCTGAAACGCGGATGATAGAGATGCCCCACCATCACCGCATCGAGCAGGCCATCCTTTGCGAGGCGACGGTAGGGCTCAAGCTCCACCTCGCGCCATGTCTTGGAGACATCCGCCAAGGCCTTGTGGCTATCCACCCGGCTCGAGCCATGACCGGGGAAATGCTTGGCGACGGTGAGGACGTTTGCTGTGCGATGCGCCTCGATGAAGGCCGTTGCCAGAGCCGTGACCGTGTCGGGATCGGCGCCGAAGCTTCGCCCGCGCGCGCCGATCACCGGGTTATGCGGGTTTGTATTGAGATCAACCACGGGGCCGAGATTCATGTTGAAGCCGGCCTCGGCAAGTTCCGCCGCCATCTTGGCATAGAGCTTCCGAGCCGCCTCGGGCGATGCGTAGCTCGGATTGCGGGCGACGCGTTGGGCGGAGGGATAACTGCTATGCCCGTTCCAACGATTAAGCCGCTGCACCTTGCCGCCTTCCTGGTCCACGGCGATGAACGGTATCGGCATGGAGCGCGCGTTGCGGAGGTAAGCGATGAGATTTTTGAGCCTTTTCGGCGAGGCGATATTTTCGGGGAACAGCACCACGCCACCGATCATGCCTTTCGCCAACTGATCGCGCACGGCAATGACGCCGGCATCCTTCTCGCCGTCGCCAGGAAAGCCCACCATAATCATCTGGCCGATCTTGGCGTCGAGCTCGGGCGTGGCGCAGGACGCCGCCGCTGGCGATTCCGCGCGCGGCGCAGCGACACATAGGACGAGGACAGCAGCGAGCAAGGGCGCAAACGGCCAACGAAAAGGGGACTGAGAAATCATTGGATTTGAGGGTTTAGGGACGAATTTTGCCGCGATTGTGAATAGACTTGGAAACAACCTGAACGATTTGGGGGCAACCCAGTAAACTTAGGGCGCCCCGAGGCCCAAGAGCAGCGAGCGCGTGATGCACCTTACCATCTTGAAGTTCCTACCAGCTGTCTGCCTTGCTGCGGCACTCTTGGCCAGCCCCGCGCGTGCCGAGCCAGAAGCGCCCGCCGAGCCAACGCCGCCTGCCGAAGAGAAAATGTCTGATGAAAGCTTCGCCGAAAGCTTCGTGGGTAAGACCTATCAGGGCAATCTTGACGTCGAAGGCTGGACGGGTCTCGGCGGTGGCCTCGTCTCGCCGCCCATCTATGTGCATCACTATCAGCGCGAGGACGGCACGTATCTCGTCCTCACCAGCAAGCAGACCGGCAAAGGCGCCTATGTGGTGGCCGACGCATTGATCGTCCCCAAACCAAAAAAGGGCTATCAGTTCATAATTGCCTGCACTCAAGGCAAGGACCACACTCTGCGCTTCATGGCCGAGGCCAGCGGAAAGGACGCGAAAGAGTGGTGGTCGAATCTGCGCCGCGCCTGGGAGATTTCGCTGGAGACCGGCGAGATCACCAAGGTCAAGAGCAAGGGCATAAAGTGCATCAACCCCGCTTGGTAGCCGTGTAGCGATGGATCAATTCATATTCGCAGCGACGATGCTGGCCGCGCTTGGCGCTGCGCTTCTCGCCGGAAACTTCTTCGCCTTTTCCGTCTTCTTGATGAGAGCGCTTGGCGGCCTCTCGGCCGAGCGAGGCATCGTCGCTATGCAAGCCATCACCATGGCCATCAAGGGTCTCGCCTTCTTGATCGTGTTTTTCGGAACGGCGGCGCTCGCAGCGCTGCTTGCCGTTGTCGCGGTCTTACAACATGGAGCGCCCGGCTCCTGCTATTTGCTCGCGGGCAGCGTGGTTTTCCTCATCGGCACGTTCTGCGTGACCATGCTGCGCAACGTCGCTCTCAACCGCGCGCTCACTTGCGTCACGCCCGGCAGCAAAGAAGGCCACGAAACGTGGAAACGTTTCCAGTCGTCTTGGGGAATGTGGAACCATGTGCGCAGCGTCACGTCGCTGGTGGCTTGCGCGCTTTTCATCATGGCGCTGGTGGATGGCGGCAACCCGTTCGGCACGCAGTAAACGCACCTGCCCCGTCACTCCCAAGCAGGCTTCTTCTCTTCTTCCCCGAGCTTGATCATCGTCTCTTCCAACGCGGCCACGAACTCGTTGTAGGTGCCCGTGCCATAAAGCGGCTCGCCCACACTGGCCGTGCAGTTAAACGGCACTAACAACGACGATCCCTTGGGCAGCGCCTTGCCCAGGCCGTGCATGAAGACGGGCACGACGGGCACCTTTGGCCGCGCGCAAGCGAGATGACCAATGCCCTTTTTCAGCTTCCCCAAAGTCTCGGGCTCACCGCGCGAGCCCTCAGGGAACAGCACCAGGATCTCGCCGCGATCGAGCGCCTCTTCACACGCGAGAAGCGGGTTGCCGCCCTCCTTAGCGCTGCCGCGCTTCACCGGAATGATGCCGATGATATTGGTGACGAACCAGGCCTTCGCCTTGCTGGTGAAGAAGTAATCCACCGCTGCAACTGGTCGTATTTTTGACAACAACTTCAATGGCATAAGCGACATCAGAGCCAGCGCATCGAGATTGGAATTGTGGTTGGCAACGACCAGGGCCGGACCGTCTTTCGGCAGGCGCTCGCGGTTTCGCACGGTCAAGCCAAGCGCCACCAAGATCACCGCCCGCACCACGACGGCGAAGAACAAAAAGCGCAGCAGCCTGATGAATGGGTTGCGGCTCATGTGCCTCGCCTCACGGCATGAAGAAGAAGCGGAAGAAGTGGAAGAAGGCCGGCGCCGCATAGGTGAGACTGTCGACCCGGTCGAGAATGCCACCATGGCCGGGGATCAGACCGCCCGTATCCTTGACGCCGAGATCGCGCTTTACGGCTGACAATGTGATGTCGCCGAGAAAGCCGGCGATGCCGAGCACAGCTCCCGCCATCGCCGACCACCAGATATCCATGGGCGTGAGATAGGGGCCAACAACAGCGGCCATCGCGACCGTCGTCAGAACGCCACCGATGAGCCCTTCCCAAGTCTTCTTTCGGCTGACGGTGGGTGTGACCTTGTGACGGCCAAATAGCTTGCCCCAAGTGAACTGCGCCACGTCGTTGAACTGGGTGAGCACCACCAGGAAGAATAGCAGCCCGACACCGCCAGCGACGGGATTAGCGGTGTTGCCGGAGACCAGCAGCATGGCCATGTGGCTGAGCGCGAACACGGTAAGCATCAAGCCCCAGCTCAACGTACCAACAGCACGCAAGAAACCTCGCGTGTCGCCGCGCAGCGCCATGAGCGCCGGGAAGAACAAGAACAACCACACCGGCACGAACACGATGAACATGCCGTACCAGTCGATCGCCGCCCAATAATATTGGAGCGGGATGGCGAGATAGGCGAAGAGCAGCAGCCCGCGGTCAATGCGTCTCGTGGGGATCAGCGATAGATATTCCTTCAGCGCCAGGAAGGAAATGAAGGCGAGGAACACGATGGCCACGGTCTGGTTGACGGCGATGGCGATGGTGAAAGCGCCGATCATCCACCCACCACGACGTCGTGCGGTGAACCAGCTCGTCATAATGGCCGGACCGGCTCAGGCGAAGCCCGAAGACAAGGAGCGTGGCGGCGATGAGGACGGCCCACACACCGACCGTGGCGTAGACCACATGTTCGGGCAAGCCAAAGAGAAGGGTCATGACAGGTCTGACTCGGCCACGATGCGGTGCGCGCGGTTGAATATGGTTCGCACGGTGAGCAAGAGCAGAACGGCGAGATAGATGCTGGTCCACAGGCCTGCCGTAAAGCCGAGGCCGATCAGCACCGCGAGCAGCCCGAAGGCGAAAGCGCGGTCGCTTTTGCCAAACGGTCCGTCATAGCGCCGTGGCGCCCCAATCAGCGGCCCAAGCGCGCCGGTCATCTCGGCGATGATGCCACCGACGACGACCAGCACCACGAACACGGGGCTAACCCCTGGGATAAACGCGAAGGGCAGATAGAGCGCCGCGTCAGCGAGCACGTCGCAGAGCTCGTTGAGCACGGCCCCTTCCGGGCTCGCCAGATCATGCTCCTTGGCCATGAGCCCATCGATGGCGTTGAGCGCCATCCGGATGAACAAGGTCAGCGGCAGGACGAGCAAGGGCACTGCGGATGTCGGGTCGAAGGCAATCCACGCGCCTTGGGCGATGCTGATGAGAAGAGCCGCTACAGTGACGGCGTTGGCGGTGAGGTCCGCTTCGGCTAGAGCTTTGGCGGCCGGGCGCAGCAGCGCCTGAAACATCGGCTTCAGACCGTAGATCGTGGCCAAGGCTTAACGCCTCCAAATGATGTTGCGTCGGGTTCGCGCTATTCGATCAGCGTACCAATTCCGCACCAAGGAAAATCAGCGCGGCCAATCCGGCCGCTGAAGGCACGGTAATCGCCCAGGCCGCCAAGATGCCCACGAAATGGCTCCGGCGCACCAACTTGCGGCGGCGCAATTTGTCTTTATCTTTCTCAGGCGCACGCCGCGTCGGCTGATTGCGTTTGTGGGTCCGGATGTAGCGCCGCCGGCGACGGCTATGTGTCGTGTAATATTCACGGAAGAATCCAACACCAAACACCGCACCAACCGCGATATGCGTCGTGCTAACCGGCAGCCCCAATTGCGAGGCGACTAGAACGGTGAGCGCCGCCGACAGCGCCACACAGAACGCGCGCATGGGATTCATCTTGGTGATCTTCTCGCCGACAATGCGCACAATACGCGGGCCAAACAGGAAGAGGCCGAGACTGATACCCGCGGCACCGATCAGCATCACCCAGAACGGCACGCCGACTTCACCCGCCAGCGAGCCGGTGCTAGCGGTCGTGAGGATGGCGGCCAACGGGCCAACCGCGTTGGCCACGTCGTTCGATCCATGGGCGAAAGACAGCAAGGCGGCGGCGCAGATCAAAGGCAGGTGAAACAGCTTCCGCAAACCCTGGTTACGGTTCTCCATGCCCTTCGACTGGTAGCGCACCCATGGCCTCGCGAGGACATAGACAAAACCGAAGACCAAGACGGCGAGCAGGGCGATCTCTAGCAGCTCTGGCTTCCAAACATGCTTCAACCCTTTGATGACGAGATAGGCCGAGAAGATGGCAGCGAGCAGCGCCACGAGAACAGGAACCCAGCGTCGCGCCGCAGCAATCTTGTCTTCCTGATAGATCAGATTGATCTTGATGAAGGCTAGGAAGGCCGCCGCGACGACACCGCCGATCAACGGCGATATCAGCCAGCTGACGAAGATCGACGACACCACATACCAATCCACCACGCTGGCGCCGACCGCCGCGATGCCGGCGCCCAACACACCGCCGACAATGGAATGGGTTGTCGACACGGGTGCGCCCAAATACGTGGCGAGATGTACCCAAAGCGCCGAGGCGAGTAGCGCCGACATCATGATCCACACGAACACGTCACCGCTCGGAACCAATGCAGGATCGATAATGCCTTTGGAGATCGTCTTGACCACATCGCCACCAGCGATGAGCGCACCGGCGCATTCGAAGATCGCGGCGATGATGAGCGCGCCCGTCATGGTCAGAGCGCGAGCACCAACCGCCGGGCCTACATTATTGGCCACGTCGTTGGCGCCGATATTCAGCGCCATGTAGCCGCCAATGATGGCGGCAACGACCATTAAGACGCCGTTTTGGCTCCCCCCGATCTGGGTGCTAGCCAACACGCCGGCGATGGCAAGAAACAACAACGCAACGCCGACAGCAGACCGGTTGCGCGAAACAAAACGCGTCGCGTCCTCCAGCCGCTCGATCTTGCGGAGGTCCTTGTCGAGTGACGTCTTGCGAATCGCGGCTTTGCATGCGGCCGTCGCATCCTCATCGCGAAGTGTCATGCGGATTAAAGGCTCCCCGATCCCCTAGGGTTAGGTCATAGGGAGTCTTGCAAGAGGTCACAACCTCACCAGGCCATCGGCCACAGCTTTTCACAATCTGTGTGGAAAACAGCACCCCCTGGACTTAAACGAGCCGGTCCCGGGCAAAGTCTCGCAGGACGTCCGCAAGTTGCGGCTCCCGGACCATGGATACCGCCTCGTCCAGTCCGACCCATTTGGCCCGGCGGCTACTCTTTTGGGGCCAATCAAGCTCCTGCAAGCGAACCTGCATTGGGTAGACATCGACGCTGCACCGCACCCACGAGAAAATATGGAGGCGCTTGGTATAGGCGTAGCAGCCGATCGGCTGGTCGCCGATGTCGCCCTCCACCCCCGCCTCTTCGAACGCTTCGAGCGCCGCAAGCTCGACATCCGGCAGGCGGGCCTTGGGCCAACCCTTGGGAATCGTCCAGTGGCCCCGCCCTCGTGTGGTGATCAGGAGGATCAATGGGCCGCTTTCAACCTCCACAAAGGGAAGCGCGGCAACTTGCTTCAAAGGTGACTTCATATCTATCCGCCAAATCAGCAGTTGGGGTCGGACCTCATGTCAAGGATTGACGCTTACTCCGGCAAATTCGTGGCGAGAAAATCGGAGAAGGCGTCCCAGGATTGGGTGTCGGCTTGTTTCTGATACCGGCTTGAGCCGAACACAGTGAAAGCATGGGGCGCGCCGGAATAGACCTGGATTTCGTAAGGGATTTCGGCACTCTCTAGATCGCGCGATAGCGCCGCCACATCGTCCATGGTGATGGAGCTGTCGGCCCCGCCATGAGCGATGAGAACCGGCGGCGTGCCGTCGGGGTAGCTTTGACCTGTTGGCGTCGTGAGCCCACCATGGAAGGTCGCGTAACCGGCGACGCCTTTGGCCTTGCCGGAACGCGCCAGCTCCAACGTCGCGGAACCGCCAAAGCAATAGCCCATCACCACGACCTCGGCATCACCGTCTTGGCGCGCCTCCGCCAGACCACCGAGAATGAGCGTCCGCATCCGGGCGCGGTCCTCGTAGAGCTTGCCGGTCTCTTTCTTCTTGGCGCCGGTATCGACGGGCCGATTGCCTTTGCCATAGAGATCGACAGCGAAGGCGTCGTAGCCCATGGCGGCTAACATATCGGCGCGCTTTTCCTCATATTCCGTCAGCCCGTCCCAGTCGTGAATGACGAGCACCAAGCCTTTGGAGTCTCCAGCCGCATTCGCGCGATAGCCTTCAAAGGCTTCGCCATCGATGGTGTAGGGGACGCTCTCGCCGGCCTGCGCCACAAGCGGCGACATGACGAAGGCAAGCAATAGCGCAATCGACTTCATTCAGTTTTCTCCTCTTGGCTCTCCTTCTTGGCCTGCGCCAAAAGCTCCTCCACCTGCGGCAGCATATTCTCGACGATCTTGGCCACGCCCTTGCCGTTAGGGTGGATACCATCGGGCAGCATCAGCCCAAGATTGAGCGCCGCGCCTTCCAGAAAAAACGGGTAGAGGATGACATCGTAGCGCGCCGCGAGATCCGGATAGATCGCAGCGAATTCCTCCACATAGTCCTTGCCCATATTGCGTGGCGCCACCATGCCGGCGAGCAACACCTTCAGGTCTTTCGCCTGCAATTGTTCGATGATCTCGGCGAGCGCCCGCTTCGCCTCTTTCGGCGGCAACCCTTGGAGCGCGTCGTTGGCGCCAAGCTCAACGATCACCGCGTCCGCATTCGGCGGCAACGACCAGTTGAGGCGTTTGAGCCCAGCATTGACCGTGTCGCCCGAGACCCCGGCATTCACGACCCTGACTTTGGCGCCCCGTTCCTTTAGCGCCGCCTGGAGCTGCACCGGGAAGGATTGGTATCGCGGCAGGCCGTAGCCCGCGGTGAGGCTGTCACCGAACGCGACGATCACGGTCTCTTGTTGATCTGCCTCGGCCGGGTACAAGCCCAGCATGAAGAGGGCGGTGGCGGCGAGAACCATTTGGACAATGTGACGTTTCATCTTTTCGACCTGTTTGCCCTTCTCTATTACAGCTGCTCGTGGCATTTCTTTTTCGATCGGCGATCTTCTACCAAATGGATCAGACTCTGAAACAGCGACCCGCGATCCACCTCGAAGGCGTGCATGTCACCCTTCCTTCACGCGCTGGCGCGGTCGCCATCCTGCGCGGCATCGATCTTAGCGTACCGGAAGGCGAAGCTGTGGCCGTCGTCGGCCCCAGCGGCTCGGGCAAATCCACTTTGCTCATGGTCATCGCCGGTCTCGAACGAACCACTGCGGGTCACATCTCCGTCGTCGGCGCCGATCTTAGCACCCTCAATGAGGACGGCCTTGCACGTTTGCGTGCCCGCAATATCGGCATCGTGTTCCAGTCCTTCCACCTCGTGCCGACCATGACAGCGATCGAAAATGTGGCGCTGCCCATGGAGTTCCTCAACCGGAACGATGCCTTCGAGGTCGCGCGCGCGGCCTTGGCGGAAGTTGGACTCTCCCATCGCGAGGCCCATTTCCCCGGCCAGCTTTCTGGTGGCGAGCAGCAGCGCGTGGCCATTGCCCGGGCGCTGTCCACCAAGCCCACGCTGATCTTGGCCGACGAGCCGACGGGAAATCTCGACCTCGCCACTGGCGCGCAAGTGATGGACCTTCTTTTCGAGATGAAGGAGCGCACCGGCGCCACGTTGCTTCTCATCACCCATGACAGCAATCTGGCCAAGCGTTGCGACCGCACTGTCAGCTTGGCGGATGGCCGCATTGTCAACGGGCGCACTAAGAGCCGCGTGGCGACGTCGTGAGCGCCGTGAGCGCGACTGCGAAGCCGGCGGCACCACGGTTCAAACTTCCCCTAGCGCTCAGCATTGCGTTGCGTGAATTGCGCGCCGGCGCCGGCGGGCTAGTGGTCTTTGTCTTGTGCATCGCGCTCGGTGTCGCCGCGGTTGCCGCCATCGGCTCGCTGGCGGCGGCGTTCGACAAGGCGCTCGCGCAACAGGGGAGAATGCTCATTGGCGGCGATCTCTCCTTCGAGTTGATCCACCGGCAAACAAAACCCGATGAGCGAGCTGCGCTAGAAGAGCTCGGTGAGATCAGCGAGTCGGCGAGCTTTCGCGCCATGGCGAGAGCGCAAGACGGCAAGAGCGCGTTGGTCGAAGTGAAGGCGGTGGACGATCCCTACCCGCTCTATGGCGAGGTCTCGATCCTGGCGCCCGACGACGCTGGAGCCTTGTGGCGCAAGACGGATGTCGCTCTGGCCGAACGCGTGTTGCTAGATCGTTTGGGCCTAAAGATCGGCGATCCGCTCAAGATCGGCGAGACCACCGTGACGGTCGGCGGCGTGTTGGGAGAACAGCCCGACCGCCTGGCCGACCGGCTGTCTTATGGGCCGAAGCTGTTGATGTCGCGCGCCACGCTCGTAAAGACCGGGCTGGTGCAGCCCGGCAGTCTCATCCGTTGGGTCTATCGAGTGAAGATGCCAGACGATATCGCTGTGGACCGCAAGCAACTCATGGCGGCGCGCAAAACCATCGAAACCGACTTTCCCCAATCAGGCTTCGCCATCCGCGACTGGACCGACCCAGCGCCGACCCTGCGGCGCGATGCCGAACGCTTCACGCAGTTCATCAACTTTGTCGGCCTCACCGCGCTTCTGCTTGGTGGCATCGGCGTCGGTAACGCCATCCAGAGCTACATGGCCAAGAAACGCGAGATCATCGCCACCTTCAAATGCCTCGGCGCCACGAGCCGCCTGGTGCTCAATGTCTATTTAATCCAGGCGATGCTGCTGGCTTTCGTCGGCATTTCCATCGGGCTGGTGCTCGGCGCGTTGACGCCTGCGGTGATCTCCACGCTCTACGCCGACGCGCTGCCCATTGCGCTGGCCATTGAGCCCCATCCCATCCCGCTCTTCGTGGCGGGGCTCGCCGGCCTACTCACCATGGTGCTGTTCGTGCTGTGGCCTTTAGGGCGCGCCAGCCGCATCTCGCCCGCCGTGCTGATGCGGGCCCATCTGACGGAAGAAAGCGAACGCTCGGCGCTCCCCTTCGCGCTCGGTTCGGTGGCGGCGGGCCTCGCGCTGTTCGTGCTCGCCATCGCGGCGTCCGAGGAACGGCTTGTCACAGCGGCAATCTCCGTCGGCATCGTTTGCGCCTTTCTACTGCTGCTTGGCTTTGGTGCGCTGGTCCAGCGATTTGCCGCCCGCTTCCGCTGCGCCAAGCCGCCCTCTTGGGGGCTGGCGCTTTCAAGCATTGGCGCGCCGGGCTCGCTCGCCCGCTCCATCGCCGTGTCGCTCGGGCTCGGGCTTGGTCTGCTCATCGCCGTGGCGCTGATCCAGCACTCGCTGCTGACCGAGATCGAGAGCCATGTGGAGATCGATGCGCCCGCCTATTACTTCCTCGATGTGGAGGCCGACGACCTCACGGCTTTCCAGGACACCGCCAAGGCCATCGAGCCAACCGCCAAGCTCGACGACGCCCCCATGCTGCGCGGCCGCATCATCGAGCTGAATGGCGTGCCCGTCGACAAGGCGGAAGTGTCGCCAGACGCACGTTGGGTGCTCTCCGGCGACCGGGGCCTCACCTATTCCGACACCGTGCCGGGCGCCTCGACCATTAAGGCCGGTGAATGGTGGCCGAAGGATTATGCAGGACCGCCGCTGGTCTCTTTCGACGGCGAGCTTGCCAAGGGGCTGGGGCTGAAGCTCGGCAACACGATCACCGTCAATATTTTCGGGCGCAATGTGGAGGCGAAGATCGCCAGCATGCGCAAAGTCGATTGGGAGTCGCTCGCCATCAATTTCGTCATGGTGTTTTCGCCCAACACGCTTCAAGACGCGCCGCACCGGCTCGTCACCACGCTCGAACTGCCGAAGGGCACGAGCCCAGAGCGCGAGGCCAAGATCATTCAGTCGCTCGCCGAGCGTTTTCCCCTGGTCACGGCGATCAAGATCGGCGACATCGTCGACGCCGCCAAGGCGTTTCTCGCCAAGCTGATGACCGCTATCCAGGCGACTGCGGGCATCACCCTGCTTATCGGCGCCGCGGTGCTTGCAGGCGCCGTGGCCGCCGGTCAGCAGCGGCGGCAATATCTCGCGGTGCTCTACAAGACGCTCGGTGCCACGCGCGGCATCATCATCCGGACGGAACTTCTGGAGTTTGGCGTGCTAGGGCTGGCCACGTCCCTGCTCGCGATTCTTATCGCCACCATCACGGCTTGGGCGCTCTGCACCTTCGCCTTCGACCTCGACTTCTTATTCGCGCCAATGGCGGCCGTCCGAACGGTCTTGCTAGCGTTGGCTCTTGTGTTAGGCGTAGGCGCAATCGCCACTTGGCGGATGCTCTCGGTCAAGGCGGCACCCTATCTTAGGGCCGAATAGCGGCCGCGGGCCAGGCCGGACACACGCAGTTCATCTTGCGCAAACAGCCTAAAACCACCATATTCTTTAGTAAATTAGCGAACTGACAAACCAATTCAACAAGGGATTCTTCTATATGGCCGAACTCGACAGACGTTATGGGCAGGGCACGGCCGCCGGGCGCGTAGACGCTGGCGCCATCGACCAAGGCCTGCGCAGCTACATGCTCCGCGTCTACAATTACATGGCCGTGGGCGTCGCCGTCACCGGCGTTGTCGCCTATGCGATTTTCGCCATGGCCGTTGTGACCGGCCCCGACGGCGCCATCACAGGCCTGACGGCGTTTGGCAGCTTGATGTATGACAGCGCCTTCAAATGGGTGTTGTTCCTGGCGCCGCTCGGCTTGGTGTTCTTCATCTCGGCGCGCATCAACTCCATGAGCCTAGGCACGGCAAAGCTTTCATTCTGGGCTTTTTCCGCGCTCATGGGCGCGTCGATTTCATCGATCTTCCTCATTTATGCGGGCCAAAGCATCGCCCAGGTGTTTTTCATCACGGCCGCCGCCTTCGGTTCGCTGTCGCTCTGGGGCTACACCACCAAGCGGGATATTTCGGCTTGGGGCTCGTTCCTGTTCATGGGCCTGATCGGCATCATCATCGCCATGGTCGTGAATCTTTTCCTGGGCTCGTCCGCGCTGCAATTCGCCATCTCGGTGATCGGCGTTCTGGTGTTCGCCGGGCTGACCGCCTACGACACCCAGCAGATCAAGGAGATGTATTCCGCCCACGACGACAGCACGCTGTCTGGCCGAAAAGCCGTGATGGGCGCGCTTAGGCTCTATCTTGACTTCATCAACATGTTCATGATGCTGTTGTCGCTGTTTGGTGGCCGCCGCTAAGCCAAGCAAGCATCCAGACACTAGAAAGGCCTCGGCATTATCGCCGGGGCCTTTTGCGTTCTGACCCTTTGAGTGGGCTGGCTTTAGGTACGTAACAGACCTGGGAAACAGACTTGGTGAGGGTTGAAAACCCAGCAATCGTCCCTATGTAACGGGCTGTGACGGGTACCCTCCCCGTCTCAGGTTCCCCCCAAACGGAACCCTAGAAACCCCGAGTCTCCCCCGTCTCTGGGGCTTCTTCTTTATCTAGGATTCGAAGCTCGTAGCCTTGAAAAAGGCTAAGCCTTGACCAGGCGCAAACCCTTATCCAGCGCCCGCAGCACACGGCCAAGATCGTGACCCCGCCTTAGGATGAGACCCGTGGCCGCGATCACGCTATAGGCGCCTTGGCGCCGCGCCAGCTTGGGCGCCTTCTCAATACGATAGAGCGGGACTTCGGAAGCCCGGCGAAACACCGAAAACACGGCCTTTTCTTTCAGCGTGTCGATGGCGTAGTCGCGCCATTCACCACTGGCCACCTTGCGGCCGTAGATATTGAGGATTTGCGTGAGTTCCTGGCGGTCGAACGAAATGCCGACACGCTGTGGGGGTGCCTCTGAAGGCCTGTTATTGCCGCCAGCCTTGCGGGCCAGCGGTACGACTATGGGCTCCGTTTCGCTCAAGTCGCGCCTCCTGCAATGGAAGCTTCATGATGACCCTGTGCTGGGGGAAATTCAAGGCAACATGGGCCGCGCCACACGGGCTGTAACATTACGAAATATGAATCACAGTTCCGCCCCAGTTAGGCCCTTGGCGCGCCCCAAAACTCCTTATGATTAACGGAGTAGCCTCTCGGCCCGGTCTATACGAGCGGCTTCGGACTAAGCCCCCCAGCCC
>DAOVDX010000130.1 GCA_030669345.1 Methyloceanibacter sp. | reverse complement strand
AAAAGAGCCCTCTTTCCAACGTCCACCGCACCATTACTGGCGTCTTCTCCTCAAGCCGACCCCGTGGGCAAAGTGGCCCAAGACAGCAACTGGCCACTGGTTTGTGGCCGATTTTTGATGAGCTTTTATCATGACGACGGGGACCTCCCGGTCCCCGTTAGCAGCCTTAGTTAACAACTATCCGATCACAAAAACTTCAAGTGAATCAGATCATTCCATGTTGCGAAGATCATTAGCATGAGCACGAAGGCTAGGCCAATGCGAAAACTGATTTCTTGTGTTGTTTCACTAAGCGGCCGCCCTCTAATCGCCTCAATTCCGTAAAATATAAGATGACCGCCATCGAGCATCGGTATTGGAAAGAGATTTATCATCCCAATACTTACAGAAATGATGGCGGCGAGGTTGAGCAGTGCAACAAAGCTTACCGATGCTACTTGACCCGATATTTGAGCAATACGAATTGGCCCACCGAGTTGGTCTGCCGATTCCTTGCCTATGACCACGTCATACAGGTAGCCAAGCGACCGGGTGATGACGAAATAGCACTCCTTTACGGCCATGACGAAGGCCGTCAGGGGGTTGTGGCGCTCTAAGGTCCAGTCGTCGGGCGAAGTGCTTCGCTGAATTCCCAGTAGGCCTATACGCAAGGTGTTCCCGAAGCGATCGGTGATCTCCTTGCGCTCAGGGGTGGCCGTGACGTCGACCTTTGCCCCGCTGCGATCGACCACGAAGTGAAGCTCTTCCTCGGAGCTCATGGCCACGATTCGCTGCATTGCCGCGAAATTGTCGATGACCGTTCCATCGATGCTGACCACGGTATCGCCAGTCTGGAAGCCGGCCCGCTCGGCGGCGCTGCCAGGCGATATGGCGTCGACCTTGGCTGTGGTGACCCTTTCACCGAAAGCGCTGAAAATGGCCGTGAAAATGACGATAGCGAGGATGAAATTGGCGATCGGTCCAGCCGCCACGATGGCCGAGCGCTGAGCCAAACTCTTGCCTTGGAAGGTCCGCTTACGCTCCTCTTCGGAGAGTGCCTCGAAGGCTTTCCGGCCTGGCGCGCTCGCGACATTGTCGTCGTCGATGAACTTCACATAGCCACCGAGCGGGATCCAAGACAGGCGCCAGCGCGTGCCGTGGCGGTCGTAGAAGCCGAATATCTCGGGGCCAAAGCCGATTGAGAAGACTTTGATGCCGACGCCGCACCACCGCGCGACCAGGAAATGCCCGAGCTCGTGGAAGAAGATCACGGCGGTGAGCACAAAAAGGAAGGGAATGATGTAGCCGAGGGCGCTGCCGCCGTAGCCAAAAAACTGAGTTATTATGTCCATAAGCGAGCTTACTATCTAGAGAATTTGGCCCTTCTTAGTCGGCCAATTGGGGTTATGCAAATCGGGGAAGCCAGTTGCGTGCGCGGGCGCGCGCTTCGCGATCGATCTCAAGGATCTCGTCCGCATCTTGAGGGTTTAGGTCAACCAAATCGTCACAGCCGGCGAGCGTCGCTTCAACCAAGCCGACAATGCCGAGAAAGCCGAGCCGCTTATCAAGAAAGGCCGCGACGGCGATCTCATTAGCGGCATTGAGCACGGTGCCGGCGCTGCCGCCCGCTGCAAGAACGTCCATGGCCAGACGCAAGGCCGGGAAGCGTTCGAAATCCGGTGCCTCGAAGGTCAGCGCACCGACCTCCGCAAGGTCGAGACGCTTGTTGGGAACGTGCATGCGCTCGGGCCAAGCAAGGCTATAGGCGATGGGCGTGCGCATGTCGGGACAGCTGAGCTGCGCCAGCACCGAGCTATCGCTCATATAGACGAGACAATGCAGGATGGACTGCGGGTGCATCACGGCGCCAAGTTTTTCAGGCGGAAGTGCGAAGAGATGATGGGCCTCAATCAGTTCAAGACCCTTGTTCATGAGCGTAGCGGAATCGATCGTGACCTTGGCCCCCATGGTCCAGTTCGGATGCTTCAGCGCCTGCTCGGGCGCAACATCAGCCATCTGCTCGTAGCTCCAGGTGCGGAAGGGTCCGCCTGAAGCGGTGAGGCAAACACGTTCGATGTGCTTCGGATTTGTTCCAGTCATCGCCTGAAGCGCCGCGGAGTGTTCCGAATCCACCGGCAAGAGTGTTGTGCCGCAGCGTGCCACCTCGGCCATGAAGATGCCGCCCGCCGAGACGAGACATTCTTTGTTGGCGAGCGCTGTCGATGTGCCCTGGCGCACGGCCCGGAGTGTGGGCTTCAGTCCGGCGGCGCCGACAATGGCTGCCATCACCCAATCGGCCGGGCGGCTTGCCGCCTCAAGTAGAGCCCGCTCGCCCGCAGCAACCTCGACGCCGGTGCCGGCGAGCGCGGATTTGAGGTCGTCATAGCAATCGGGATCGGCGATCACGGCAATCTCGGCGCGATGCGCGATGGCCATCTCGGCGAGGCGCGTCACATTCTTTCCGCCTGTGAGGGCGACGACATCATAGCTGTCCGGATCGCGGCCAATGAGATCGAGCGTGCTCTCACCGATAGAGCCGGTGGCGCCAAGGATCGAGATGCGCCTTGGCGGCTTGGCCGTCGATTGAGGTTTGGGGGTGTCGGATGTCACGTGGGAAACCAGAGCAAATGGCCTTTACCAGATGAGAAGGCCCGCGCCGGGCTCAGCGATATTGCGTAAGCCGATAAGGCCAGCGAGGACCGCCGCCGGCAAGAGACCATCGACGCGATCGAATAATCCGCCATGACCGGGAATGAGTTGGCTCATGTCTTTGACGCCGTAGTGCCGTTTGATCCGGCTCTCGAGCAGGTCACCCAACTGGCAGGCAAGCGCTAAGGCAATGCTGACAACAGCCAAGCACCAAGGCGTGGTTTCGTGCAAGGCCAGTCCAAAGCCATAGCCGATCAGGCCCGGCGTCAGGACGCCGACGAAAAATCCACTCCAAGTTTTATTTGGCGAGATGCGTGGCGCAAGCTTGGCGCCACCGAGCAGCCGTCCCCCCACATAGGATGCGGTGTCGGTGGTCCACACGACGGCCAGCACAAACAGGATGGCCGCGATGCCAAGTTTGGGATCGCCGCGGAGCCACACGAGAGACCAGACTGGAAACACGACATAGGCGAGACCCGCGAGCGCCCAGGCGCCATGACGCGGCGAAGCTCCAGCGAAGGCGATGGCCGCGCTGGTTGCTCCTAGAATCCAGAGAGCGAGATCGGGGCGGCCCATGGCGACGAGAACAGCCACCGCAGCCACACACACAGTTGCGATCAGGGACGTGCCGTCAAACCCATTGCCTCTTGTGAGCCCTCCCCACTCCCACGTGAGAAGGCCACCGCCGACAACCACTAGAGCGACGAATGTCCAGAGGTCGGTGATCACGGCGCCAAACGCCACGGCCGCCAGGATCAAGGCGGAGAACGAACGAATTAAAATCTCTGGGATTTGTTGGGGGGCCTCGGCGTTCTTAGGATCGCTGTCGGGAGGCGTCTGTGACGACGTCACGCGAAGGATCTCGCCGAGGTTCCACCAAACCGGCGGCTTCGCCGTTGATACTCGGCGATGGCGGCCTCGAACACTTCCTTGGTGAAGTCGGGCCAGTAGACATCGACGAACACGAACTCGGCGTAAGCCAATTGCCAGAGCAAGAAGTTTGAAAGACGCAGCTCGCCGCTGGTGCGGATCAAGAGATCCGGATCGGGTAGACCAGCCGTGTCCAGATACGTGCTGAACCGCTCCGGGGATACGTCCGACGCATCCATAACGCCGGCCTTCACGTCCTCGGCGATACGCTGCGCGGCGCGGGCGATCTCGTCACGAGCTCCATAGTTGAAGGCAATGGTGAGACTGAGCGCGGTGTTGTCTTTGGTCAGCTCGGCGGCGTCGTCGAGCATTCGCAAGATGTCGCTCTCAAGCCCGGTGCGTGCGCCGATGACGCGGATGCTGACGCCGTTCTTGTGCAGGTCGGCGAGATCACGCCGGATGAAGCGGCGAAGGAGACCGAACAGGTCGTTGATCTCTTGCTTAGGGCGGGACCAATTTTCCGACGAGAAGCTGAACAGCGTGAGGTGGGTGACGCCAAGCTCCATGGCGGCCTCTACCGTGCGCCGGACGCTCTCCACACCTTGGCGATGACCCTCGGCGCGCGGCAGACTGCGCTCCGCCGCCCAACGACCGTTGCCGTCCATGATGATGGCAACGTGGCGCGCGGGCGGTCGTTCGCCGTCGCCCCATTTAGGATCCATCGCAAGCGTCACGGTCGGCTTCTCCGGTTCAAGTCCATGGACGGCTCATCCGCCGCCCAATCAGACCTGCATGATTTCTGCTTCTTTGGTGGCAAGGCCTTCGTCGATTTCCTTGATGACCTTATCAGTCAACTCTTGCACCTTGGTCCCAAGCGTATGGTGTTCGTCCTTGCCCATATTGCCATCTTTCTCGGCGCGCTTCAGATGCTCCATGGCGTCGCGGCGGACATTGCGCACGGCGATGCGAGCCTGTTCGGCATATTTGTGAGCGACCTTGGCGAGATCGCGCCGGCGCTCCTTGTTGAGCTCCGGGATCGGCAGGCGCAGGAGCTGGCCTTCCACCACCGGGTTGAGTCCGAGATCAGATTCCCTGATGGCTTTCTCCACGGCGCCCACTTGGGTCTTATCCCAGACCTGCACAGTAAGCATTCTCGGCTCTGGCACGTTGACTGTGCCGACCTGGCTAAGAGGTGTGGGATTGCCGTAGGCCACCACCATGATGGGGTCGAGCAGGCTCGCGCTGGCGCGGCCCGTGCGCAAACCGCTGAATTCCTTTTTCAGCACGCCGTGGGCGCCACGCATGCGTCGTTCGATCTCAGTCGCGTCGAAGTCAGACATTTTGCCTTCCCTGCTCGCCATCCGCCCTGCTCTTGAATGAGCGGGGCTTGGCATAGCCTTGTTGGACGTTCCGGAGCTGGAACACTCCTTAGGCCCGTTCTCCACCGTCTATGGTGGTCGAGGAACCCTCGCCTTGCAACTCAAGAGCTAAACTGCCTTTGCTCTTGATGGAAAACACAATTATCGGAAGCCGGTTGTCGCGGGCAAGGGCGATTGCAGCGCCATCCATGACCTTGAGGTCCCGTTTCAGCACCTCATCATAGGATACCCGGTCATAGCGCTTGGCGTCTGGTGTTTTGACCGGATCGGCGTCGTAGACGCCATCGACCTGGGTCGCTTTGAGCAGGGCCTGGCATTCCATCTCCGCGGCCCGGAGCACGGCGGCTGTATCGGTCGTAAAAAATGGGTTTCCGGTGCCGCCGGCGAAGATCACGACGCGACCCTTTTCCAGGTGGTCGAGAGCTTTGTCACGGATATAGGGCTCGCACACGGTGGGCATGGGAATGGCTGAGAGGACGCGCGCCGGCATCCCGACTCGCTCAATGGCGGTCTATAGGGCCAGCGCATTCATGACCGTCGCCAGCATG
>DAOVDX010000082.1 GCA_030669345.1 Methyloceanibacter sp. | reverse complement strand
GAAGCTCACATTGCGGAAGCCTGGATTGTTGACGTCCGGTGAGATCGAAGCTGTCCGGTTGGTTGGCCCGATAGCGCCAACCACAAAGCGCGGCCTGTCCGGCGTCTTCCCGGTCCAGATCTCCGCCGCCTCGCGGGCGAGGTTGGCCGCCGCGACATTCATCTCGTAGCTACAATCCTCAAGCCCGTAGTCAGCCTGGCTGATAGCCTGGGCATTGAAGGTGTTGGTCTCAATAATGTCGGCGCCGGCCTCGAAATACGCGCTGTGAATATCGCGGATGATGTCGGGCTGGCTGAGTACGAGCAGATCGTTATTGCCTTTCAGGTCGTGCGGATGATCCTTGAACCGTTCCCCGCGATAGCCAGCCTCGTCCAGCTTGTGGCGCTGGATCATGGTGCCCATGGCGCCATCCAGAATGAGGATGCGCTGCTTGGCATCGCGCTTGAGCGCGGCGATGCGGTCTTCGCGGGTCATGTGGTCACCTTCGCTTCAGTGAAGGCCTTGGCTGGGCGCAGGCCCAACAAATGGCAAATGGCATAAACGAGGTCGGCGCGGTTCAGCGTGTAGAAGTGGAACTCGGTGAGTCCCTGATCCACAAGGCCCATCACCTGTTCGGCGACCACCGTGGCCGCCACGAGATGGCGCGTCTCCTGATCGTCGTCGAGGCCCTCGAACCGGTGACCGATCCAATCGGGCATGCTGGCGCCCGACCGCTCGGCGAAGCTCGACGCCTGGCGGAAGTTATGGATGGGAATGAGACCCGGCACGATGGGCACGGTGATGCCGGCGGCCTGGACGCGGTCGAGGAAGCGGAAATAAACTTCGTTGTCGAAGAAGAACTGGGAGATGGCGCCCGTCGCGCCAGCGTCGATTTTCGCCTTCAGCATATCGATGTCAGCCTCGACGGAGGGCGACTCCGGGTGCTTCTCCGGATAACAAGCGACTGAAATTTCAAACGGCGCGATCTTCTTGATGCCCGACACAAGGTCAGCGGCATTGATATAGCCGCCTGGCGTCGGCTCATAGCGCTCGCCCACGCCGCCTGGCGGATCGCCGCGCAGCGCCACGATGTGGCGCACGCCGAGATCCCAGTAGTCGCGAATGACCTCGTCGACGTCCTCGCGGGTGGCGGAGACGCAGGTGAGATGGGCGGCGGGCCTCAGCGTAGTCTCGCGCAATATCCGGCCAACGGTCGCGTGGGTACGTTCACGCGTCGAGCCGCCCGCGCCATACGTCACCGACACATATTTCGGACGCAACGGTTCGAGCCGGCGGATCGAGCGCCACAGCGTCTCCTCCATGGCATCGGACTTCGGCGGGAAAAACTCGAACGACACATCGATGTCGCCACGGCCGAGAATGCGGTGCTTGGGCGGTTCTTTAGACGAGACCATTACGCGGCAACCTCCACTTTGGGGCTTTGTCTTTTTTTCTTACCGGCCGTGGCGGGCTTTAAGCCCAACCATAGCGAAACAGTGAGCTTGCCTTCGGCTGGGCCAGGGCTCAGCTCGCGGAAGCGTTCAAGTTTGAGCCCGGCGCTTTCCAACATGCGGCCAAGCTGGTCGCGCGAAAAACCAAGCCGCCGATGGGCGCCCTGCTCGCGCAAGAACTCAAGCTCATGCGGGGCGAAATCGACCACAAGGAGCTTGCCGCCAGGGGCGAGCACGCGCGCGGCCTCGGCAACTACGGCTGCAGGATCGTCGAGGAAGTGCAGCACCTGATGCACCACGACCGCGTCAGCGGCATCGTCAGGCAACGGCACGTTATAGAGATCGCCGTGACGCACCTGCGCGTGGCTAAGACCGGCGCGCTCAAGCTTCATGCGCGCATAGGCCAGCATGTCGTGATTGAGGTCGAAGCCCAGCGCCTTGGCGGCACGTGGTCCGAACAGCTCTAAAATGCGTCCAGTGCCCGTGCCGAGATCGACCAGAAGATCGAACGGCCCCTGCCCCAGCGCCTCGTCCATGGCGACCTCAACCTGGCTCTCTGCCACATGCAGCGCGCGGATTGAGTCCCACTCCGCGGCGTGGGCCTTGAAGTAAACTTGCGCGGCTTCGGCGCGCGCCTTCTGTACCGCTTCGGCGCGGGCGTGGTCACGGGCAAGCGTGGGATCGGCGGGATCGAGGCTGGCAACGATGGCGCTGGCGAGCGCGCCCTCAGGCCCATCATCTGCCAGGCGGAAGAATACCCAGGAGCCCTCGCGGAAGCGCGTGATGAGCCCTGCCTCGGCCATGAGCTTCAGATGCCGGCTGATGCGCGGCTGGCTCTGGGCCAGGATTTGGGTGAGGTCTTTGACGTTCAGCTCGGCCGCTGCCAACAGCGCCAGGATGCGCAGGCGCGAGGCCTCACCCGCTGCGCGCAACACCCCCAACGCATGGGCGCTGGACAGACCTGGGATCGTGGGACGGGCTTGGGAGCTATTTGACATAAAGATATGTTTATATGTTCTCGGGCACGTCGGCAAGACGGCATGCGCGTAAAAATAACGCCAGCGCTTGAGCCGACGGACAGAGGCTGTTTGCAGGGGCGGCGCTTATTCGGCGCCGCTCGAGGCCCGGGCCGTGGCGCCCACAAACCTTCCAATTTCAACCAATCTTGAACTGACGCAGGGGTTTGTGTGTGACCGCTAGCTGCTACGCTGGCTGCAATCTGCCGTCCTATCAGCCACGAGGAATACATGATCGCAATGCGCACAGGCCCCGCTCGTCTGCTTTTAATGCTCGGATTTTTCGCGCTCGCGTCGCTCGCCGCACGCGCGGAGGAGACGCCGGCACAAGACGGTCGCCTAAAGGAGGTTATCGCCGGCGACCACCGATCGGAGAAGAACAAGGCGCGCGACAAATACCGTAACCCGTTTGAGACGCTCACCTTCTTCGGTATCAGGCCTGACATGACGGCGGTCGAAATCTACCCAGGCCGGGGCTGGTACACGGAAATTCTTGCTCCCTACCTCAAGGACAGCGGCACGTTATTTGCCGCCGAGCACCCGGGCGATCCATCCTACGCGGCGCTTCAGAGATCGCTCGACGCATTCGATCAGAAAATACAGGACGCGCCCGAGCTTTACGGCGAAGTGAAACGAACGAAGCTGACCAAGGAGGGCCACATCGCGCCTCCGGGTTCGGCCGACCTCGTCGTTACCTTCCGCAACGTGCACAGTCTGATGGGATCGGGCACCGAGCAGGAGGCCTTCGCCGCCATGTTCAAGGCGCTCAAGCCGGGCGGCGTGCTTGGCGTCGTACAGCATCGCGGCGATCCCAACGTGAAGCAGGACCCGAAAGCCGGCTTAGGCTATGTGAATGAGGACTACGTCATCGAGTTGGCGGAGAAGGCGGGCTTTGATCTCGCGGAGAAGGCCGAAATCAACGGCAACCCGAAAGATACAAAGGACCATCCGAAAAACGTGTGGACGCTGCCACCCTCGCTACGTCTCGGCGACGAGGATCGCGAGAAGTACCTGGCGATCGGCGAGAGCGATCGCATGACGCTGAGATTCGTGAAGCCCACGAGTTAAAATATGAAGGCGATTCGACCTGGGGCCATCATGCTTAAGCCCGCGCGAATTTCTTATATTTGATGCGCTTGGGAATGATGGAGTCCTCACCAAGGCGGCGCTTCTTGTCCTCCTCGTAGTCCTGGAAATTGCCCTCGAACCACTCCACACGGCTGTCGCCTTCAAAGGCGAGGATGTGCGTCGCCATGCGATCCAGGAAGAAGCGATCATGGCTGATGATCACGGCACAGCCCGGAAAGTCCTCGAGCGCCGCTTCGAGCGACGACAGGGTCTCCACATCGAGGTCGTTGGTGGGCTCATCGAGCAGGATGAGATTGGCACCCGTCTTCAGCATCTTGGCCAGGTGAACGCGGTTGCGCTCGCCGCCCGAGAGCTGGCCGACCTTCTTCTGCTGATCGGAGCCTTTGAAGTTGAACCAGCCGACATAAGCGCGCGAGGGCACCTCGCGCTTGCCGAGCGTGATCATGTCGTTGCCGTCTGAAATCTCCTCCCAGACATTCTTCTTCGGATCGAGGGTGTCGCGCGACTGATCCACATAGCCTAGCTGCACGGTGTCACCGACGCGAATGGCCCCGCCGTCTGGCGTGTCCTGGCCGACGATCATGCGGAACAGCGTCGTCTTACCCGCGCCATTGGGCCCGATGACGCCAACAATGCCGCCCGGCGGTAGCTTAAAGGACAGGCCATCGATGAGCAGCCGCTCGCCAAAGCCCTTCCCCAAATCCTCCGCCTCGATGACCACGTCACCGAGCCGAGGGCCCGGCGGAATGGTGATCTGCGCTTTGGTCTGCTTGTCGCTGCCAGCCTCAGCCAGCAATTCATCGTAAGCGCGGATACGGGCCTTCGACTTCGCCTGGCGCGCCTTGGGGCTCGCCCTGATCCAGTCGAGTTCGCGGGAGAGCGTGCGCTGCTTGGCGTCGTCCTGCTTGCCTTCAACATCGAGCCGCTTCTGCTTTTGCTCCAGCCACGACGTGTAGCTGCCCTTGTAGGGATTGCCCTGCCCGCGATCGAGCTCCAGCGTTCAGTCGGTGATGTTGTCGAGGAAGTAGCGATCATGGGTGACCATGACGACGGTGCCTGAATAGGCTTGCAGGAAATGCTCAAGCCAAGCGACGCTTTCCGCATCGAGATGGTTGGTCGGCTCGTCGAGCAGCAAAATATCGGGCTTCGACAGCAGTAGGAGGCAAAGCGCCACGCGGCGGCGCTCACCACCGGATAGCGATTTCACATCGGCATCGCCCGGCGGACAGCGCAACGCGTCCATGGCCTGTTCCACTTGCGCATCGAGGTTCCATAAATCTTGGGCGTCAATCTCGTCCTGGAGCCGCGCCATCTCATCGGCGGTCTCCTCGGAATAGTTCACGGCGACTTCGTTATAGCGGTCGAGCTTCGCCTTCTTCTCGGCGACGCCCTCCATGACGTTGCCCATGACGTCTTTGCTCTCGTCGAGCTGTGGCTCTTGCGCCAGATAGCCGACCTTCACCCCGTCAGCGGCCCACGCCTCGCCGACGAATTCCGTCTCCTCGCCGGCCATGATGCGCAGCAGCGTCGACTTACCCGCGCCATTGAGGCCGACAACGCCGATCTTGGCGCCGGGAAGGAAGGCGAGCGTCACGTCCTTCAAGACCTGCTCCCCACCGGGATAGGTCTTGTTGAGTTTGGTCATGACATACACGTATTGCGGGGTGGCCATGGGATCCCTTCGGAGATCAGTTGCTTCGTATGAAAAATTCGTCCGCGCTTTTAGCCAATCGGGCGCGCCGACTCAAATGTAGCACGCGCGCGCTGCTGGCAATGCCCACTCGTCAGCACCAAAATGACCGTGCGCGAGTGACATTCCCAGGTTTCCCAGCGATACTTGTTCGCAAGGGAGCCAAGGGAGGTTGCGTTGAAAAATATCGTTATGGCGATGCTCGCATTTTGCCTGCTCACGTTTGCAGGAGAGCGAGCGCGGGCGGAATACACTGTCGTTGAGGTCAACTTCATCCTCGCCGACAAAAATGGGGACTTTCTGCTCAGCAAGACTGAGTACGTCCTCGTGGCCCTGGAGGACTTCAAAAAATTCGACCAGAACGCGAACAATGAGCTGAATGCGGACGAGGTTGGCGACTTATCGGCCGACCCGGAATTTTTAGACGGTGATATGGACAAGAGTGGCTCCCTCTCCTTGGAGGAAGTGATCACCGAGAAACTCGCGGACTTCGACAGCGCCGACACCAACAATGATGGCGCGCTGAATGTCGACGAAGTCACCAAATACGAAAATTAGAGGGAGGCGACCTTGTCTCATTCACGAACATTCGCGCTGTTAGTCTGCCTGCTGCTTGCCGCCGCGGTGATATTTGCTCAGCCATTGCCAGTGAAAGCTCAACGGGGCGCGATCATCGGTGGCGCGGTCGGCATCGGTGTCGGCGCGGCGATCACCAGAGGCAGCCCTGTCGGCATAATTGGTGGCGCGCTCGTCGGCGGAATTGTCGGCAACGAGATCCAAAAGAGTAATCGCAACAAGCGGCGTAAGAACTACAACCGGAACTACAGGCGGTAGCGGCTAGAACAACTCAGGCAGACGCTCTTGCAGCTTGGCGGCAAGCGCGTCGAGCGGGTTCTCTTGTAGTGGCTCTATCTTGAAAAGCGCGCCGGCGAAGACCTCCGGCGAGAGATCGGCGATGGGCAACACGCGGCACCAGCCATTCTCCATGAGAAAATTCCGGTAGTCCTTCTCCTCGTCGGTGAAGCGATGAGCAGAAGGCGCCACGCCGACCACGGGCAGCCGGGCAGACACGGCCTCGGAGATCATGGAACTGGAGTCCTCGGTACAGACGATGACCTCGGCCGCCGCGAAGATCTCTGGCAACGTCCCCGGCCCTGCCGTGCGGAAATCAATGAAGCGCGAAATCACGCTGTCGTCCTTGGCGAGTTCAGCGAAACGATCAGCGACTGCGTCCGGCGTGCGCCGCGACGTGGAGACCAGCCAGCGCGTGCCCCAGGCTTTCGATATCTCAGCCATGAAGGACAGCAGACGCTCCCACTCCTGGCGTTTGTAGCGGAAGGCCCCGGCATTACCGCCGACCAGAAGGCCCGTGACCTTCGGACGTTTGTCGGGCCCATAGCGGGGCACTGTGGCCGGACGCCCCAACATATCCGGATCGATGGGGGACGGCTTCAGCACCACCAAATGCCGGTCGCTGCCCGCGTCGCGATCGTATGACGAAATGATGAGGCTGAAATTCTCAGGGCCTAACCCGCGCAGCAACGAGCCACAGAAGATGTTGGGTACGTCCAACAGCCGCGTTACGCAAAGATTGGGCATATGCGTTTCGCCACCGGCGGAAACCACGAGATCGGCCTCGGGGATCGCCTCAGCGTCGATGCGATAGGCCATGCGCAGCATGCGCGGCGGAAAGAAGCTTTTGGCGGTGATGCGCGCACGGAGCCACCTGGTCGGCACGATCCATTTGCGCTGGACCTCGATGCGCGTCACTTCGACGGGCCGGAGCCGCTCAAGCGCCGCGATTACGCCCTGTGCCAGGTGATAATGGCCGGGCCGCGTGTCGGCGAGGAAGATGACTTTGAGCGGGGTCACGTGCTGTTCCGTCTCGAAGGGCAAGAGGCCGCGATTGGCCTTTAAGCGTCATAGCCTAACCAGGGGCGCCGCTTCAAAGGCTCGTTTTTTTAACTGCCTATTGGCGGCTTTGGCAAAAGGCTGGCGCCTGGGCATAATGGGCGGCAGGTGAAGGCACGATATTGAGCATCTGGTGGCGGACAGAACGATGAGCGCTGAAGCAGATTGGACATTGAAGGCCATGGTAGCCGTGGCCATCTCCGATGGCAGGCTCGACAGCCGCGAAGTCGGTCTGATCCAGCAGGTCTATCAGGACAGCACGGGCCGGAAGCTGACCGCCAACGAAATTGCCCGTGTCACGGACGCGAACGCCACGGACGATGTTATGGTCGAGTTCGCCGCCGCATCGACCGTGCTCGACAAGCAGGCCAAGGAAGAGATCCTCCGCTCCGCCTATCTCGTCCTCCTGGCCGACAACCGCATCGCCGGTGAGGAGCGCAAGATGCTCAAGGACATCGCCACGGCGCTGCAAGTGCCGGAAATCCATTTCGGTTCGATCCTCGAGGATCTCGCCATCTGGATGTCATCGAAGAAAAGCTAGGCGTCAGCTGCCTCGCGCCTGCCGGCTTCCATCATCACGCGATGCGCCCGCCGTTACCTGCACATAAATTACCAAGAGAGCGATGGCGCACATGAACCAAGTTTGCCAAATGCTCCAAGCAAAAGCCCCGATGGAAGCGAATGTCGCAAAAGCTGCGGCGGCAAAGGGTTGAATTCTGGTTGGCAGACGCAGCATGCGAAGCGCAACGGCCGCGCCGGCAAACGCCATCAGGATCGCTCCAACAAGACCGAGCTCGTACCAGGTTTGGAGAAACAGATTATGCGCATGCGATCCTGTCGAACGTGGAAACACGAAGCCTTCTGGTTGCTCAAGGGTTCCTTGCAGCTTGAGGGTACGAGTCGAGTCCACACCAACGCCAAACCAAGGCCGATTGAGGGATCGCTGGGCCGTATATTCCCAAAGTATGACCCGGGCCCGCGCTGAACTCGGCAGCCAGGAGGCCATGTGCAATTCTGACTTGTAAGCCAAAATATCCAGGGGCAGCACCAGCACAAAGGCCAAGCACCAAAGCACAGCGAGAAGGCGAATAGCTGCCTTGCGCCATTTCCACGCAAACACGAAAACCGCCAGCGATGCTATCAGCGCCATCTGCGAGGACTGGCTCTGAGAGAGCAGCATCGCCAATGCAACCACAACAAAGAGCAAAGTCAGATAGAGCGCACGGCGCGGGCGCTTCACGACCAGGGCGCAAACCGATAGCGCTGGCCATAGGGCCAGCATGACAATCGTGGCGTTCTGATTGAATTCAGAAAGCGAAACCCTTTTTACGTAGTCCCCGGCGATGACAGCGTGTTTGGAGTTCTCGGGCTGCAAGAAGCCCATGGAATTCATCGCAGCTCGAGTCAGGGCGGCATTGGTGAACAACTCAAGCACAAGATAAAGAGCGCCAACCGCCGTACCGACCGCAAACCAAAGCGCGGCGACACGAAGCTGCCGCTGATCGAGCGCCGCTATCGCGGTGCTCGCGGCTATGGTCAC
>DAOVDX010000140.1 GCA_030669345.1 Methyloceanibacter sp. | reverse complement strand
CGCCATGATCGTGCCGGCGCTCGTGATCTGTCTCGCGCCGCAGCCCACAATGGCGCAAGGCGAGACGCCATCCCATCGCAGCTATATCAATCCATTCCCCAACGGTGATCGCTATCGGATCGTCGTGCTTGGCGATTCCCTGGGTAACGGATTGTGGGCTGGGCTCTATCGCGCCTTCCAGGAGGACGCCACGTTGGAGTTCCTCCAGCGTTCCAAGAAGTCCACCGGATTCGCGCGGCCCGAGCGCTACGACTGGAATAAGGAGATCGACCAGATCATCAAGGACGACAATTATCACGTCGCCGTGGTGATGTTTGGCGCCAACGAGGGGCACTCCATCAAGGAGGATGGGAAGGTGTTGAAGTTCGGCACCGAAGAGTGGCGCGAGGCCTATGGCAAGCGCGTTGAGAAACTCATCAAGAAGCTGCGTGCCGCCAATCTCGCTACCTATTGGGTTGGCCTGCCGGTCATGCGCAGTCCCGGTCAGACCAGCAATGCCGAGAAGCTGAACGACGTGTTCCGCGAGAGAGCTTTTATCAACGGCGCGAAATTCATCGATACCTGGGAAGGCTTTGTCGACGATGCTGGCCGGTACAGTGCCTACGGTCCTGACATGTCGGGGCAGGTGAAACGGCTTCGCGCCAATGACGGTGTGCATTTCACCATGCGCGGTTCGCTCAAGCTCGCGCATTTTGTCGAGAAAGAGTTGCGCAAGGATTTGACCGCCGCCAAGGGTGAGCGAAACATTCCACTCGCCGGCAATGTACGCGAGCAGGCCAATGTGATGACGCGGTTCGCGCCGAAGTCAGGCGCCCTCACGGAGGCCGTGGAGGACGACGCGAGCGCGGCCGCGCCGGAAGATGCTGCAGAAGAGGCCACCGATCTGGCCATCCTGCAGCAGGACGAGAACGGGGAAGTCATTATCGTCAGGCCGGCGGCCAGCGAAGCGCCGTTCCAGGCAGGCGTCCTGGCGGCTCAGTCGGCGAATGTGAGGTCCACGGAGCCAGAGGTTATCACTGCTGAGCTTCCCGGGGGCTTCACTGCCTTGGCCACGATCTCGGCGGTCAACGATCTGTCGATTGCCTCGTCACTGCCGCAGCTGCCATTGGCGCAGCGGCCCTATTACAAGGTTCTTATCCAGGGTAAGAGGCTTGAGCCGAAGTCGGGCAGGGCAGACGATTTTTCCTGGCCGCCGAGCTAAGCCAAGACTTACATCGCTTAAGACCTGCACCGCTCAAGACTTGCGTCGCTAGCGCGGCAGGTCGGTGCGGCCCATCAAGAATTCGTCGATGGAACGGGCTGCCTGGCGGCCTTCGCGAATGGCCCAAACCACGAGCGACTGACCGCGGCGCATGTCGCCGGCAGAGAATATCTTGGCTCGCGATGTCTGATAGTCGAGCTCGTTGGCTTTGACATTGCCACGCTTGTCGAGGTCGAGGCCAAGCATCTCGATCATCCCTTTCCGCACCGGGTGCAGGAAACCCATGGCGAGAAATACCAAGTCGGCGGGAATGGTGAACTCGCTGCCCGAGATTGGCTGCATCTGAGCATCGAGACGGATGCATTCGAGTTGTTCGACCTTGCCATCGCCAAGAAGGCGGCTCGTCGCCACGCTGAAGTCGCGGGAAGCGCCTTCCGCCTGGCTCGACGAAGTGCGGAACTTCAAGGGCCAATGAGGCCAGGTCAGCGCCTTGTCTTCTTGTTCGGGCGGCTCGGGCATGATCTCAAGCTGGGTCACCGAGATGGCGCCCTGGCGGAACGAGGTGCCGATGCAGTCGGAGCCCGTGTCGCCGCCGCCGATGACAACGACATTCTTGCCCTCGGCGAGAATTGGCTCAACGTCGCCAAGCGGCTCGTTCGCGATGCGACGATTTTGCTGAGGCAGGAAATCCATGGCGAAGTGAACGCCCGGAAGCTCACGGCCCGGCACGGCGAGATCGCGCGGATGCTCAGAACCGCCGGTGAGCAGTGCGGCGTCGTAATCGCTCTCCAGCGTTTCGATGGGCACGTCTTCGCCCACATTGACATTGCAGTGGAAGGTCACGCCCTCGGCTTCCATCTGCGTCACGCGGCGCTCGATGATGTATTTTTCCATTTTGAAGTCAGGGATGCCGTAGCGGAGCAGGCCGCCAGGGTGCGCGTGCTTCTCATAGACATGAACGTCATGGCCGGCGCGGGCGAGCTGTTGCGCCGCGGCGAGGCCAGCAGGACCGCCACCGACGATGGCCACGCGCTTACCGGTCTTGGTCTCCGGCGGCAGCGGCGTGATCCAGCCTTCTTTGAACGCCTTGTCGGCGATGGCGCACTCGATGGTCTTGATGGTGACCGGCTCGTCGATGATGTTGAGGGTGCAGGCCGCCTCGCAAGGCGCCGGACAAATACGCCCCGTGACTTCGGGGAAATTGTTGGTCGAATGGAGGTTCCGGGCGGCGTCGCTCCAGTCGGCACGATAGATGAGGTCGTTCCAGTCCGGAATCTGGTTATTCACCGGGCAGCCAGTGTGGCAATAGGGAATGCCGCAATCCATGCAACGGGCGGCCTGGCGCACGGCCTCGGCGTCGCTCGCGGGAATCACGAACTCCTTGTAATGGCGCACGCGGTCGGAGGCCGGCTCATAGCTCCGGTCCTGCCGATCGATCTCTAGAAATCCCGTGATCTTGCCCATTAGAGTCACGCTCTTAAGCCTTTTAGGCTGTTATCCCATTTTGCCGGGGAGTAGCCATGCCGACATCCCCTCCGTCAAGTTATCGTCTCTTGGTGTGGCACAGCCACTGCCCGGCGTCCTCATCCAGGACGTCGCGCTTCGTTCGTTTTCAGCTATTTGCCGTTGCCGGGTAGCCCGATCTCGATTTCTCCGAGGCCGGTCTTATCGGCAACCTGCTGGCGCGCCATTTCTTCCAAAGCACGCCGATACTCGACCGGCATCACCTTGACGAATTTCGGGAGGTAGTCCGCCCAGTTGTCGAGAATGTCGCGCGCACGCGTCGAGCCGGTGTAGTGCAGGTGGTTCTCGATTATCTGGTGGAGCCGCTTTTCGTCGAAGCGCGTCATGTCGGTCAAGTCGACAAGACCGTGACTCTCCATGTCGCCGCCTTGGTGGCGCCGGCGCTCCAAGATCTGGTCCTCGCTCGGCACAGGCTCCAAATCCACCATAGCCATATTGCAGCGCTCTTCGAAGTCGCCGTCCTCGTCGAGCACATAAGCGATGCCGCCGGACATGCCGGCCGCGAAGTTGCGCCCGGTGGGGCCAAGGACCGTCACGACACCACCGGTCATGTATTCGCAGCAATGATCGCCAGTGCCTTCGATCACGGCGATGGCGCCAGAATTGCGTACGCAGAAGCGCTCGCCGCCGACACCACGGAAATAGCATTCGCCGCCAACGGCGCCATACAGCACCGTGTTGCCGACGATGATGGATTTCTCCGGCACGATGGCTGACTCTTTGGGCGGCCGGACGATGATGCGACCGCCAGAGAGGCCCTTGGCCACATAGTCATTGGCTTCGCCCACGAGATCGAGCGTGACGCCATGGGCAAGCCAGGCTCCAAAGCTCTGACCGGCTGAACCTTTGAAGCGCACCCAGATACTGTCGTCGGGCAGGCCAGCGAGACCGTGGCGCTTGGCAATGTCGCCGGACAGCATGGCGCCCGTGGATCGGTCGACATTCCTGATCGGCAGGTCGAGCTTGACTGGCTTTTTGTCTTCGATGGCGTCGCGGCAAAGCTTGATGAGCTTCTGGTCGAGCACGTCTTCGAGGCCATGATCCTGGCGCTCGGTATTGTAGATCGGGATCTCGGGCGCAACGTCGACCTTGTGGAACAGTCTGGTGAAGTCGAGACCTTCCGCCTTCCAATGGTCGATTGCATCGTCCTTATCGAGGGCTTCGGTCTGGCCAATCATCTCGGCGAAGGTGCGGCAGCCCATCGCCGCCATGTACTCACGCACTTCCTCGGCAACATAGAAGAAAAAGTTGATGACGTGCTCCGGCTTGCCGTGGAAGCGCGCGCGCAACACCGGGTCCTGCGTGGCGATGCCGACAGGGCAGGTGTTCAAATGACATTTCCGCATCATGATGCAGCCGGCGGCAATCAAGGGCGCGGTAGAGAAGCCGAACTCGTCGGCCCCGAGCAGCGCGCCGACCACCACGTCGCGTCCCGTGCGCAAGCCGCCATCGACCTGGACGGCAATGCGGCCACGCAGACGGTTCAGCACCAGCGTCTGTTGGGTCTCAGCCAGGCCAAGCTCCCAGGGGGAGCCGGCATGCTTGATGGAGGTGAGTGGCGAGGCGCCGGTGCCGCCCTCACAACCTGAAATGGTGACGTGATCGGCCATGGCTTTGGCCACGCCGGCCGCGACGGTGCCAACGCCAATCTCGGAGACGAGCTTCACCGAAATGTCGGCTTCCGGATTGACGTTCTTCAGATCGAATATCAGCTGCTTCAGATCCTCGATGGAATAGATGTCGTGATGCGGCGGTGGCGAAATCAGGCCGACGCCCGGCGTCGAGTGCCGCACTTTGGCAATGATGGCGTCAACCTTATGGCCGGGAAGCTGGCCGCCTTCGCCGGGCTTGGCGCCTTGGGCCATCTTAATTTGGATCATGTCGGCGTTGACGAGATACTCCGTGGTCACGCCGAAGCGGCCCGACGCCACCTGCTTGATGGCCGAGCGCATGGAGTCGCCATTTGGCATCGGCGTGAAGCGGTCAACTTCTTCGCCGCCTTCGCCGGTATTCGATCGGCCACCAATACGGTTCATGGCGATGGCCAGCGAAGTATGCGCTTCGCGGCTGATCGAGCCATACGACATGGCGCCGGTGGCGAACCGCTTGACAATCTCTTGGACCGGCTCGACCTCATCGAGTGGGATCGGCGAACGGCCCAGCTCCTCGGCGGTCTTGATGCGGAACATGCCGCGCAGCGTGAAGAGTGCCTCGGACTGCTCGTTTACCGCCTTGGCGAAGGCGCGATATTTTTCCGGAAGCTCACCGCGCACGGCGTATTGCAGGTCGGCGACCACTTCGGGGCGCCAAGCATGGGTTTCGCCGCGCACACGGAAGGCATATTCACCGCCGACCTCGAGCGCGTTGCGCAACACCGGCACATTACCGAAGGCGCGGCGGT
>DAOVDX010000047.1 GCA_030669345.1 Methyloceanibacter sp. | reverse complement strand
CGAAAGCACAACCCATCGTGTGCTTGCGATTCTCCGCGGAGCCGAACGGCAAACATTTCGCTGTCTATTGCTTCCGATATGCTTCCGGTTAACGGAGCCCGGAGGAAGCAGATGCACTAAGTTATTGAACTCTTTGGTGGGCGCAGCAGGACTCGAACCTGCGATCCGCTGATTAAGAGTCAGCTGCTCTACCACCTGAGCTATGCGCCCCAGAGCGCGACCTCAGTGAGGCCCACACCCGTCATGGGTTGTTCGTAAAACCCGAGGGTGCTCCCATTACCACTGCCCCGGTTGGCCTGTCCAGTTGGCTTTGTCACAAAGACCACGAACCGCTTACCAGAGTGCACCCGTCTCCTCAGGCCGGAACGCGACCTTGCGATTGACGTGAGCGTTGAGCACGAATCCGAGCCCCACGATCATGGTCAGCATGGACGTGCCGCCATAAGAAACCAGCGGCAGAGGAATGCCGACCACCGGCACGAGCCCCGTCACCATGGCGACGTTGATGAACACATAGGCGAATAGGCAAAGCCCCATGCCGACCGCCATGAGCCTGGCAAAAACGCTGCGGCATCGGAGCGCCATATAGGTGATGAACATCAGCACGAGGAGGTAGAGAGCCAACAAGCCAAGGGCACCAATGAAGCCCATCTCCTCGGCAAACATGGTGAAGATGAAGTCGGTGTGCTTCTCGGGCAAAAAGTTGAGCTGAGCCTGGGTGCCCTGCATGTAGCCCTTGCCGGACAGACCGCCCGAGCCGATGGCGATCTTCGACTGCAGAATATGGTAGCCGGCGCCAAGCGGATCGCGCTCGGGGTCGATGAAGGTCAGCACGCGTTCGCGTTGATAATCGTGCAACGCCTCCCAAGCACGCGGCAGCGCCACGACGACGCCGACAATGCCCGCGATGAAATAGATCCAGCTAACACCGGCGAGGAACAGGATTCCAAAGCCAATGACCGCGAACAGCGCTGCTGTCCCAAGATCAGGCTGGGCTAAAGCCAGCAATGTCGGCAAGCCAATCATCAACAGTGGCGGCAGAAGTGCGTCCGGGCGCCAGACCCTTTCCGGCGGCAGCCACTGGTAATAGCGGGCCAGCGCTAAAACGAGCACAATCTTCATCATCTCCGACGGCTGGAAGGAAAAATCGCCATAACCCAGCCAGCGTCTGGCGCCGCCGCTCTCGACACCAATGAGCGGTACGAGGATCATTAGAAGCAGCGCCACGATGTAGAGCGGATAGGCGCTGCGCAGCCACCAGCGAATATCGGAGAAGGCCACGGCGAAAAGCAGCGCCAATCCAACGCAGAAACGGAAGACGTGCCGGCTGGCCCAGGGATCGAGCGCACCGCCGGCCACGGAATAAAGCGCGGCGGCACCCACGAGCGCGATCGATATCACCAGCAACAGAAACGGCCAGTTGAGCAATAGAAGCTTCTGGCTCAGCTTGAGCTTGGGCGAGCCTGCCTCGGCGAAGAGCATCTTCATTGCGAGGGCTCGACCGAGGCAAGCGCCGAGGGCATCGCCGCTGCATTAGTAGCCACGAAGGGGCGCCTCCCTGCGGGATCACGCTTCAACAATTCGGTCATCACATCACGGACCACGGGAGCGGCCGCGCGCGAACCGCCGCCACCATGCTCGACCACACAGGCCGCGGCGTAGCGGGGCGCATGGGCCGGCGCGAAAGCAATAAACAGAGCGTGGGTCTCGCCGTCCCATCCCGGGAGCAGATGCCGCCTGCTTGAGCTGATCACCTGCGAGGTTCCGGTCTTTCCCGCCATCTGCACGTCGGGAAGCTTCAACTTCGAACGGCCGGCGGTGCCGCCCTTCTCGTTGACCACGGCGATCATGCCGTTGCGAACAATCTCCAGATGCTCAGGGTTGAGGTTCAACAATGGCCAAGGCTCAACCTCGTCCTTCCCGGTCATGACCATCTTCGGAAGCACAGCCCGCCCCGTAGCAACCCGCGCCGTCATCACCGCGAGCTGCAGCGGCGTGCTCAGCACGAAGCCTTGCCCGATGCCGGCGATCACGGTCTCGCCGGGATGCCAAACCTCATACAAGTTTGAACGCTTCCAGGCTTTGGTCGGGATAAGGCCTGGCTTCTGCCCCGCTAGGCCACAGTCATAGGTCTGGCCCAGGCCAAGCTCGCGCGCCACCTTCGCAAGGTGATCGATGCCCATGCGCTTCGCCGTCTCGTAGAAATAGACATCGCAGGATTGCTTAAGCGCCTGATGCACATCAATGCCGCCGCCGTGGCTCCGCCAACACCGGAAGCGGGCGCGCCCAACGGCGTAAATCCCCGGACACTTCATCTGCTCTTCCTGGTCGATAACTCCGGCGGAGAGACCGGCAAGCGCCGTGACAACCTTGAAGGTCGAGCCCGGCGGGTATTGCCCACGCACCGCGCGATTGTGCAGCGGGTGATCGCGGTTTTTCGCCAACTCGTTCCACTGAGACAAATCTGGATTGAAGGCGATGTCGTTGAGATTGAAGGTTGGCGTCGACGCCATGACGAGAATGTCGCCCGTCACCACATCCATGACGACGATAGAGGCCACGCGCTGATCCTTGATGCGATCGAGCGCCACGGTCTGCAAATGATGGTCAATGGTGAGAACAACGTCCTTGCCCTTGGTGCTCGGCCTTGAGCCAAGCTCGCGGACCACACGGCCACGCACATCGACCTCGAACTTTGTGGAGCCAGGGCTTCCTCTCAGATCGCGATCGAAGCTCTTCTCAATGCCCGTGCGGCCAGCCCGGAAACCCGGCAGCCGCATGACCGGGTCCTCGTTGACCTCGGCCTTTCCGGCCATGGCGACATAACCGACCACATGGGCCATGGCGCGCGCGTGATTGTAATGGCGATAGGCGGAGCGGTCCGTCCGCATGCCCGGAATCTGCGGCGCCAGGACGTTCAGCAGCGCAAATTGACGCCACGTCAAAGCTTCGGCGACGAGGACGGGATAGTAGCCGCTCTGACGGCGCGCGGCGCGCATCACCCGGTCGCGCGTCGCCGCCGACACGGGAACCACGGTGGACAGCGCATCAAGCGTCTTGGGCAGGCTCTGGCAGAAGGCCGGCAGTACCAGGACACGGAGATTTTCTCTGTCCTCGGCAATGAGCGCGCCAAAGCGGTCGTAGATCGCGCCGCGCGAGGGCGCCACGAGTTGCATCGTCATCCGGTTCTTATCGGACAGCAGACGATAGTCCGACGAGTCGAGGATCTGGAGTTGGTGCAAGCGCCAGCCGAGCAGCCCAAACAGTCCTGCCTGGCCTGCCCCGACGAGCAGAGCGCGGCGCGAAAAGCGATGACTAAGCCGCCGTGCGTAGTCCGGCTTCTTCTTCGCCCCGTAATCGAGCGCCTTTTTGCTCATGAACTGCTCCGGAACATCACGTTCCGCGCAGGCCGAATACGGCCATTCCGGATCCACAGCAGCCCGTACAGCACGACAGGGAACAGGACGACAGTGGCCACCACGCCAAAGGTAATGGGCCACCAATCGATCCAGCGGACATAATAGGCCGAGGCCAGCAGCCAACCGAAAATGCCGAGAGCGCTGACAAGTGCGACCCAGATAAGCCAAAGCGCACCAAAATCGCGGCCTTGGCCCAGCAAGCCCGGCCGGTCACCGACGGTCGCGGCTATCAAGCACATGAGGGCCCAATAGCCGAGCGGACCGCCGCTCATAAGGTCGGCGAGAAGTCCTAGGCCCGCAGCGCCGAGTGGCGGCAAAGCCGTGCCCGGTATAGCGCGCCAGCAAAACACCATCATCACGACGACAAGTGGCAGGATGAATGTAGCGTCGGCGGGCAAACCCCACGGCACCGCAGTCGCAATCACCGCGAATAGGACAGACAAGGCCGGAAGGAACTTACTCATGGCTCGCTTTGCGCTCGCCCCCCACCGGCTGAAATTTTATCCACTATTGCAGTCGTCACGGGGAGCGGCGTGTATGCCGTCGCCGTCACGTCGGGCTGATCGGACGGCGTCAACGACAATGCCCTGGCCACGTCCGTCCCCGACGGATCGGCGCGCACCAGAGCAGGCGTATCGAAGAACAGCACGCTGACCGCGTGAAGCGAATTTAGTTCCGCATAGGGCTTAACTTTGAGAGCGCCGGCAGAACCAGCCACCACACCAACTTTGAGCCCACGCGGGAGTGTCCCATCGCTGCCCGACGTGTAGACCTCGTCGTCCGCATAGACCGCGGCGCCGTCAGGAAGGAAATCGAGCTGAAGCTCAGAACTATTATCGCCCGAGGCTAGGCCACGCACACCAGCCGGCCCCACCAAGACCGGGATGCGGCTGTTGAGGTCGCTCAGCAGGAGCACGCGCGCGACCGAGCCACCCGCATCCACGGTGCGGCCGACGAGGCCATCGCCGTTTATGACAGCGTAACCAATGCGCAAGCCATCCTTCCGGCCGAGATTGATAAGCGCGCTGCGTACAAACGGCCCTCTTGCGTCAGCTATGACGCGGCCGGTCGCGAACGCAAGACCTGGCTCCTCCACCGCATTCAGCAGCGAGCGCAAATGGGCGACCTTGCGCTCCAGGAGTTTGGTGCGCCATTCCCACTGCTTGAGTTCGTCATTCTCGTCCTTCAGACGATCAATCTCGTCGAAGGCGGCGGTGTAGGACCGCACACGCTCCATAGCGCGGCGCGCCTCAATGGCGGGGAGCGATGCAGCCTCAAGCAAGGGGGCGGAGAGATCGACCAGTCCATCGCGGGTATCGGCGATGACGCCATGGCCAATGCGGCTCAAGACGAGGAGGACGGCGCATAAGAAGTAGAGCCCAAAACTGAGCAATTCGACCGGGGCCCGCCAAGAAGGCCGGTGCCTACGGAATAGCTGTGAACCGCGCTCGCGCATTGCGCTCACTCACAAGAACGCCCCGATGGCGTTCCACCTCCTCATTATAGCAGGCTACTCGGCCGAGCGCCCGTTTCGTTTGCCCCTCAAGGCTTGATCAACAGATCGCCGATCTCATCCAGCCGCTCCAGCGCCATCCCGGTCCCCCGGACCACACAGCGCAGCGGATCTTCAGCGATCTTGAATTTCACTCCCGTCTCCTGCTGGAGCCTGACGTCGAGCCTTTCGAGAAGCGCGCCGCCACCCGTGAGATAAATCCCAGCGTCGCAGATATCCGCGGTGAGTTCCGGCGGCACATCCGCGAGCGCTTGCCGAATGCCACCGACAATCTGTTGGATAGGCAAGGTCAAGGCGTCGGCAATCTCGTGGGGGCCGAGCGTAATCTCGCTGGGAAAACCACGTTGCAGATCGCGCCCCTTGATCTGAATGGCCACATGCGTGCCGTTCGCCTTGGAAACCGCGGAGCCCGCTTCTTTCTTGATGGCCTCGGCATTGGTGGCGCCGATCAGAAGGTGATGCTTGTAGCGCGCATAGTTGACGATCGCCTCATCCATGGCGTTACCAGCCGTGCGGATCGAGCGTGAATAGATGATGCTGCCCATGGACATCACGGCAATGTCGGTAGTGCCGCCGCCGATATCGACGACCATGGAACCACGCGGCTCCTCGAATGGAAGGCCGGCGCCAATCGCCGCCGCCACCGGCTCCTCAATGAGATAGACGCGACGCGCGCCCGCGGAGATACCAGCCTCGTGCACGGCGCGGCGCTCGACCGAAGTGGCGCTCGCAGGCACACAAATCATGATGCGCGGGCTGCCGAATAGCCGCCGCTTGTTCACGCGGCGAATGAAATGTTTGATCATTTCCTCAGCGGCGGAGAAATCTGCGATCACGCCGTCACGCAGAGGCTGAACTGTCTCGATCTTGCTTGGGGTCCGCCCCAACATCTCTTTGGCCTCTTGGCCAGCCGCGATCACCTTCCGTTCATCGCCCCGCTTCTCAATGGCAACGACGGACGGCTCGTCGAGAACGATACCTCGCCCCGGCACGTAGACGACGGTATTCGCCGTGCCAAGATCAATAGCCATGCCTGCAGAGACGACCCGCGAGAACATGCACCCGCCCCACTCGGCTCACCGCATCGCGGGAGCCCTTAACGCCACAAATACTTGCGAGCGGCAGGAAATGTGGCCGTTCCAATGGGTTCGGACCGCGCCGAGCGCGAAGCTATGTTGCGTCAAATTGAACTGACGGGCAATGCGTGATGCGCCCGTTTTGAAAAAAACTCTTCGCTTGACGAGCCGAGTGCACGCTGTGTGGTGCATTTCGGCCCGAGCCAGCCGCCAGCCCGAGGATCTTGGCGGATGAGCGGCTTATCGCCCCTCGTTAAGACGGGGGCGAAGCGTCACACCGACGCTTGGACGATCGGGCCATGAATTAAGGCGGACGGTCGGCCAGCTTAGAGCCGGCCGCCGCAGGCGCCGCGCTTGCGCGTTGGCCACATTGTAGCAAATGCCCATGACATGAGCACTACGAGCCACCCGTACTACGAAGCGAGCATGGTCTCCGGCTTGCGCCGGGCCTCCCGCGCCATCAGCTTGTTCAGTGCGCTGACATAGGCTCTGGCCGAGGCGACCATGGTGTCGGTGTCGGACCCCCTGCCCGTGGCGATTTTGCCGTCGACCTCAAGCCGTACCATGACCTCGGCCTGAGCGTCCGTCCCCTCGGTCACCGCACTCACCTGATAAAGGGCCAGCCGAGCCTCATGGGGCACCAGGGACCGGATGCCCAGGAAAATCGCATCCACCGGGCCATCGCCCATTGCTTCAACGGTGTGCTGCTTGCCATCGATGTCGAGCGTGATGGTCGCCTTTTGCGGACCGCCGGTCCCAGCGATCACCCTCAGCGCCACGACCTTGATGCGGTCACGGGCGGACGCGATTTCCTGATCGACCAAGGCCTCAATATCCTCGTCATAGACATGCTTCTTACGGTCAGCGAGCGCCTTGAAGCGCACAAAAGCGTCCTCAAACGCGTTGTCGCCCAACTCGTAGCCCAAGTCCTTCAGCTTCTCGCGGAAGGCATGGCGCCCGGAATGCTTGCCCATCACCAGCGAGGACTCCTTCAAGCCTACGCTTTCGGGCGTCATGATCTCGAAGGTCTGAGCATTTTTCAGCATGCCGTCTTGGTGGATGCCGCTCTCATGAGCAAAGGCATTCCGGCCGACGATGGCTTTGTTGTACTGAACCGGGAAGGCCGTCACGCGGGAGACGAGCTTCGAAGCCCGCGTCAACATGGTGGTGTCGATACCCGTCCAGAACGGCATGACATCGGACCGTGTCTTGATGGCCATGACCACCTCTTCCAAAGCGGCATTGCCCGCGCGCTCGCCAAGCCCGTTGATGGTGCATTCCACCTGACGAGCACCGGCGGCCACGCCAGCCAAGGAGTTGGCTACGGCCAGCCCGAGGTCATTGTGGCAATGGGTTGAGAACACCACGGCGTCGGCGCCAGGCACGCGCTCCAAGAGCATGCGTTTCAGCGCGCCAAATTCGTCCGGCGTAGCGTAGCCGACCGTATCGGGAATATTGATCGTGGTGGCGCCGGCCTTGATGGCCGCCTCGACGCACGCGCACAGGAAATCGTCCTCGATACGGGTGGCGTCCATGGCCAACCACTCGACATCGTCGGTGTGGTTGCGGGCACGCGTCACCGATGCGGTCACCCGTTCAAGCACCTCGGCCTTTTCGATACTCATCTGATATTTGCGATGGAGCGGCGAGGTGCCGATGAAGGTGTGGATGCGGCCGCGCGCGGCTGGCTTGATGGCCTCGGCGCAGACATCGATATCCTTCAACTGCGCACGAGCCAGGCCGCAGATCACCGAATTATTGGCGCGGCGGGCAATCTCCTGCACGCTCTCGAAATCGCCATGGCTGGCGATGGGAAAGCCCGCCTCGATGATGTCGACACCCATTTCATCGAGCAGCTCAGCAATCTCGAGCTTCTCTTCGAAGGTCGTGGTGGCGCCGGGGCATTGCTCCCCGTCGCGCAAGGTCGTGTCGAAGATCACCACGCGGTCGCTATCCGGGCGTGGCGCCTCTTGAGGGGTCTGGTTTTCGTCGGAGGCCATGGTTTTCGTCCTTAGCTCTAGGGCGCCAATCTATCATGATCGGCAAGCCGCTAACGTTCGGTTCTCTTGGCTTTTCAATCCCCTGAACGCCCGTCCCGCTTAAAAAATGCGGGACCGCCGAAGCTCAGGGGCGGCTAAGGAGGAGGAGCGTCAGGCATAGCGCGCCCGCGGAAGCCGCCTGCGGAATACCGCTGGCTTCAAGCTTCATCTGGTCGTTCAAGCGCTGCATCACTCACCTGTTCTCGCGTAGCTCCAACCGGAGCCGCGTTCTTTAGGAAAATAGTGCGAACCCGGGCGCTGAGCAAGGGCAAGCGGCTCTATGCCGCGACGCGACGCGCGCAGGCAGGTCCACAGCTAAGCCTTGAGGCCCCGGAACGGATCGCGGGCAGCCTTAGAAATCGAAGATTGAGCGGGTGATATCGTTGAACCCGGTTTGCCGGCGCGTGTTGGCAGGCCTCTGCCGGGCCTGGACAGCAACTTGCTCATCGCCGGGTAGCCCGCGGGGTGCAGCTCTTCCGCTAAGTGCAGCAAGCATCCTGGTGTCGTGGCGATAGACATCGCGGTACTGCGTGAGCGAACCATCGTCGACCACCCGCGCCGTGAAATAGGTGACGTAGACGGGGACGTGGTTCTTCAGGATGATCTTGTTGTCGTCCCTGCCCGCGACGGCGGAGGCAACCTGCGAAGCTGTCCAACCCTGGTCGCGGCTAAGCAGAATGGTCGCGACCTGTTCGGGATTCTGCAACCGCATGCAGCCATGGCTCTCCAGGCGAACGGCATTGGTGAACAGATGCTTCTGCGTCGTGTCGTGCAGGTAGACGTCATGTTTGTTGGGGAACCGGAACTTCATCATCCCCAGCACGTTGCGCGGTCCGGGCGGCTGGTAGAGTTCGTATCTGCGGATATCGGTGTTGCCCCAATCGATCGAGGCGGGATCGATATCGCGCCCGCTGACCCCGCGGATGCGCAGATCATGACGCTGGAACACCGACGTGTCCCATCCGCCACCACTGAAGAAGCCGCCGCTCCGGCGCAGACTCGGCGCGATTTCCTCGGTCTTGATGGAGTTCGGCACAAACCAATTCGGACGGAAGACGATCTCTTCCATCTCGTCGGAGAAGACGGGCGTCTGCTTGTTGGTCTTGCCGACAACCACGCGCGCTTCATGCATCTTCTCCCCATCTTCCATGATGCGGAGCCTGAACTCGGGGATGTTCACCGTGACGTAAAACGGTCCCATGTCGTGCGGCAGCCAACGCCAGCGTTCCATGTTGACCATGAGAAGGTCGATCTTCTGTTGGCCCTTCAACTGACGCGGTGCCGGCTGACCGTTCAGCATGCGGCGCGTGCCTGAGCCGACGATGCCATCGGCGGACGCGCCATGGGCGCGCTGGAACTGCCTGACGGCCTGGCGCAGATCCTTGTCGAACACATTCTCCTTGGCGCCGGGCTTCGCCGGAACTTTGAGGCGCGTCCTAAGGAGGGCCACTTGCGGATTCTTGACGCCGAGCTTGAGAATTGGCCCGGGAGGAATGATGACCACATCGGGCTTTGGGGCTGCCACCGGGGCGTCACCCTTGCGAGCCTGGATGAGCTTCTGCCTAAGCGCCTCGAACTGCGGATGGGTTGGCTGGAAGCTGCGCAAATAAGCGGCCGGGTCGGAACGGATGGCAATGAATCCGATCACCTCGGCGGGGTTCGGCAGATACAGCGTCGGGTCGAGGTTCTTGCTCAGGCTTAGCGGGGTGAGACGGCCACCGCGCGCATCCTTGGCGTATTCGAGCACGGCAATACTGATCTTAATTTCAGCACCGGCGAGCCAATCAACCGCGTTCGGATCGGCGGCGTTGAAGCTGGCAACATCCGGCAGTCGATAATCTCTGGCGCGAAGCCCATAATCGTCGGCCTTGGCGACCTCGGCCATGACGGCCTTGCCGCGCGGGGTCAGGCCGTTCTCGTCGACCCAAAGCGGGCGATGATTAGAAACCGAATAATATTCAGCGAGCGCGATCTGCTGGGCCGCGTCTCGCATGGACTTGGCCGCGAGCCGATCCTGGACGGTGATCCTGATGGCATCCGTATGGTCGATCAGCGCTGCAGGACCCTCCGGCTCCGCCGCAAGTCCTGGAAGACTCATCGACGCCGCTAGAACAAGTCCTAATACGAGAGACCTCATAGGTCGTTTCCCTCTAGAGATTTGAGGCCATCACCCTCTGAAGTGGTGAATCAGCCAGATTATGCGCTCCGTGGCGGCATCAAACCACCCAATTCCGGCCCTGAAATGGCAAGAATCCTGCCCAGACAGGGCATGAATCCCGGCATTTTGGGGCCTAGAGGAGCGGACGGCTCGCTGGGCCGGCTGAAACGGCCCTGTTTGAAGCCGCCAGATCGGCTTCCCCGACTGTTCAGGCCTTATCGGTGCGGCGACGTTTTTGATCGGCGCGGCGCCCCGGCTGCCGTTTTGGCGCGGGCTTGGCGCGCACCGGCACGCGCTTGGCCTGAATGAGATCGCCATCAGGCTGGTTCACGAAGATCAAAACCGCGAGCACGGTCACATAGAAGCGAAAAGCGGCGTCTTGACCGTTCCAGGCGGAAGATTGCCACATGGCGAACCATTCACCGGCGATCACCATGAACCCAAAGAACCAAACGAGGAAAGCGAGCAGGCACCCGGCCACGAAGAGACCCTTTGCCTGGTTGAAGACCACAGCCGGCGCGGTCCGCGTTTGCCAAAGGCGGATGGCCCCGGCGAAAAACAAGAGTCCGGCCACGGCCTCGGCGCCGACGATCACGCCATACGCCACACTCAACAGATCAGGGTTCGTGACCGACCGGTATATCAACGCGTTGCCTGGGAATGTCGTGTCCATGCTCAAGACATGCTGCACGAAGAGATAGTTCGTGTCGTAGTCGGTGAGGTTATTGAAAACGACGAGCAGGCAGAAGGCCGCGAGGCAAACAGCCATTGCGATCTTGGCGTAACGGGCGATCAACATTGGTCCCCTATCCTCAGCCCCAAAACCTGTTCCCGTCATGCCCGGCCTTAAGCCGGGCATCCAACTTTTTCGTGTGACGCGAAGCGTTAGTTCTTGTCTTTGTCGACCATCTTGCGCTCGGCGATCCACGGCATCATGTCGCGAAGCTGCTTACCCACGACTTCCATATCGTGGCTGTCGCATTTGGCGCGCATAGCCTTGAAGTTGGTCTGGTTGGCCTTGTTCTCCGCCATCCAATCCTTGACGAACTTGCCCGACTGAATGTCGTCCAGCACGGCCTTCATGGCTTCCTTGCTGGCGGCGTTGACCACGCGCGGGCCCGACACGTACTCGCCATACTCGGCGGTGTTGGACACGGAGTAGTTCATGTTGGCGATGCCGCCTTCGTAGATGAGGTCGACGATCAGCTTCACTTCGTGGACACACTCGAAGTAGGCCATCTCCGGCGCATAGCCAGCCTCGACCAATGTCTCGTAGCCGTTACGCATCAGCTCGACCAAGCCGCCGCACAGAACCGACTGCTCGCCGAACAGATCGGTCTCGCATTCCTCGCGGAACGTGGTCTCGATGATACCGGCCCGGCCGCCGCCGATGGCCGAGGCGTAGGACAGCGACAGATCATGCGCGCTGCCAGTGGCATTCTGAGCGATGGCCACGAGGCAGGGCACGCCGGCGCCGCGCTTATACTCGGCACGCACGGTATGTCCGGGGCCCTTCGGCGCCACCATGAAGACATCCATGTCGGCACGCGGCTTGATGAGATCGAAATGAATGTTCAAGCCGTGAGCGAAGAGCAACGCCGCGCCCTTTTTCATATTGGGCTCGAGGTCGTTCTTCCAGATTTCGCCCTGAAGCTCGTCCGGGGTGAGCATCATCACCACGTCGGCCCATTTGGCGGCATCCGGCACGGACATGACCTTAAGGCCCTCGCCTTCAGCTTTGGCGATGGAACTGGAACCAGGGCGCAGGCCGACGGCAACCTCAGCCACGCCGGTATCCTTCAGGTTCAGCGCATGCGCGTGTCCCTGGCTGCCGTAGCCGATGATGGCGACCTTCTTGCCTTTGATCAGATTGAGATCGGCATCCCGATCGTAATAAACGCGCATACCTATTCCCCTTGGCCTTTGAAGTCGCAAGTGATGGTTCGCCCGGTTTTTGCCGTCCGGGCCGCAAAAATACAAGTGGTCGTTACATCCGTTCCGGCCCGCGGGCGATGGCCGCTAGCCCCGTGCGGCAGACCTCGACAAGGCCGAGCGGCTGCATCAACACAACAAACTCTTCGATCCTCGGCTGCTCGCCGGTGATCTCGAACACAAAATGCTCAGGCGATTCGTCGATAACCTGGGCGCTAAAGGTTTTGGCCAGGCGCGCTGCCTCGGCCCGCTTCTCGCCCTTG
>DAOVDX010000024.1 GCA_030669345.1 Methyloceanibacter sp. | reverse complement strand
TCGACCAGCGCCATGCCCTCGCGGAACACAGCCTTGAATTGGTCCGAACGCGCAAACTTCGCGCCGAACGAAACCGTCACGCTTTCAAGCTCGTTATTATTGGACGTCCCCGCCATTACCCACTCCCGTTACAGTCCACCAAGTGCGGGGGCATAATATGCCATGCTGACGGTCTGTCGTCGCCTACACGTAACGAAGGTTAAGCGCCCGGAAATTGGCCAAAAAAAGAGCCGCCCTAGGGCGGCTCAGGAAGTTAACAGGGAGGCGTCAAACAGAGTGGAACAGGCCACTCAGATCCAGAGGACTGGATAACCAAACCCTACCGGCGAACCCCTAATGGCGAGTTAACGCTAAGGCCTGATTTACCTAAATGAAGCGTGTACGGAAGTTTTCAGCGCTTAAACGCGGCTTCCGCGGCACTCTTGGAGGACTGCTTGCCCGCAAGCACCTCCTCGACCCTTACGATCTCGCCCTTAAGGGTCTCGATCAGCGCTGCGAGCTCGGCGACCGAGTGCTTACTCAGGTCTTCTCCGAGCCCATAGCTCTTGGCCTTTTTGGGTTCCAGATCGTCGCGGTCCATAGCTCATCCTAGCATCGCGCGGCGCTCTTCTCTAACGTCGTCGCCAATCAAGAGAACTCCATCGCTGAACGAGGGACTGATGCTGCCACAGACCATGACTGTCATTGAAGCGCGCGAGAGCGGCGGCCCAGAAGTGCTAGTGCCAGGCGAGCGGCCAGTTCCGCTGCCCGGCCCCGACGAGGTGTTGATCGTTGTCGAGGCCGCCGGCATCAACCGGCCAGACGTGCTTCAGCGCCAGGGCCTTTACCCGCCGCCGAAAGGGGCTTCCGATCTGCTCGGCCTCGAAGTGGCCGGTGCCGTCGTGGCCGTGGGCGAGAGTGTCACGCGGTTCAAGGAAGGCGACTTCGTCTGCGCCCTGGTCAATGGCGGCGGCTATGCCGAATTCGCCGTAGCGCCCGAGGCCACCACGCTGCTGGCACCCATCGGGCTCGACGCGGTGCAAGCGGCGGCCCTGCCCGAGACGATATTCACCGTCTGGCACAATGTGTTTGAGCGCGGCGGCCTTGAGCCTGGCGAGTGGCTTTTGGTGCATGGCGGCGCAAGTGGCATCGGCACCACCGCCATCCAGCTGGCCACGGCGCTGGGCGCCAAGGTCATCACCACAGTCGGCAGCGCGGAGAAGGTGAAGGCTTGCGAGGCGCTTGGCGCCGTCCGCGCCATCAATTACCGGGAAGAAGACTTTGTCGATGTCGTGCATGAAGTAACCGAAAAGCATGGCGCGGACGTCATTCTCGACATGATCGGCGGCGACTACATCGAGCGTAATCTGAAAGTGGCAGCGGTTGAAGGCCACATTGTGCAGATCGCCTTCCTCAAGACGTCCAAGGTCGAGATCGACCTGATGCGGCTGATGATGCGCCGCCTCACCCTCACCGGTTCCACGCTTCGCGCCCAGCTTCCCACCGCCAAGGCACGCATGGCCTTGGCCATCGAGGAGCGCATTTGGCCGCTCGTCGCCGACGGCAAGTTCAAGCCGGTGATCGACAGCACGTTTCAGATGACCGAGGCGGCAGAGGCTCACCGGCGCATCGACGACCCCGCCCATATCGGCAAGATCATGCTCAAGACGGCCTAAGCGACCCTCCCAGAACAATTGCCTACGGGAGCTTCAGCCCCTATATAGGAGACTATTCCCCTCATTTGGTTCGGATTGGTTCTTTCGCCGGAGGGGCGAGAGAGACGCCGCTACCCCTTTAAGGTTTGAGACCGCTCATGACCCGCACCCCATTGATGCCCAAGGCGACCGCTGTCTGGCTCGTCGACAACACCTCCCTCACATTCGATCAGATCGCGGAATTCTGCGTGCTGCACGTGCTTGAGGTGAAGGGCATTGCCGACGGCGATGTGGCCCACGGCATTAAGGGGATGGACCCGATTTCATCCAACCAGCTCTCCCGCGAGGAGATCGCCTTGGCGGAGAAGGACTCAAAGCACCATCTGCACCTGTTGGAGTCCAAGGTCGAGATCCCCGAAGTGACGACCAAGCGGGGGCCCCGCTACACCCCAGTGTCGCGCCGCCAGGATCGGCCGAACGCCATCCTTTGGCTGCTCCGCAGCCATCCCGAACTCAAAGACTCCCAGGTCATGCGCCTGGTCGGCACCACCAAGCCGACCATCCTCGCCGTTCGCGAGCGGACCCATTGGAACTCCCCAAACCTTGTGGCGCAGGACCCAGTAACGCTTGGTCTTTGTTCGCAAATCGACCTCGACGCCGCCGTGAAGAAGGCAGCTGTGCGGCTTGAGCGCGAGCTCAAGAAGGCGGGTGGCACTCCGGAAAAGGCCGGCTCCCTGCTTCCCGCCGAGGAGACCATCGTCATGGCCAAACCAGAGCCTGAGGTCGAGGCACCGATGGCTTCAGCGCTGGCGCAGGAAGCCCGCGAGGCCATGGCCGCGCCCGAAGTGGTGGAGGAGGCCCCCGATGCCGATTCCGTCTTCGCCAAGCTGAAAGACCTGAAACAGGACGAAGCCCCCGAGGCCAAAACCTCCGAGACCGAGACCCCTGAGGCCGAGACCCCAACAGCCGAAGAGGCCCCCTCGAAGGAAGAAACTCCCTCGGATTAGAATGGCTGGCGCAGGCGACGCCTGCGGCACAATTTGACCTTTTGATATCGATCAAGGCTGCCCCGCAACCTGTGGGCGAGCCTTAACCCCTTCGATCGCTTAAAGAAGGGGGAGATGTCATGAGCCAGTTTGAAATTCTCTATCTCGTATTGGTGCTGGTCACCTTTGGGGGCTTTGCCACCGTTCTCGCCTACTACGCGCACCGCTAGGCCGCCCGTCCCCGCAAGGACCGAAAAATCAGCTCGCGATCGGGAAGAAGATTTGATTAGAGGCTGCCGCCTTGGCTAGTGTGCGCCCGAGAAACGCACCTAGAGAACTCAAGGCGGGGCATGGTCCACCCATTCGACACTGGCCTCGACAGAACTCCGGCGAATTATCAGCCGCTGACGCCGCTCGTCTTTCTTGAGCGCGCAGCGAGCGTTCACCCGGACCATGTCGCAATCATCCACGGCAGCGCGAAGATCGCTTACCGGGACTTCTATGCGCGGTCGCGCCAGCTCGCCTCGGCACTTCAAGCCCGTGGCATTGGCAAAGGCGACACCGTCTCGGTGATGCTCGCCAACACACCCGCCATGTTGGAAGCCCATTACGGCGTGCCCATGGTGGGCGCCGTACTACACTCCATCAACACGCGCCTCGACGCCGCCACCATCGCCTTCATGCTCGACCATGCCGAGACCAAGGTTCTGATCGTCGACGCCGAGTTTGCCGCCGTTCTCAAAGACGCCCTCGGCCAGACGAAAACGAAGCCGCTCCTGATCGATTATCGCGACGTCCAATGCGGCGTCGAAGGGACGCGCTTGGGCGATCTCGACTACGAGGCCTTCGTCACCAGTGGTGACGCGGAATTCCGGTGGGCAATGCCGGCGGATGAGTGGGACGCACTGTCGCTGAACTACACCAGCGGCACGACTGGAAACCCGAAGGGTGTCGTCTACCATCACCGTGGCGCGGCGCTCATGTGTTACGCCAACACCGTCGCCACTGGCATGGGCCAGCATCCCGTCTATCTGTGGACGCTGCCAATGTTCCACTGCAACGGCTGGTGCTTCCCCTGGTCGCTGTCACTCGCTGCCGGCACGCATGTGTGTCTTCGCGCTGTGCGGGCGAAGGCCATGTATGACGCCATCGCCGATCACAAGGTGACGCATCTCTCTGGTGCGCCCTTTGTCATGTCGGCCTTGCTCAATGCGGGCGACGATGAGAAGCGCAATTTCGATCACCGCGTTGCCTTCAACCATGCCGCCGCGCCGCCGCCCGCCGCCGTGCTCGCCGAGATGGACGCGGCAGGCTTCGAGCTTACGCATCTCTACGGACTGACCGAGACCTACGGCCCGGCGACGCTGAACGAATGGCATGCCGCCTGGGACGAACTTCCAGCCGAGCAACGTCTCAACAAAAGGATCCGCCAGGGCGTGCGTTATCATGCGCTGGAAGATCTCATGGTCATGGACCCGGCCACCATGGAAAAGACGCCGGCCGACGGCGAGACCATCGGCGAGGTCATGTTCCGCGGCAATATCGTGATGAAGGGCTATCTCAAAAACGCGAAAGCAACCGACGAGGCCTTTGCCGGTGGCTGGTTCCATTCCGGCGATCTCGGCGTCATGCACGCGGACGGCTATATCCAGTTGAAGGACCGCTCCAAGGACATCATCATCTCCGGCGGGGAGAACATCTCCTCCATCGAGATTGAGGACGTGCTGTACATGCACCCGGGCGTTGCCGGAGCGGCGGTGGTCGCCAAGCCCGACACGAAATGGGGCGAGACGCCCTGCGCCTTTGTCGAGTTGCGCCCGGGCACTGACGTCACCGCTGAAGAGATCATCGCCTGGTGCAAGGAGAAGCTCGCCCGCTTCAAATGTCCGCGCCACGTAGTGTTCACCGCGCTGCCCAAAACGTCCACTGGCAAAATCCAGAAGTTCAAGCTCCGTGAAGTCGCCAAGGACGTTTAAGCACGCCCCGACGCGCTAGCCTCAAAGGCATCGCATGCCCCTTCTCCGCTTTAACCTGATCGAAGGCCGCACCGACACCGAGATGAAGGCGCTGCTCGACGCGGCCCATCACGCCATGCTTGCCGCCTTCAAAGTTCCCGAACGCGACCGCTACCAGATCGTCCATGAGCACAAGCCTTCGCGGATGATCGTCGAGGACACCGGGCTCGACATCCCGCGCACCGACAAGGTCGTGTTTCTCCAGATGACATCGCGCCCACGCAAGCGGGAGCAGAAGGAGGCGTTCTACCGGCTGTTATGCGAGGAGTTGGAGCGGTCCTGCGGCATCGCCCCGTCCGACGTGGTGGTGGCGATCGTCGAGAACAGCGACGAGGATTGGTCCTTCGGACTCGGGCGCGGCCAGTTCCTCACCGGCGAGCTTTAACCGAGACCCGAGAGCCGGCGAACCGCCGGCGGCGTGTGGCGCTTAGTCGAGAGCTATTTCTTTGCTACGCGATAGAGCGTATTTCCCTTTTGGCTAACGCGCGTCTCCGCTGCGCCCTCGCTGACCGTCTCCCGTAGGGCGCGCCGAATTTCCGAAGTCTCAAAGCTCCCAAAGTTATTGGGATCCCGACTCCATATTCGTGACGCGTTGAACGAATAGCGCTCGTTGTCCTTGAGAAAATTCTTTAGGAGCCCCAGCAGCGTATTGGACTCCGCGGCGGCTGCGGGAGCCTCGTCGTCGCCTCCTGGAGCCGCTCCTTCCAACTTCTCAATGTGCTTGGAAAGCTCGTGAATGTCCAACTCGCGCTCTTGGGCTTGTGCGGAAAGCGCCTCTCTAAGTTCGAACGGTCCGATCTTCGCGATTTTGACCTGGTAATTCTCCCAAGGCAGCAAGCACACCGCGAGGCCTAGGAAGCAAAATATAATCAGACTTATGAGATCGAACTTCGCGGGCTCCCAATCGGCTTTGCCAAAAAAGAGATAGCCCAAAATGATTGCAATACATGCGAGGAGCGTAGCCGTGAGAGCAACAGCCGCACAGACCCGCAATGTTCGCGAGATGGGAAGACTGACGCCCACATATGGGGTCGCGGGAGACTGTTGATCCTCCTCTTCCACGCCTTGATTTTCAGAGGCCCTTGATCGTCACGCGACTGCGGCATAGCTCTACTTCTAGGTGTGCAAGCAAAATTCGCTACCTAGAATAGGCGTTGGCTGCGCGATGAGTCTAGCCCGAAGTCGTTCTACGCCACCCCCTTTGTGTGACGCCGCCCAATTCCCGGCTCGGGCCGAATCGGCTTAGTCTCTGGGCAGTCTAAGTGGGGAGAGGCGCCATTCCACTCGAACAACACTTCAACGTCTTGGCGAGCTATGTGGCGCTCGTCATCGAACTCGGCGCCGTCGTCGTCGTGATCATCGGCGGCAGCCAGGCGCTCTGGGGCGTCCTTACGGCCGTGTTCACCGGCCAAGCCACCGAAATCCGCGGACGGCAGATCTGGCTAAGATTCGCGACCTGGATTCTGCTGGCCCTGGAATTCGCGCTCGCCGCCGACATCCTGCGCACCGCTGTCGCCCCGACCTGGGAGGACATTTGGAAGCTCGCGGTGATCGCCACCATCCGCACCATGCTCAATTACTTCCTGGCCAAGGATATCGCCGCCTTCGAATCCCCGGAGGAGAGGCGACTACCACCCGAAAGACCAGTCTCCTCCTAATCTGTTGGACCCCCACGATGGAATGTGTTTGGGTGGCCTAACTGCTTGTGACGTTGCACAAAAATCAGTGTCACGAAGCACCATCCGGTACGATCACGGGGCAGGGCGTGCAGAACCGGAGCGCCCAATTCAGAGGCGCATCGCGTGGTCTCATCTTCTTTTCCCGCGCGGGAAGCACCTCTGCGCGGGATTAAGGGATGGCCAAGCGAACACGGACGACCGAGCCGCGATTCCAGCTCATCCTGATCAAGCCGTCCCATTACGACGAGGACGGCTATGTGGTGCAGTGGTTACGCTCGACCATGCCGTCAAACTCGTTAGCCGCCGTCTTCGGCCTAGCGCAAGGCGCCGCCGGCCGAAACGTCCTCGGCCCCGATCTCCCCATCGACGTCTCCGCCATCGACGAGACCAATACGCGCGTGAAGACGAAGGACATTCTCCGCCGGATCGCCGACAATGGCGGCAAGGCGCTGGTCGGCATTGTCGGGGTTCAGTCCAACGAATTTCCCCGGGCGGTGGACATCGCCCGGCCGTTGCTCGCCGCCGGCGTGCAAGTGATGATCGGCGGCTTTCACGTCTCCGGCTGCCTTGCCATGCTCCCCGAAATCCCTGAGGACATCAAGGCAGCGCAAGACCTCGGCATCTCCATCTTCGCGGGCGAAGCTGAGGATCACATAGACGACGTGCTGCGGGACGCAGCCAACGGCGCGCTGCAGCCGCTTTACAATCATATGTCGCACTTGCCGTGCCTCGGCAACGTGCCCTCCCCGCCCATCCTTCCCTACGAATTCGTGGAGCGCACCGTCGGAAACTTCACGAGCTTCGACGCTGGCCGCGGCTGCCCATTCCAATGCTCGTTTTGCACGATCATCAATGTACAAGGGCGCAAGTCGCGTTATCGCACGCCGGACTCGATCGAGCAGATCCTGCGCACGAACTACGAGCAGGGCGTGAACCGCTTCTTCATCACCGATGACAATTTCGCACGGAACAAAGACTGGGAAGCGATCTACGACCGCATCATCAAGCTGCGTGAAGAGGATGGGCTGGACATCCGCTTCATGATCCAGGTCGACACGCTGTGTCACAAAATCCCGAATTTCATCGAGAAGTCACAGCGCGCCGGCGTCACCCGCGTATTCATCGGGCTTGAGAATATCAACCCGGCGAACCTGATCGCCGCCAAGAAGCGTCAAAACAAGATCACCGAATATCGCAAGATGCTGCTCGACTGGAAGCGCGTCAGCATCATGACCTTCGCCGGTTACATCTTGGGCTTCCCCAACGACACGCCAGAGTCGATCCGCCAGGACCTCGAGATCATCAAACATGAGCTGCCGCTCGACATGCTGGAGTTCTTCGTGCTGACACCGCTGCCCGGGTCCGAAGACCACAAGGTGCTGGCGGAAAAAGGGGTCTGGATGGACCCCGACATGAACAAATACGAGCTGGAGCACGTCGTCACTGGCCACGCCAAGATGTCATCCGAGGAGTGGCAGGAGGCCTATCGCACGGCGTGGGGCATCTTCTACACCAAGGAGCATCTCGAGACGGTCCTGCGCCGCGCCTATGCCAGTGGCATCAATATCCGCTCGCTGATGCCCATGCTGTTCTGGTTTTCCAACGCCGTACCGGTCGAAGGTCTGCATCCACTGCAGTGGGGTCTTTTCCGCATCAAGCATCGCCGCGACCGGCGCTCCGGCCTGCCGATCGAGACGCCGATCGTATTTTACGCCCGGTACGCCGCCGAGGCTGCGCGGAAAGTCGCGTTGCTCCTCAACAGCTGGCGGACCTTTAAGCGCATCGTGCGCAAGGTCGAGGCCGACCCCAACGCCAAGTTCTATATGGATGAAGCGCTAACCCCCGTCGTCGACGAGGACGCCGAACATATGGAGCTCTACACGCAGAACGAGGCGGCCCGCGTGGCGGTCGAGCGCGAGTTGCGCGTTGCCGGCGTAAAGCCCAAGGGCAATGGCGTGGGCCAGCCGGCACCGACGGCCAATGGGCGTAACGGCCATGACGAGGCGACCGAGCAGCCAGAGCCGGACCAGCACGTCTCACCAACCGCGTCTCCGCCAGCCTGAACGCATATGCCTCCGACGGAAGGCTTCAAGGACTTCATCAAGGACCAACTCGCAGGCTTTGCGCCGGTGAGTATCCGCAACATGTTTGGCGGCGCCGGCATCTATGCCGACGGCGTGATGTTCGCGCTGCTCGCCAACGACGTGCTCTATCTCAAGGCCGACGAAACATCCGCCCGCGCGTTTAAGGCCGAGGGCATGGGCCCCTTCACCTATACATCAAAGGGAAGACCGCCGGTCGCCATGTCTTATTGGGAAGTGCCGCCGCGACTCTTGGAGGAGCCGGACGAACTCGCTGACTGGGCGCGCGAAGCGCACCGCATCGCCTGCGCTAGCAAAGCCAAGACCAAAGTAAAAATGAAACGGAAGCGGCGCTAGGAACGCCCGTGATGCTTAGTTGCCGCCGAACGCGCGGTTGATCATGCTGCCAAAGCCATCGGCATTGCGACGGAACCAACCGCCACCTTGCTCCTGCTGAGGCTGATCGTCGTAATAGGCCTGGCCCTGTCCATAGCGCGGCCGGTTCCCGACGGACGGTGCCAGGGCGTGCGCCTGCATCCAGCCCGTCGCGGCACTTTGCGGGTCAGTCACCTCGACCCAACCCTCAAAACGCGACACCACTTTGAGATTGCGGCCATAGGGAAAGGCGAACAGCATGGGGGCATCGTCGCCCGCCGTCGCCCGCATCCCCGCGCCCGAAACGATGACCTCGACCCACTCTTCCGTGTTCTGGTCGGCCCACTCCGTACTCTCCTGGCCGCCATACTGACCGGCTTGCGGCGGGGCGCCTGGAGGGGGTCCATAGGCTTGGGGATCGACTTGCCCTCTCCGAGGATCATAAGCATCACCCGGCGGCGGTCCATAGCGTCCGTCTTGAGGAGGAGCTCCGTATTCCCTGGCCTGCGAAGGCGGACCGTAGGCCCAAGGCGGACGGCCATCGTTACCCCATTGCTCGGCGCCCGGCTGCCCGGCCTCGCCCGGCAATGCCGCATAGTCTTGCGAAGGATCGCGCTGTGAAGGATAGCCTAGCGCCGGATCACCTTGTGACGCGTCGGCACCTTGGTCCGGCCAATCGGGCAGGCCGTCTTGTACGTCGGCGCCCTCATGCAGTAGCGACGCGATATCCTGAGGCGCGTCCATGCCCTCGTCCGGAGGCAGGGCCGCAACCGCGCCGTCTTGTGGCGTGGCCTCGGGCGTCGTCACCGTATCGAAGGCCGGAATGTCCGTCGTCTTCGGGCTGTCGTCTTCTTTATCCGCGTTGGCTTTTGCATCGCGCTCAGCAAGCGCAAGCTGATAGGCAAGCGGGCGCGCCGACCGCTCTTCCGCCTTCTGTTTGGCGGCGGGAGCAGGCTCCAGGACCATCCACACACCACCGAGCGCGATGAGGCAGACGACCACCAGGGAAAAGATGAGCTTCTTTATTGCGATTCTCCCATTTTTTCATTCGCGACTAGGCGGGGGAAAGGCGGCAACAGCGTATTCTTAACTCTGCTTTGTGGCCTCGTTAAGCTTAATTTCCCGTGAACTGTAGGGTTCTACCATTTAGACCGGAAAAGCCAGGCTTTCGGGCCGAAAATAGCGATTGGCCCGCCGCTAGGCGCGCCCTCTCCTCCTCGGCTAGGATGTGCCCGCCGGCAGAAGCAACGATTCGCGTCTATGAGCTGAATTTCTCATGCTTTCTTACACCGAACATGACAACGCCCAAGCGGTCGAGATCGTCTTGAGCGGCCGCGTCTTGACGCAAGAATTCGATCGGGTGGCGGACAAGCTCGAGGCCTTTATTAAACGCCACGGCAAAGTGCGTGTGCTCGAGGTGATCAAGGATTTCGAGGGAATGGATGCCGCCGCGCTCTGGCATGACATCAAGTTCAGCCTGCGGCACTTGCAGGACTTCAGCCGCATCGCCGTGGTGGCCAGTCCCGACACGCACAATCTGTGGTCGAGCCTCGTCTCACCCTTCATGCACTGCGAGGCCGAACATTTCGCGCCCGACGAGGTGGCTGACGCGCGCGCCTGGCTGATGTGGCCCGAAGGCGCCGCCGACGCTTAGGCGGCCTCTCGGCTAGTTGCCCGGCGCGTCCTCTTGGATCGAGTCCAGATAAGCGATGATGGCATCGACGGCGTGGGGGGGAAACACGAAGATCGGCATCTCCGGATGTCCCGAGACAATGCCTTCGGCCAGCGCCTCCGCAAGATTTTCGATTGGATATTTGCTGGAGAGCGTGCGGAAGGGCGGTGCTGCCGGATTAGGACTATCGCCAGTAAGCCCGATCGCGTGACAGCGCGAGCAATTCTCACGCACCAGCACTTCGCCCTTGTCGGCTAGGCCCTTCTCGGCCGCCATGGCGGGAAGCGAGAGGCCCGCTCCCAGCAGCGCGACTATCGCGACCGCCAACATCTCACACCGTGCCCAACCCAGCATGGCCACAGCCTCCCCTTCTTTGCGAATCTCATCTCCAACCAATGGTAGAGACTCGAGCAGTCGACATTCTGACCTAGGTCAAGCTTGGCCCGCCATCAGGGCCCAAAAAACAATAGCCGCGGGGAGGCTCCGAAGAACCTCAACCTCGCGACCATAAAAGCTTCCCTCAGCGCCCAAACGCAGGATTAAGGCGCCAGTCTCAGTCTTTAAAAACCCACAGTCTGAACGAGGCCCGATGGCCTAATGGGCAGGCTCTTCCCGGAGCCGTTCCATTTCATCTTTCAGATGGAGTTTTTTACGTTTCCATTCTGCGATCTTGAGAGGATTGGCCGTCGGCCTCTCCTGCTCTTCGTCGATCTTGCGATCCAATGCGCGGTGTTTGTCCGACAACCCAACGAGGTGTGCGTCTAGCGCCATACCGAACCTCCTATGTCAATTGTCTACCGGAGTGAGTGTGTCAAACCGGCGACGACTTGTCTAATGCTGGCCGCCCATTGAGACATCGCTGCACAAGAAATTTACTGACGCCGGGACATCCTCAAAAACCCCAGTTTCCGGGGCCCAGGGCCTTGCGCAGGTCCGTGTTCGTCGCGATACTCCGGCCGCCCCACCGAGGGGCGAAGCAACAGGGGCGCCCGATGGAGAGCGACGAGATTCGCGAGCTTCGGGCGGTGTTGTCCAGGCTCAAGCAGGAGCATCGCGACCTCGACAGCGCTATCAACGCGTTGGACGAGTCAGGCCGCGCCGACGCCCTACAGCTCAAACGCCTGAAGAAGAAAAAGCTCTCCTTGAGAGACGAGATCTCCCAGATCGAGGACCTAATTCTCCCCGACATTATTGCTTAGCTTTTCGATCCTCGTATCGAAGCACGGCGAGACCGAGCAGGCCGCCAAGAACTTCCAAAACGAAATAAATGTCGAGCAGCAGGCTGGCGCGGCCATCGATCGCGAAACTGAACGCCCGCCCGACCGCGAGCGACAGCGCGAAAATCACCGCCCAGATCACCGCTATGCGCTGCCACGCTGGGTTAAACGCGGCGATGAGCCAGAATGTGCAGGCTCCGAGATAGAGAAACATCATGGCGCGGAAGATATGAATTTGGTCCGTTCCGGTGACGGTCATGTCCAGGATCTTGGGGAGCATGGCGACGGGGTCGATGCCGTAGCTGAGCGCAATCGGCAAGATCAAGGCCGCGACGAATAGGAGATAGAGCCGCATCAACATGGAGTTCTTAGGGGACGCTGGGGTGGGTTGGGGCATCTAATCTCTCTTTCGTTTGCGACAGTGAAGGCCCAAGGCACCCGAATTCGTCCCAAACTGCAAGCCGATAGCGCCAGACTGGCTTTGAAGACTTGCCGTGAAGACTTGCCTTGCCAAGCAAGGCCCCATCCCTATAATCCCGCGCTTTCCGCGAGGGGGCCTTTAGGGGTCCTTCCAGCCCGAACCCTTCCTATGAGCGATCCCATGAGCGATGCAAAACCAGCCGTCGGCATCATAATGGGCAGCCGCTCGGATTGGCCCACGTTGAAAGCGACAGCCGACGTGCTCGACGCATTGAACGTGCCTTATGAGACGCGCGTCGTCTCGGCCCACCGCACACCGAGGCGCCTCTACGAATACGCATCAACCGCGCGCGACCGCGGCATCAAGGTGATCATCGCCGGAGCCGGCGGCGCGGCGCATCTTCCCGGCATGGCGGCCTCCATGACGGAGCTGCCGGTGCTTGGCGTACCGATCGAAAGCCGCGCCTTGAAGGGGCTCGACAGTCTGCTATCCATCGCCCAGATGCCCGCTGGCGTTCCGGTTGGCACACTTGCGATTGGCGCAGCTGGCGCCACCAATGCAGGCCTGCTTGCCGCAGGTATCCTGGCGCTGAGCGACGCAGACCTTGCCATCAGGCTTGGCGCTTGGCGGGCGGCACAAACCGCTTCCGTGGCCGAAGCGGTCGAGGATGATGCTTAAGGCGCCCCTGCCGCCCGGCAGCACTATTGGGGTTCTCGGTGGCGGCCAGCTTGGGCGCATGCTCGCCGTAGCCGCCAGCCGTCTCGGCCTAAAGACCCACGTCTATTCCGAAGAGGCGAACCCGCCTGCTTCCGATGTCGCCGCGACGACGACCGTAGGCGCCTATGACGATGACACAGCACTTGCTGGCTTTGCCGATGCCGTGGATGTCGTCACCTGTGAGTTCGAAAACATCCCAGCCAAGACACTCGAGATTGCTGGCCGGTCGGCGCCGGTGTTCCCGCCACCCAAATCCTTCGCCGTGGCCCAAAACAGGCTTGTCGAGAAGGATTTCCTGAGCGCGCTCGGCATCTCGGTCGCGCCTTACGCCGCCGTCGTCGACTTGAACGGTCTCCGCCAAGCGCTCTCTGACTTAGGGGCGCCTGCGATCCTCAAGACGCGGCGCTTTGGCTATGACGGCAAAGGCCAGGTTCTCATTCATACCGAATCCGAAGCCGAGAGCGCCTGGGAGACCATCGGCGGCGTGCCGTCGGTTCTCGAAGGCGTGGTGCGGTTCGAACGCGAGGTCTCGGTAATCGCCGTGCGTGGGCAAGACGGCGAAGCGCAATTCTACGACGTGATCGAGAATGTTCATCGGAGCGGCATCCTCGCCACCAGCCGCGCACCGGCCCGAATTTCCGACACCACCGTGTTCGAGGCGCGGCGGATCGCCGGCGCCATCGCTGACGCGCTTCAATATGTGGGCGTGCTCTGCGTCGAAATGTTCGAGCGGGAGGGTGAGGAGCCCAGCCTGATCGTCAACGAGATCGCCCCCCGGATCCACAATTCGGGCCACTGGACCATCGATGCCTGCCCGGTCAGCCAGTTCGAAAACCATGTGCGGACGATTTGCGGCTGGCCGCTCGGCACCACCGACCGCCACAGCGACGCGGTGATGACCAATCTCATCGGCGACGACGTGAACCAATGGCCCGTACTCGCCGCTGAGCCCGGTGCCACCATCCATCTCTATGGCAAGGCGGAAGCCCGGCCTGGCCGCAAAATGGGCCATGTGACCCGGCTATTCCCCAAGACCTAGAGTTAAGAGCTGAGACCCCTTCACATGGTCTGGACAACGACCTCCCGGTTTGGTACACGAGCCATTCGGATGCGGGACCTTGGCTCGTTTGTCAGGGTCATTTTTTGGCCCCCGCTCCAATCCCAAATCATCGGCCAATCGGAGACTAAGGCGCGTGCAAGTCGTCGTTCGCGATAACAATGTCGATCAGGCCCTCCGGGCTCTGAAGAAGAAGATGCAGCGCGAAGGCATCTTCCGCGAGATGAAGCTCCGTAACTTCTACGAGAAGCCCTCGGAGAAGCGTGTGCGTGAGAAGGCCGAGGCCATCCGCCGCGCCCGCAAGCTTGCTCGCAAGAAGGCCCTGCGCGAGTCTGGCGTCGCCGCCAAGCCCCGCACGCCGCGCCGCTAAGCATCCATCTTCTAGACTATTGCTGATTTAAGCCGGGAATTCGTTCCCGGCTTTGTTGCGCTCAGGGCTTGTGTCCGGTTTATTTGTCGGCATTAGCCGCGGCAACGGCCTCAACCGGACGTCCAGCGCGTACCACCGGCGCCACCACGACGAGCTCCGGCGTAAGGTTGGCGATGAAGTCGCGCACTTCGGTCCAGGCCCCCTGCTCGAACAGATCGTTGTGCCCCGCCCTTGGGACGACGCTGAGCGTCTTCGGCTCAGCGGCCGCATGGAACACGCGACGCGCATGGTTCAGAGGGATGGTGGAATCCCTGCCGCCATGGATGATGAATAGCGGCACGCCGACCTGATCGATGCGGTCCACCGTGCGATACTGGTCCACCATGATGAATCTGAGCGGCAGGAGCGGCCACATCAGATAGCCCACATCAACCACCGCCGTGAAGGGCGCCTCAAGCACCAGAGCCATGGGCTGACGTTGCGGGCAAAGCTGCGTGGCAACGGCCGTGCCGAGCGACTCGCCATAAATCACAATGTCATCTGGCGCGACGCCAAGACCGCGCAAATAGTCGTAGGCGCTGACCGCGTCCGCGGTATTCCGCTTCTCACTGGGACGGCCGCCCGAGCCGCCGAAGCGACGGTAATTGAGCATGAACACGCCATAGCCATCCGAAGCGATGGCCTTGATCTTGCCGGCGCGGTCGGCGGTGTTACCGCTATTGCCCGTAAAATAGAGAAGCGTCGGTTTGCCGAGCTGCGCCGGGCTGTACCAGGCGATGAGACGCGTGCCGTCGGCGGCCTTGAATACGATCTCTTCAACGCCTGAGAGACCCACATCCTTAGGCGCGACCCGCGTCGGGTCGGGCACATAAACGAAATAGCGATGCAGCAATCGCGTGACGATGCAGAACAGCGCAAAAATCCCTACAAGCGCTAAGAAAAGGTTCAGCATGGACAGGCACTACCCTCTAAAAATGGACTTCACCAGCAACAGTCTCACGCTCTCCACTATCCTAGGCTGTGTGAACGCTACTTGAATGACACACGAACGGCAGGCCGTGTTGCCGTCACCTTCCACGCGGAAGGCCATGCATCGTCTTTCTGCTGATATCCCAACCCGTTGAAGCCTACCCTCCGTAAATGCGAAGGCAACCGCTGGATTTCAATGCATTGGCAGGTAGAACGGCACGAATAGCCGAGAGCTTTATCGGCCGATTTGAGCCTGATTTTAGCAATTATTTGTTATCTTTGAGACGGTTAACCAAGCCGCGGGTTTACAGCGACTTGGCGATTTCTTCCGTCATTTTCTTGGCGTCGCCGAGAACCATCATGGTGTTGTCCCGGTAGAACACCGGATTGTCGATGCCGGCATAGCCGGATGCCAGCGACCGCTTATTGAACAGCACCGTGCCCGCCTTCCACACCTGCAACACGGGCATGCCGTAGATCGGCGAGGACGGGTCGTCCTCGGCGGACGGATTGACCACGTCATTGGCGCCGATCACGTAGACCACGTCGGCCTGCGGGAACTCCGAGTTGATGTCCTCAAGTTCGAACACCTCGTCGTAAGGCACATTGGCTTCCGCCAGCAGCACGTTCATGTGGCCAGGCATACGGCCGGCAACCGGGTGAATGGCGTATTTCACCTCAACGCCTGCCTCTTTGAGCCCGGCAGCCATCT
>DAOVDX010000176.1 GCA_030669345.1 Methyloceanibacter sp. | reverse complement strand
CATTTTTATCACAAGACGCTCCGCATACTGCACGCTGGCTTTATGCGGACGCGCCAAGTCCCGTGCTCGCCCATAGTACCAAACCCGACCCAGGTTTCATCTATGCCAACAAGGCAGCCCAAAAGCTGTTTGGCTATGACTGGGACGAAATAATTGGATTGCCCTCGCGGCATTCAGTCGCAGCGCCGGCAAGGGACGAGCGCCAGCGCCTGCTGGACGCGGTCGCCCGGGACGGCTACGCCACCGGTTATTCCGCCATTCGCATTGCAAAATCGGGACGGCGCTTCTGGATCGAAGACGGCGTTCTGTGGCAGCTCAGGACGCAAGACGGCGCACTGCGCGGGGTCGCCGCGACATTCGCCAACTGGCGCGATGCGTAAAACGGATTAGTTTTTGCGGCGCTTCACGTAGGCTTGGGAGGTCTCGCCCGACTGCACCAGCGCTCTGACGCAGCTCTTGGACAAGCTCTTGCCGTTACGGTCCATGCACGAGCGCAGGCCCGTGGTTTCGAGCCCGTAATCGCCGCAATATTTCTTGTAGTCTGCCTGGCAGTATTTCTGCACCGCCTTGGTGTAGGACTTGGCCTGCACGGCGCCGGCGAAACAAGCGACTGAAACAGAGGCTATGAGCAGCCCCGCAAAATATTTGTTCATGAATAAATTCCCTCAAACCCCGGCAGGCAGCCGAACCTAGCAGAGCCGCCCCAGCGTTCAAGACCGCGCGGCGCTTCGTGATGCCGATTTCGCAAAAAGCCTGTGGAGTGTTGATCGGGGGCAACACTGGGGCTCGAGGCGCGACGCGCTCAAGTAGGACGAAGCCCTGTAGCGCACAGATACGGGCCCAAAACGGTCGCACAAAATGAGAGCGAGCCTCTTCCCTCCCTTCGTCACCCCCGGGCTCGTCCCGGGGGTCCAATGGTGAGCCCGCCCCCAACTCGTCCGCAGTGAGCCGCCCCCAAATCCCCCACCTCCCCCGAAATTTTTCCCCTGCTATAGTCGCGAGCGAATCTGACGAATATCGGGGGAATCTCATACATGACGGCCAAGAAGCATGAGGGTGGCGTGTCCTATCGCGCCGCCAGCATCGACTATTTCGAGGATCGGGAGCTAAGGCGCCACGCGGGCGTGTTTTATCTCTGGGCGCTCGGCGTGGCCGCCGTCATCTCGGGTGAATTTTCCGGGTGGAACCTGGGCTTCGCGGTCGGCGGCTGGGGCGGCATGTTCGTCGGCGCCGTCATCATCACCGTGATGTTCCTCGGCCTGACCTATTCGCTGGCCGAGATGAGCCCGGCGCTGCCCCATACCGGCGGCGCCTATTCCTTCGCCCGGACGGCCTTTGGCCCCTGGGGCGGCTTCATCACCGGCGTGGCCGAGAATATCGAATATGTGCTGACGCCGGCGGTGATCGTCTATTTCATCGGCGCCTATCTGACCGCGATCTTCGGCACGCCCACCGACTGGCAACCGCTCTATTGGATCGCGGGCTATGCGATCTTCGTCACGGCCAATGCGCGCGGCGTCGAGCTGTCCTTCATGGTGACGGCCATGGTGACGCTGCTGGCCATCGGCGTTCTGCTCACTTTCTTTGTCAGCGCCCTGCCCTCGATCGACTTCTCACGATATGCGCTGAATATCGGCGCGGACCCGGTGACCGGCGTGGCCATCGAGCTGCCCGAAGGCGGCGGCCCATTCTTGCCCTTCGGCTTTTATGGCGTGCTGGCGGCGATGCCCTTTGCGGTATGGCTGTTTCTCGCCATCGAGCATCTGCCCTTGGCGGCGGAAGAGTCGGTCGATCCCAAACGCGACATGCCCAAAGGCATCATGCGCGGCATGTACACGCTGATCGCTCTCGGTTTCTTGGTGATGATCATCAACCCGTCGATCCCGATCGAGCGCGTGGTGACCGATGCTCTCGGCGGCACCGAAACCGTGCGCGGCGCTTTCGCGCTCGGCACGTCGGGCGAACCAATCCTCGACGGCTTCCGCGCCATCTTCGATCTGCATGCGGCCGGTGCTCTGGCGCTCGCCGCCGTGGTCGGCTTGGTGGCCAGCTTCCACGCCATCATCTTCGCCGGCGGACGGCAGATCTATTCGCTGTCCCGCGCCGGTTATTTCCCGCACTTCCTGTCGGTCACCCATTCCAAGCACAAGACGCCAAACGCGGCTTTGATCGCCGGTGCGGCGCTGGGCTTAGCCGTGATGTTAGTGGTGTGGTTCTCAATGGACGGCAAAAACGCGGGCGCGTTCATCGGCGGAGTGCTGCTGAACATGGCCGTGTTTGGCGCCATGGCCTCCTATCTGCTGCAAGGCCTCACCTTCATCCAACTGCGCCGCCGCTTCCCCGATATCGAGCGGCCTTATCGCAGCCCGCTTGGCATTGTCGGCGCCGTGCTCACGATCATCATCGCGCTGGTGACGATTGGCTTCCAACTTTCCGACCCGGTCTATCGCGACGGTGTTGTCGGCGTGGCCATCTGGTACGGGCTGGCGATCCTCTATTTCGCCATGCGTGGCCGTAAGATGCTAGTCATGTCGCCGGAAGAAGAATTCGCCACCGGGCATCGCGAAGACACCGCTAAAAAATAGCAATGCGCGATCCCGCGCCATGACAGGGATCACATGAAGCGACTCAAATGGCTCTGGATTGCGTGGGCGGTTCTGGTGATCCCGCTAATTGCCGCCTATGCCATCGACCGCCTGCTGTTGGCGCCGTCTTGCCCGGGCTGTCACGAAGAGCAGACCAAGGCGCTGAAGCTGTTCACGCCTGAGAGCGAAGGCCTCGTGCGCATTCGCGCCAGTGGCCTGGAGTTCCGCGCGCGCGTCGCCGGTTTCGAAGAAAATCCTGACGGCGAAGGCGTGGTCCTACTGCATGGCTTTGCCGCCACATCGATCATGTGGGAACCGCTGACGGAGAAGCTGGCGGGGCAAGGTTATCGCGTCGTGGCCTTCGACCAGCGCGGCTACAGCCCGGGCGCCAACCCATCGCGCGTCAACGCCTATACCAGCGGACGGCTGGCGGCGGACGTCATCGCCATCGCGGCGGCGGTTGGGTTCGATCGGCTTCACGTCGTCGGTCACGATTTCGGCGGCGCCATCGCGTGGACTGCCGCGGATCACTTTCCGCACGAAGTCATGAGCGTCGCGTCTTTATCGACGCCCCACCCGGCCGCTCTGGCCGAGGCGCTGGAAACACCCGGCGCGCAATGGGCGCATAGCAGCTATGTGCTGTTCTATCGGATGCCCTGGCTGCCAGAGTTGGTTCTTGGTTTCAATGGCGCCAGCTATCTTCAAAATCGGATCTGGCAGTGGCTCCCCGAGGAGCACGTGGAGGAATATCGGCGCGTGTTCGCTGGGCCCGGCGCGCTGCATGGTCCGCTCAATTGGTATCGCGCCTTTGAGTTCAACTC
>DAOVDX010000135.1 GCA_030669345.1 Methyloceanibacter sp. | reverse complement strand
TCAGAGCAAATTCGTTCACTTTGCCAACACGTCAGAACCGGATTTCGCGGTCATTGATTTTCCTGCATTTTTTCGGGTCGATCTGAGCGGTTCGATGGTCGCTCCAAGTATTTAGAATTTTGCTCTGACAATGCCCGTCACGGCACCACGCTACAAAGTATCATTACTCAGCAATAATCTGGCGAGGGACGGCCTCAAAAGGATAGGCGTGCGCGACTTCGCCAACTCTTCCCTTTGTGCCTGGCATGATCTCGAAGCGCGGGTCGAAGTCGATCATAGTTGAAGCGATCTGCGTCAAGATTCTAGCGTTACCTTCCACCTTCGCGGTGCCATCGGCTATCTGAGCTTCGAGGGTCATCGCCTCCATCATCGTCTTCTCAAGATCCGACCGGCTGATCATGAGAGGGCGAGGATGGAGGCGAGGTCGCCGCGTAGCTCTATTTCGAACTCGACTGGCGTGAGAATGACGGCGTCAATCAAGCCCCTTATGAGACCGAAGGCTTCGCGGCTTGTCTCCGGATCGTGGATTACGGTCTGAAGCTCCGCGACGGTCGCGGAGAATGTAGCGGGCAACAGGCTTCACGCGGTAGCGTAGAAAAAGACTATCCCTCGCTAACGTCGTTATCGGATAGGCTGCCGACGGTCTCTGAATGAAGACCTATCCGGGAGATAGCGCTCATGCCGTTAGAGAAAGAAAAATTGCAGACTGCTGCCGCAGGGGCGCAGGCTCGCATCAGTGACAAGTTGGGTGGCGTGTGGTGGTCACTTCTTGTGCGCGGCTTTCTTGCACTGGCACTCGGTGTCGCCGCGATATTCTGGCCCAAGGCTACACTCGAACTTCTTGTTCGCCTGGTCGGTCTCTATGTGTTGTTTGACGGCATTGTGAGCCTGGTCGGCGCATTCCGTGCCCGAGAACTCAGGGCTTATTTGGTCCCAGGCCTGATCAGCGTTGCTGTCGGTGTGGTCCTGCTGTTCTGGCCCGATGTGACGGGTCGGTTGCTGCTGATCATTGTCGGCATATGGGCATTGTTCCAGGGCGTGACCCTTTTCTGGGCTGGACGTCAGACCGATGCAGATAATCCCGAACGAAGCCTGACAATGACCATCGGTGCGGTCGCAGCCATAGCCGGTGTGATCCTTATCGTCTGGCCCGGTACGGGTTCGGTCGCCATCTCGTGGGTCATTGGCATCGCGGCGCTATTGGTTGGTGCGTTACTCATCTTCCTGGCGTCGAGGGTACGGCAAGCGGCGCAACGAGTGGCCGATCTGGGGCGCGGAACGGGCTAGTCAAAATCAAATGGATTAGCAGCGCTGAGACCGTTGGTTGGCGGGCCGCGAAATGCACCCAGTCGCTAACGGTTAGCCGCATGTCCGCTTTTGGCACCTAGCCGACACGGGGCCGCCAAGCTTATCCCCGTCCTCTACTCCCGGACGAAAGTCCCGAGCCCCGTGCGGTCGTAATAGTCGAGCACGACTTTCGACGGCTTGCCGCTTTCACCAAGAGTGAAGATCGCGCCGGAGAGGCCGTTGGCGTTCTCGCCGATGGTCTCGAAGCTGAATGTGTCCCCATTAAAATGCGTGAGCGCGAAGCTGGTGGGCGCGGCATGCGGGCCCATGGTTATGGACAGCTCGTCACCATCGCCTGAGACCACCAGCGGGCCGTAATAGGAGTTGCCGTATTCGCCCACATAGTCGGTGAGGGCGCGCGCCGGTTTCGGCTTGGCCGGTGTGTCGGTGTAGTCCACTTTCGGCGCGTCGGCGGCGTCCATGCTCTCGAAGACGTGGCCTAGGAACCCGACCCAATCCACGGTCTGCTTGCCGTTCTGCGCGACATCGAGAAAGGCCGCTCCGACCGCCTCGGCCACGCCAATGGGGCGCCCATTGGTGAGCGTGACGATGGCGAGATCCTCGCCGGGCATGAAGGCGACATTGGTCGAGGTGCCGAGATTGAACGCGCCGGAATGGCCGAGCCGCACCCGGCCTTCGTCATCATAGTTCACGTTCCAGCCATAGCCGTAGAAGCTCGCCCGCGAAGCCTGAGAGCGGGGAGGGTGGGGGATCACTTGGGGCACATGGCTCGCGGCCAGGGCGCCTTCATCGACGATCTCTTTGCCGTCGAGCGTCCCGTTGCCGAGCTGCAGGCGCATGAATCGCAGCATGTCGTTGAGCGAAGCGCTGGCGCCGCCCGCGGGCGTTTCTGCGTCGGGATCGCGATCGTAGCGCGCGGCCCAACTGCCGTCCTGCAAGCGCGCATGGATATGCGCCCGGTTCTTATGGGAGAGATAGTCCGCGTGACGATAGCTGGCGGTGGTCATGCCGGCCGGTTCGAACAGCGTTTCGTTCGCCAACTCCTCCCAGGTTTTGCCGGTGGCTTTCGCGGCCGCGATCCCGCCCGCCGTATAGCCGAAATTGCTGTAGTGATAGGTCGAGCGGAACGGGTCCAGCGGCTGCTGATCGATATGGGACAGGATGTAGTCCCGGTCGAAGCCGAGATCCTCGAGCAGGTCGCCGGCGCCGGTGTGTAGCCCGCTGCGATGAGACATGAGGTCGGCGATGGTGGCGTGCTTGGTGACGTAAGGATCACGGAGCGCAAAGGCGGGGTTATGCATCCTCGCCGCGTCGTCCCATTTGACCACGCCGTCGCCGACGAGCTTGGCGACAATGGTCGAGGCGATGGGTTTCGACACGGACGCCAGCATGAACACCGTGTCGGGGTCGATGGCGCCCGGTTTGCCCAGCTCGCGAACGCCGAAGCCCTTGGCGTAAATCACCTTGTCCTTGTAGACGACGCCGACAGCCACGCCGGGCAGGCCGGTTTGCGCCATGGCCTTCTCAACGATGCCGTCGAGCGCGGCAGTGGCCTTGTCGATGGCCGCTTCGGTGAAGAGCGGCGGCACGGGAGAGACAGGCGCTTTGAGCAGAGACCCGCTCGCGTCCTCCGCCAGCGTCGGGGCAACAGCCATGGCTGATGCGAGACCGAGGCCACACAAGACGGCAATGATCGTGCGGCGGCGAACGGGACGTGACGTGGAATGAAGCGGCATAAGGCTGTCTCCGGGTTTTGAGCAGCGCCTACTATCCACCAGGATGCTGGCATTCGCCAGAAGACTGGTGGATAGGATTCCGGGCTTCGGCAAAACCTAGCCTCGGCCTCGCCGTCCACGCAATTGACACGCCGCCGCCATCGCGGAACTCTGGACTTTCTCGAGGGGTGGGGAGGGCATCACGATGCATAGTTACATTCTTTGGGCCTTGCTCGGCATGGCCGCCTATTCATGCATGACGTTGTTCGTGAAGCTTGCCGAGCGCAGCGGCAATGTGTCGACCTATATGGTGCTGGCGGTCGCGACGACGATCGTTCCGATTGTTGCTTATTCCGTGGTCGCCTGGCGCGGAGAGCTGAGGACTTTGCTCTTCGATCTAGATACGCCGCCGCTGCTTTGGGCGCTTGCCGGCGGTGTCGCGCTCACCGTCTCCGCCTTTTCTTTGTTCTATGCGCTGTCGATCGGGCCCTCGAATATCGTCGTCCCGATCTACGGCATGTTCATTGTCGGCGGCTCGGTGCTCGGCGTTCTGGTGCTTGGCGAATCAATGCCTTGGCATCGCATCGTCGGGCTGGCCGCCGCTGTGATCGGCGTGATTCTTATTTCGTTGTAGTGATTGTGCTGGCGCGCGACCCGTGCGTCCGCTGGATTCCGGGGGCCTGGCTAGGGCACGTCGACCAGAACAATCTCGGCGTTTTCCACCGCTTTGATCGTCAACGCCCTCTCGTTTTCGATCGCCGCGCCATCGCGTGCGTTCACGCGGATGCCGTTGACCTCGATGCTGCCGGTGGCCGGGACAAGATAAGCGTGCCGCGCCGGGCCAAGGTGGTATTCCACCGTCTCGCCCGCTTTCAGCGTGGCGCCAAGAACGCGGGCCTCGGCGCGGATCGGCAGCGCATCGACATCGCCGGCAAAGCCGGACGCCAGCGTCACGAACTGGCCCGAGCGCTCGGCCTTGGGGAACGGCTTGGCGCCCCAGGACGGCTCGCCGCCTTTCTCGTTCGTCTCGATCCAGATCTGGAAGATCTTGGCGGGGACCGTCTCCCGGTTGTACTCGGCGTGGCGGATGCCGGCGCCGGCACTCATCACCTGGACATCGCCAGCCTCGGTGCGGCCCTTATTGCCCAGATTGTCCTCGTGAGTGATGGCGCCCTCACGGACGTAAGTGATGATCTCCATCTCCGCGTGGGGATGGGGCGGGAAGCCGGTGTTGGGGGCGATCTCGTCGTCGTTCCACACGCGAAGCGTCCCGTGGCCCATGCGCTTAGGGTCGTGATAGCGTGCGAAGGAGAAGTGGTGCTTGGCCTTGAGCCAACCATGGTCGGCGCCGCCAAGCGTGTTGAAGGGTCTGATCTCGATCATTGGAACCTCCTTCCTCTGTCTCTCTGTGGTGCTTAGGCGTTGAAACCGCCATCGGCATTGAGGGTCATGCCGAAGCTCGATTGGCTGTTTGGCGATCCGTTCGCGATTGGGCTGATGATGCTCTTCGCGGCTTTGCCCTACATCTATTTCAAATGCAAAGGATGGCTCTAGATTGGGATTGCGCGGGGTACTCGGTGCCGCCACATTGCTGTGAGAGGTTTCCGCGTTGGCCATTTTCAGCCAACCCCTCTTCCAACCCCCCCAACCCTCGATAAGGAGGAAGGATGACCCGACTGACCATTTCCAGTTTCGTTGCGGCGTTCTTCGCCGCAGTTCTGCTCATGCCGGTAACGGTGTCCGCTGGCCCCATCGGGCTTACGAATCACGCGTCGGAAGCATCTTTGGTGCAAGAGGCAGGCTATCGCCGCCGCTGGCGCCGCGACCGTTACTATGACACCGAAGTCTATGCGCCGACCACGTCGGTGAGGACGAGCGAGTCTCACACCGCGGTCGATGCGCCATTCACCACGGTTTGCAAGGGCCCCCGCGGCACTTGGGTCCGGGCGCCGTTCGTGAATATCTTCGTGCCGCGCTAGGCACTAAGACGATTTCGATTTTGTGTTGAGCGCGGGTCTTTGGCTCGCGCTTTTTATTTGCGCGCTGGGTTTTTCGGTCAGCCCGCGCTCTGCACAAGCGAGAGGGCGAGCGCGGCACCGGCGGTGATCGCCAACGTGGTCACCATGCCGAGGCGCAAGCCCAGCAGCAGGATCGCCGCAAAACAGGCGAGCAGAGCCGCGTCCAAATGGAAGCTGGCAAGGTCCGGCACCCAGAGGCGCAAAGGCCCATACCACTCAGGCTCGATGTGCTCGAAGATCACGTGCA
>DAOVDX010000138.1 GCA_030669345.1 Methyloceanibacter sp. | reverse complement strand
GACGCGATTTACCATTGGACGCCGGTGATCTCGCCCTCTGGCATCGCCTTCTACACGGACGACGCCATTCCAGGCTGGAACGGCAATCTCCTAATCGCCGGGCTGTCGTCGCAAGGCGTGGTCCGCCTGACCCTCGACGACGAGACAGTTACGGGTGAGGAGCGCATTCCGCTCGGTGTGCGCATCCGCAATGTGGCCCAAGGGCCCGACGGTGCGGTCTACGTGCTGACCGACGAGAGCGACGGTAAGGTCCTGCGGCTCACGGTGGAAACTCCGTGAAGGCACCACTCTCCATCGGCTTCTTTGGCGTGTTCGGCCGCTCCCCCGTGCTGCGCGAGTTCGACTCGGCACTGCGTTCGGTGGACCTGCATCCCAAACTCGTACCCGAGGCCATCAAGCTCACCGTGATGAAGCTACTCATGGAGCAAACGGGCCGCGACGATCCTGGCGCCGCCGCCATGCGTTCTGCCGCCGAGATCGTCACCTATAGCATTATCGGCGCGGACGCCTTCGCCGGAGCCAACACCAACCGGCTTGCCGATGATGTCGAGCAGCGGATCGACGCGGCGCTTGCCAGCGGGACCAGCCTCGACGCCAAGCTCGTACTCCTCACGCTTCACGCACGCGTGCTTCAGCAAAGCGTGGTGGATCATTTTAAGTTAGAAGTCGCCTCGGACTGAAATCGACCAACACCCTAAAATCGCCGCACTGGCCACCGATTGAAGCCGCTGGCCCATCCGCCTTGTCCATCCCGCCTTGCTCACCCCCCTGCCCGACCGGACCTCTTAAAGCCCATGCCGCCCATCATTTCCGTGAAAGACCTGTCGAAGACCTACAAGTCAGGTTTTCAGGCCCTCAAGGTCATCAATCTCGATATCGACAAGGGTGAGATCTTCGCCCTGCTCGGCCCGAATGGCGCCGGCAAGACCACGATGATCAGCATCATCTGCGGCATCGTTACCCCGAGCTCAGGCTCGGTAACGGTCGATGGCCACGACATCATCACCGACTACCGCGCGGCCCGGTCCATGATCGGCCTGGTGCCGCAGGAGTTGGCCGCCGACATGTTCGAGACGGTGTGGGGCACGGTCACGTTCAGCCGCGGCCTGTTCGGCAAATGGCCAAACCCCGCCTATATCGAAAAGCTTCTCAAGGACTTAGCCCTTTGGGACAAAAAGGATTCCAAGCTCATGACGCTGTCGGGCGGCATGAAGCGCCGGGTGTTGATCGCCAAGGCGCTGAGCCACGAACCGACTGTCCTCTTCCTCGATGAGCCAACGGCAGGCGTCGACGTCGAGCTGCGCAAGGACATGTGGCAGCTGGTGCGGGATCTCCGCGACTCCGGTGTGACGGTTATTCTGACCACCCATTACATCCAAGAAGCCGAGGACATGGCCGACAGGATCGGCGTGATCAACGACGGCGAGCTGATCTTGGTCGAGGACAAGAACGAGTTGATGCACAAGCTCGGCAAGAGCAGCTGACGCTTGAGCTGCATGAAGCGCTCACTGAGATTCCAGCCGAACTCAACGAACACGACCTGACCTTGACCAATGACGGCGCAGAGCTCGTCTACACCTATGACAGCCAGGGCCCGCGCACGGGCATCACCGGTCTACTAACGGACCTGGCGCGGGCCGGCATCACATTCAAAGACCTCGACACGACGCAAAGCTCGCTCGAGGACATCTTCGTGGACCTAGTGAGGAGAGACGGATGAATCTCCCGGCAATACTCGCAATCTACAAATTCGAGATGGCCCGGTGGGGACGCACGTTTCTGCAGAGCCTCGTCGCGCCGGTGATCGCCACGTCGCTCTATTTCGTGGTGTTTGGTGCGGCGATCGGCTCGCGCATCACCGAGATCGAGGGCATCCCTTACGGCACCTTCATCGTGCCGGGGCTCGTCATGCTGATGCTGCTCACCCAGAGCGTGGCTAACGCCTCGTTCGGCATCTATTTCCCGCGCTTCACCGGCACCATCTATGAGCATCTTTCGGCACCCATCTCACCGGTGGAGATCGTGACCGGCTATGTGGGCGCCGCGGCCACGAAATCGATCATCCTCGGCCTGATCATTCTCGCCACGGCCGGCCTGTTCGTACCGCTTCATATCGAGCATCCAATTTGGATGTCGGGATTCCTCGTGCTAACGGCGGTGACCTTCAGCCTGTTGGGTTTCGTCATCGGCATCTGGGCCGACGGCTTCGAGCAGCTACAGCTCGTGCCGCTGCTCATCATCACGCCGTTGACCTTCCTCGGCGGCACCTTTTACTCGCTCAACGTGCTGCCACCAGTGTGGCAAACCGTGTCGCTGTTCAATCCCGTGGTCTATCTCGTCAGCGGCTTCCGCTGGAGCTTCTACGGCACCTCGGACGTGAGTGTGGAGGTCAGCCTCGCCATGATCGGGCTGTTCCTAGCCGTCGGCCTCAGCGCTGTATGGTGGATCTTCAAAACCGGCTACCGGCTGAAGAGCTAGAGCGCCACGGCCCCTCTACTTACGGTTGGGTACGCCTGATCCCAAGCTTTGCGCCCTCAGAATCAACCTTGTTAGCCGGATGAACAGATCGATATGCCGAACGCCTAGTTTTTCCTCATGGAAAAGACTATATTTGATCCGTGGCGTACGGAGGCCACGCTCGATTGTTCTCAGTTGTTCCGTTGTAGGCAGTGAAGGTTAGACTCCATGTCCACGTTCGATTTTACCGCGGCGGCCGAACTTTTCCCGGCCCGGAGCTGGAAGGCCAGATCGCACGGCATCAGCTATAAGCGGTTTTCAGATGCCGCCGAAGCCGTCCGCTACGCTATTGAGGATCTTCCGCCTGAGTGCCTCTTGGGCACCTATCTCGAAGTCGAGGAGGAGAGGTTCGACAGTGGCGGCATCCGACGCCTGTATGATTGCGCCGAGTATCCGCTTACGCGCGCCACACCGGACGACGACGGTGAGGCTAAGGGTGACGGCGAAGCCGACGCCAAGCCGAAGCGCGGTACCAAGCGCACCTAACGGACGCTTAGCAGACCCCCAAAACTAACAAGCCGCCCCCGAAGGGGCGGCTTTCATTCTCGTCAAAGCTTGAGAGTTGTCCGGTTTAAGGACTACTCAGCCTTGATATTTGCAACAGCGGTCTTGCCGCTGCGGCTGTCGACCTCGGTGTCGAACGACACCTTCTGGCCTTCGACGAGGCTCGACATGCCGGCGCGCTCGAGCGCAGTTGCATGAACGAAGACGTCCTTGCCGCCATCATCAGGCTCAATAAAGCCAAAGCCTTTTTGCGTATTGTAGAATTTTACAGTGCCCGTGGTCATCGGGTAGTCCTTTCGTCTAGTCGATACAGTGGTGCTCAAGTCCGCAACAATTGCGAGCTGAACGGGAATTGTCGATGTTTGGGAGGGTTCTGATCGTGCGCCATGCGCTACGGCCACATTGTCCGGCCAAATGTCGATGGCAGTCACATAAGCGAAAAGCGCAGCATTTGCAAGGCGCACTGCACCATCCCATGGTAGGCGCTGGGTGCAGCGCAACAAGAGGAAAATGGCATGGGGGAAAAGGCAGAGACCAAAACAGAGGACGAGCCGACACTCCAACGCTCAATCGGACCCACCCAGATGGCCCTTTACGGGCTCGGCAGCATGCTCGGCGCCGGAATTTACGGCCTGATGGGAAAAGTGGCGGGCCAGGTCGGCAACGCCGTATGGCTCGCCTTCATCGTCGCGCTCGTCGCCGCGCTGCTGACCGCGCTTTCTTATGCCTCGCTCGGCTCGCGCTATCCCCGCGCAGCAGGCGCCGCCTATGTCACCCAGCGCGCTTATGGTTTCCCGTTGTTAAGCTTCATGGTCGGCTTGGCGCTCGTGTGCTCCGGCCTCACCTCCATCGCCACCCAAAGCCGCGTGTTTGCTGCAAACCTCGCTGAGCTGATCGGGATCGAAAGCGTCCCCATCGCCTGGCTCGCCCTCGGCTTCCTCTTGGTCATGACCGGCATCGTGTTCCGCGGCATCCGGGAATCCATGTGGGTGAATGTGGTGTGCACATTGGTCGAGGCGGCTGGCCTTATTCTCGTGGTGGTGGTCGGTTTCTCCTATTGGGGCTCGGTCAATTATCTTGAGACACCGGTGCTGCCGGGTGAAGACCACATGACCCTGCTGGTCATCCAAGGCGCAGTGCTCGCCTTCTTCGCCTTTATCGGTTTTGAGGACATGTACAACGTCGCCGAGGAAGTGCGTGACCCACAGCGCACAATCCCCATCGGCCTGATCTCGGCCATGGTGCTGGCAACAATCATCTATATCGCCGTAGCGATCACCGCGGTTTCTGTGGTTCCCTGGCAAGAATTGGCTACGGCACCGGGGCCCATCACTGAAGTCGTAGCGCGCGCCGCGCCCTACATTCCCCCAATCCTATTCACCGCGATCACGCTGTTCGCCGTCGCCAATACCGGCCTCGTCAACTTCGTAACGGCCTCGCGCTTGCTTTACGGCATGGGCCGTCAGGGCCTGCTGCCGTCGGTCTTCGCCAAGGTCCATAACGGCAGGCGAACACCGCATATTGCTATCGCCGTGTTGTTCATGATCCTCGCGCCACTCGCCCTCACCGGCACGGTCTCCGAGCTGGCTTCCGCCACCGTGCTGCTTTTGCTCTCGGTGTTCGCGGTGGTAAACGGGGCGCTGTTCGTCTTGAAAGGCCGCAAGAACGAGAAGCCGGGGCTGTTCGAGGTGCCCCGCTTCGTGCCAGCGCTTGGCACGATCGTATGTGTCGGACTGATCGCCGTGCGGGTCACCACTGGCGACTGGCGCGCACCTGCTCTCGCCGGGGCGTTGCTGATTGGCTGCTTCGTGATCTATTTCGCGATGCGGTCCTACGCGGGAAGCATGATGGAGCCAGACGACGAGGCTTAGAAAGCGGGGCTAATCTACAAGCCCTACTCCGCAAGCCCTACTCCGCAAGCCTATGGGGCGGATGGCGCTGGTCGCCACGGCGGTTCAGCCGGCGCACATAGGTGATGGTCGCGCTTGGCCGCTCGGCCTTGACCTTCAGCGCCGCAACCAGAGCATCCTCGGCCTGGACCACGATCCGGTCGCCTCTACCCTCAGATTTGATGCCGACAGTGAATTGCGACTGCATGGGAGCCCCTTCCTCTTCGGCGGCCTCCAGCCTAGCCAAAATGGGGCGGTCTCGCATCAACGATTCATGAGCCATCCGCAGGAATATCTTTTAGAGCCGCGCTAGG
>DAOVDX010000034.1 GCA_030669345.1 Methyloceanibacter sp. | reverse complement strand
TCCGCTTCGGCCGCGTAGGCACTGCCCAACCACGCCGCGTCAGCCAACATGGCCGTGGCGAGGAGGACGAGCCCTAAACCTAAGGTCCGTCTCATCATTTTCTGCCTCCCGTGGGCTTACGCCTCGTGCTGGTCCGCCTGGCCGGAGCCTTCGTCCTGGTTTTGGCTGGAGCGCGCTTGGCGCGCGTAGCCTTGGTGGCTGTCCGCGTAGACCTGGCCCGCTTAGGAGCCGGTTTACGAGTTGTCTTGGTTGCGGCCTTCTTAGGAGCCGCCTTGGCTGGCTTGCGACGAGTGGCCTTGCGGCCAAGGCCCTTGGCCACCATCGCGTTGACGATGGCACCATCCCGCGCAATGGCCGTGCCCTTGGCCAATTCGTCGTCCCAATCGATCGCGAGCGTCTTCTTCTCTTTATCGATGAAGGGATCGAGGAACGCCTGAAGGTTGCGCGCATAAAGGCTGGACGCATTCACCGGCACTTTGCCCGGAAGATTGAGCAGACCGAAGATGCGGACACCTTTGTGCTCGGCAATCGCGCCAGGCTTGGTGAGTTCAGTGTTGCCGCCCCGCTCGGCGGCGAGATCGACGATGATGGAGCCGGGCCGCATGCTCTCGATCATCGCCTTGGAAATCAGCTTCGGCGCCGGACGCCCCGGGATCAGCGCCGTGGTGATGACGATGTCCTGGTTCTTCACATGCTCGGCGATGAGCGCGGCCTGCTTCTTCTTGTAAGCAGCCGACATCTCTTTGGCGTAACCGCCCGAAGTCTCCGCCTGCTTGAACTCCTCGTCTTCGACGGCGATGAACTTAGCGCCGAGCGAAGCAACTTGCTCCTTCACGGCGGACCGCACGTCCGTCGCGGTGACGATGGCGCCAAGCCGGCGCGCAGTGGCAATCGCTTGCAGCCCGGCAACGCCGACACCCATGATGAAGATGCGCGCGGCGGGAACGGTGCCGGCCGCCGTCATCATCATTGGCAGCGCGCGGCCGAATGCGGCGGCGGCATCGACCACGGCCTTATAGCCGGCGAGATTTGATTGCGACGACAGCACGTCCATGCTCTGCGCGCGGGTGATGCGCGGCATGAGCTCCATGGAAAACATCGAGACGCCGGTCTTGGCGAGGGCATCGAGACCCTTTGCATCGGAGAAAGGATCGAGCATGCCGACCAGCGCCGCGCCTTTCTTCATGGCCTTCGCCAGCGCTACCGGCGGACGCCGCACGGTGAAGACGACATCGGCGCCTGAAACGGCCTGAGCGTCGCTCTTGGCGATCTTGGCGCCGGCGTCACTGTAGTCTTTGTCGGTGAAATGGGACCTTGATCCGGCGCCCGAGCGCACGGTGACCTTGGCCCCGGCTTTGACAAGCTTCTTGACGGTCTCGGGGGTAAGCCCGATCCGCGGCTCGTCCTTGCCTTCTGCGGGCACGCCAATCGTTATCATCGTGGCTCCGTCAGCTGACGAACCGGCCGCACCGCGGCCAGCTGCCTGCGTGGGTTATTTCTGAAGTTTAGGGATGAGCTAAGGTGAAGTTCACCGCGAGCGCAAACTTAGCTTAGGTCAGGAAGTAGGCCATGAGCGCCATGATCACACTCAAGATGATCACGCTCCACAGCGTCAACTTGCAGAACAGATTGTAAGTCTGCATGTGCTGGGGATAGTCCATATCCGGACCACCCTCTTTAGGATCGATATGCATTCCGCTTCCCCCCGGGTCGTTCATTGTTGGCTGCGACTTAGCGCACCCCAGCGAAATAGCAAAATCTGGCCCGTCCCGCAATAATTGCCGCCCAACCGGGACGATTGGCCCTAATTCCCCAGGAGCACGATCATATGGCCGTCGGGGTCGCGGATCGCAGCCGCGCGCGCGCCAGTCTTCAACGTCACGATGCTTGGCAAAACGAAGGGCACATCGGCCTCTTTCAGCCGTTTTGTAAGGGTGTCGAGGTCGCCGACCTGGTGAATCTGACGGGCGGCTGCGACATCATTGGCGTTGACGGGCACCGTCAAACTGCGGCCTGGCGGGGTCCGATAGTGCAAAAGCTCCACATGAGGCGTCGCCATTTCCGACGGCTGGAGCGCCACTACATCCACTTCGCAAGCCGGTAGCCCGTCCAGGCGATCCTGCTCGGGCCCCTGGTTCAGCGAGCGTCCGCCAATCTGGAAGCCGAGCAGGCCGGTATAGAAGGCGACACTCCGTTCGATATCCATCACGGAGATGGCCGTATGGTCGTAGCCGAGGATCCCTGAGCCCGGCGTCTGATGCCAGACCGGCGCACCAACGCCTGACGGAAATGAAATCAGCTCCAGCGGGTGCCCCTCCGGGTCGCGAAACTTGAACGCGGTGACGCTGCCGGTATTGGGTGGCAGAAGCACTGGGGCGCCAATGGTAACTTCGCCCGGCGTCCCACCTTCCAGCCGCTCCCACACAGAATTCATATCGCCGGTGACCAGCGCCACATGCTCGAACCACTGATCGTTCGAAGCACGCATCGCCGGATAAGGCTGGCCCGGTGGATCGAATTGCACGAGTTTGATCGCATGCTGCCCAATCGTGATGTCGACGGTGCGTGCGTTACTGCCCGGCTCTAAGTCGAGCAACTCAGCCCAGGCTGGATCGCCTACGGACTGTTCGGGCCCGACATCGAGCCCGAGCCAGTCGCGGTAGAAGGCAGCCGTCGCCGTCAGGTCGGCGACCGTGATGCTCACTCTCAAGAGCCGCGTCACCGGCATTTGTCCGCTTCCTCTATTTGAAGGCGCCCGGCCGTGCGCCGGACCAAAGCTTAGGGTCGAGCTGGACGAGCATCAACGAACAGGGCTGTTCGCCCACCGCGCCTGAGCGATGTCCGACCTGGCCTGCTGAATCCGCCTTGGCGTTTTGATCCCCGCCAAACGAGAGTTCGCCGGGGCCCATCTCCACGCGCATGCCGTCCATGGTCTCCACGAACCAGCGGCCCGAGAGGACCGTGATCCATTGAGGCTTCGGATTCTCGTGCCAATCCCCAACCCAGCCAACGGGCAATACGCAAAAGAGCAGGCTCGTCTCCCCGGAGAGCAGATGATCGTTCCACTGGGGCGCCGCCTTGCCCCCCATGCTTTCCATCTGGAACTGGGTGAGCTCGCAACGGGTCTGGCGGGTCATGCCTTCGTCGTCGGTCCACACATGCCAATAGGGGATCTTCGGCGCTTCAGTGCTGGCACTCATTCGCGCGCGCCCATCGCGGTCTCGACTTGGGTCGCCATAGACATTTGCTCGATGTCCTTGCGGACGTCTTGGATGAAGCCGCTCGCATACATGACGAAGATCAACCCGCCGACCAGGCCGAAATTCTTGAAGAAGTCCCAGACATGGGAATAGCCGTCGCTCTTCGGCGACCAGAAGCGCGGATAGCTCCAGAAGTTGTGGTAGACGACCGCGGTGATGGCGCAATAGCCAGCGAGGACGAATGCGGCAATCCCGTCAAAGAATCCAAACACGATCATCGGCGGCGTCAAAAGCTCAACCGCCATCGCCATAACCAACAGGACCGCGCCGCCGGGAAGAATGCCTGAGGTCGCCTGTTTGAGGGCGTTGTCCCAGTTGACTAGCTTGTCGAGAAAACTGAACGGGAAAATCCAGACGATGAAAACCCGCGCCAGCACCGGCAACCCGTCATTGATCAGCCATTCCATCGTCAGCCCCTCTTCTCAAATAGAGTTTAAGAGCCTCGGCGAAGTGGGTGTCGATCACAAGCCTTCAGAGGGCTAGCCCTGAGGTAGAGGCACACCAGCGGCGGCGAACGCCTCGGTTTGGCGCCGCGTCACATTTGCCAAGTCGGCGCCGGCGATGGCCTCGTTGAACAGTTGGAAAAAGTTGAGCTCGGCGTTGAGGTGCAGGAACACAGCGCCAAGCCCAATGGCCGCCCGGTCCATGAACACAAACTCCCGCGGCACCCTGACGGGCCCCTTCTCGCGCAATCCTTGATGCACCTTGAAAGCCTCTTGGCGACCATAGGTACCAGGCGTCACACCTCCAGCAATCGTGCGCACGCGGTCATCGAGCATGGGGCCGTAGATAAATTTCGCCCAGATGTTGAGAATATCGATCAGCTCGTTGGAGAGCCCAGCGAAGCCCCACGTTTCATAGGCATGCACCACGAGCGCCCGGTCGTCGTGCAACAGCCCCTGATAGAGATCGACCACGCCTTGAATGAATTTCGGCGCGAAGGTGCGCATGCAGCCATAGTCGAGGAGATTGATTCCCGCCGCCTTGCCGTCTTCATCCTCGATCACGGTGTAATTGCCAAGATGGGGATCGCCGTGGATTACCCCGTAGCGGCCGAACGGGAGCCACCACGCGCGGAACATGGCGCGGGCGATTTGGTTGCGCTCCTCGAGTGGGCGGTCCGTGTAATCGAGCAGAGGCTTGCCCTCGAGCCAAGTCATGGTGAGAAGCCGCTGCGTCGACAGCTCCGGCACGATCTCAGGAACCCAGACCAGCGGGTCGTCCTTAAAGATGAGCCCATAGAGGCGCGTGTGTTTTGCCTCAAGCTCGTAGTCAAGCTCCTCGCGCAGCCGGGCGCCGATCTCCTTCAGGATCTCCGAGGTCTCAACGGCAGGACTCATGCGGCGGTGGAGGGAGAACAGAATGCCGAGTTGGCCGAGGTCCGCCTCGACCGCCGACTGCATGTCCGGATATTGCAGCTTGGCCGCCAGCCGCCGCCCATCATGCGCCGTGGCGCGATGCACTTGGCCGAGCGAGGCGGAGGCAGCAGCTTCATGCTCGAAGCTTGCGAATTTCGACTCCCAATCAGGCCCAAGCTCGGCCGCCATGCGCCGGCGCACAAACGGCCAGCCCATGGACGGCGCCTGACTCTGGAGCTGTCCGAGTTCGGCTGCATATTCGGCCGGTAGTGCCTCGGGGATCGTGGCCAACAGCTGCGCCACTTTCATGATGGGCCCCTTCAGCCCGCCAAGTGCGGCGGCGAGCGAAGCCGCGTCCCTATCGCGATCGGAGCCGCGCCCGAATAGACGCCGCCCTGCAATGCGCGCGGCAACGCCGCCGACATTGGCGCCGACAGAGGCATAGCGCGCGGCGCGGGCGCTGAAGCGGTTCTTCTCGGGGTCTATGGGGCCGTCATTCATGGGTCAGCGTCTGGCCTTCACAGCTGGGGTGTTCTCTCATATAGGAGCCCACAGCAATCATGCCGCCCCTTTGGGAAAATTCGAAGAGGGTCCGCCGCCAGTGTCCCATCAGCTCAAGGCGCTCGTTGTGGCCGGGCTCTACCTCGGCGCCTTTCTGACAGCGCTCGGCATATTAGCCAATTAGTGGCCTGCGCTCGATATCGTCAATAACGGCCTCCCCTTCCTCGCCACGGGCTGTCTGGCACTTCTCGGCCTCGCCTTCGCCGCCCGATCCAGGATGCTTATTGGTGCGGCCGCGCTCCTTCTTGCCGTCTGTTTCGCGATGCTGCTCACGGGCCTGCCGGGTGCCTCGCCGGAGGCTGAGGCCGGCAGCGAGCGGTTCTTGCGCGTCGCCACCTTCAATCTGTGGGGCCGCAACGGCCATGTCGACCGCGTCATCAAATTCCTGGACGGTATCGACGCCGACGCCGTCGTGCTCGAAGAAGTCCGTCCGCATCATAGCGACCTGCTGGCGAAGCTCAGTGCACGCTACCCACATCGCGTCGGCGAACAGCACGGCCTCGTCATCCTGTCGAAGCATCCGATCCTGGCCGACGGCCGCATTGATCGCGCAGGCCGGCCACCGCGCATGTCGCTGATTATTCGCTGGGCCAGGCTCGACGTGAATGGCGCGTCCGTCGAACTCGCCGGGGTTCATCTGGCAAGGCCTTTTTATCCGGAGCTTCAGCAGGCCGACATCTTAGACCTGACCAAATTCGCGCAGTCCCGGTCGGCCCCGTTGATCCTTGCGGGCGACTTCAACATGGCGCCGTGGACGTTCAAGCTGAAGCGCTTTACTGAAGCGACGGGTCTCGGGCGCTTCAGCACCTTCCAGCCGACCTGGCCGATGCACTGGCTGGGCCTGCCGCTCTTGCCGCTCATTCCCATCGATAATGTTTTCGCCTCGGCCCACTTCGCGTCTCTCGGTACGACCATGGGCCCGCGGCTTGGTTCCGACCACCGCCCTGTGATCGCCGATATTGCGTTGTCTAAAGCGACAGCTGATTAGAATTGCTCTGCACCAGAAGCAGAGTCATTCTCCCGCGAAGGAGAAATTCCTCATGTTCTTGCGAATGATCTTTGCGTGCTGTCTCGCACTCCTGCTGACCTCGCCCTCGTTTGCCACCACGGACGAGCAGTCGTCCATTGAAGTTTGGAAGTCGCCCACCTGCGGCTGCTGCGGAAAATGGGTGAAGCATCTCGAAGACAACGGCTTCACGGTGAAGGTCAACAATGCGAGGTCGTCAACGATTCAGCAGATAAAGCGCCAAGCCGGCATCGAGAAAAAGAACGCCTCCTGCCACACCGCCATGATCGGTGGCTATGTCATCGAGGGCCACGTGCCTGCCGCCGACATTAAGCGCCTGGTGGAAGAACATCCCGACGCGGTCGGCCTCGCCGTGCCTAAAATGCCCATCGGCTCACCTGGCATGGAACACCCGAGCGGCGAGACCGAGCCCTATGATGTGCTTCTGGTGAAGAAGGACGGCTCGGTCGAAATGTTCGCCAGCCACTAGCTGCCCGCCATCACCCCTATTTCTTGAATTTGCCGAGCGCGTCTTGGTATTCACCCATGGCGCGCCGCGCGACCTCAACCTCCGCCTCAAGCGCCAAAGTGTCTAGCGATTTCGGCCGGGGCCGCCGCGCCGCCACTATGAGAAGCGCAAGCACGACCATCGGCGTGAGGAAGTCGGCGACCAGGATCGGCCCGGCGTTGCCCGGCGCGAGATTGCCGTGCTGGGAAATATCCACGACATGGCCGATGCCGGCGCCAATCAAGAAGCTGGATGCGGCGATCGCCACCGCAACGCGCGCATAGAAGCCGGAGTAAGCCGCATAGAGGCTGGCCAGACCAATGCCGAGATTGGCGTAGCCCACCTCGAACTGAAACGGGCTTGGCGCCCAGCCGATCGCCGCCGCGGCACGTTCGGAAAAGAAGACGTGCCCGACAAAGGCCCAAAGGCTCATCAGCCCAAGGGGGAAGATAAACAGATAGCGCAGCGCCCGGTCGACGACGAAACCTTGCGAGAGGGGCTGCCGCGCCCGGCTCACAGCGATGGACCAGAACAGAAGCGCCACGACCCAGGCCAGAACAGGAATCAGAGTGACCTGAGACATGGTCTAAGCCTTCGCCGCCTTCTTTCTGCGCGTTTTCTTTCTGTCCGCTTTCTTGCCGTCCATCTTTTCTTGATCCATGGCCTCAAGCTCGTCGATCATGCCTTCGAGCATCTCGAGACCCATGGACCAGAAATGCGGCTCGGTCGCATCCAGACCAAACGGCGCCAGCAGTTCCTTGTGATGCTTCGTGCCGCCCGCCGCGAGCATGTCGAGATAGCGTTCGGCGAAACCCGCATCCGCATTCTCGTAGACCGCATAGAGCGAGTTCACCAGGCAATCGCCAAAGGCATAAGCGTAGACGTAGAACGGCGCGTGGATGAAGTGCGGGATGTAGCACCAGTAGTTCTCGTAGCCCGGCTTGATGTCGATGGCCGACCCCAGACTCTCGCGCTGCACGTCGAGCCAAAGCTCGCCGAGACGCTCGGATGAGAGCTCACCATCGCGGCGCTCCTCATGCACCTTGCGCTCGAATGTGTAGAACGCGACTTGGCGCACGACCGTGTTCAGCATGTCCTCGACCTTGGACGCCAGCAGCGCTTTGCGCCCGCGCTTTGACGGCGCCTGATCGAGCAGTTTGCGGAAGGTCAGCATCTCGCCAAACACACTGGCCGTCTCGGCGAGCGTGAGCGGTGTCGGCGCCATTAGCGGGCCTTGCGCATTAGCAAGTACCTGATGCACGCCGTGACCGAGTTCGTGGGCCAGCGTCATCACGTCCCGGGGCTTACCCTGATAGTTGAGCAAAATGTAGGGGTGTGCGCTCGGCACCGTGGGATGGGAAAAGGCGCCTTGCGACTTCCCTTCCCGCATCGCCGCGTCAATCCAACTGTCATCGAAAAACTTTCCGGCGATGTCGGCCATGCGCGGAGAGAAATCGCCATAGGCGGTGAGCACGGTCTCGTGTGCATCGTCCCAGCCGATCACCCGCTTGGGCTCCTCCGGCAGCGGCGCATTGCGATCCCAATATTTGAGCGTCTTCTTGCCGAGCCATTTCGCCTTCATGGCGTAGTAGCGATGTGACAGACGCGGATAAGCGTCGCGCACGGCGGCGACCAAGGCATCCACCACATCCTTCTCGACCCGGTTGGCGAGATGACGGGAATCGGCGACGTCGGCGAAGCCGCGCCAGCGGTCGGATATCTCTTTGTCCTTGGCCAGCGTGTTGGTGATGAGCGTGAACAGCCGCACATTGTCGGCGAACACTTTGGTCAGGGCTTCGGCGGCCTGTTTCCGCTTCTTCTCGTTCGGATCAAGCATCAGGTTCAGCACTGGCTCAAGACTGAGCTCCTTGCCACCGACCTTGAACCGGAGCGCCGTCATGGTCTCGGTGAACAACCGGTCCCACGAGCCGCGGCCCGTCACGGCCTTCTCGTGGAACAGCTGCTCGAGCTTGTCTTCGAGCTGATAGGGCTTCTCCTTCCGCAGATCCTCAAGCCAGGGGCGAAAGTAGCCAAGCTCCGACTCCGACATCGCACGCTCAAGCGCGTCGTCGTCGAGCCGGTTCAGCTCAAGCGGGAAGAACAGAAGCTTGGACGATATCGCGGTGATCTTCTCCTGGATGTCACCATAGAATTTCTGACGCTTAGGGTCGGCCGTGTTGGCGGCATAGAGCAGGCTCGCATACGAAACGATGCGACCCATCACGTCGTTCAATGCCTCAAAGTCGCGCAAAGCCTGCACCATCGCAGGACCGCCCCTCCCCTCGTCGAGAGTTTCCGCAAGCTTGCCGGCGTAATGTTCGTTCAACGCCTCGGCGGCGCGTTCCGACATGTCGAGGTCGGTTTCCAGTTCCGGAGATTCGGGCGCGTCATAGAGGTCTGCGAGATTCCATTCCGGCAATTTGCCGATCTTCGTCTTGCTGACCGCTTTGCGCGCATTTTTCGCTCTGGTCTTGGTTTTAGCTTTGGCCGCTCCGCTCGCGGCATAGACAGGGTTCGAGAGCCAGTTGATCGGTGTTCGCTGCATCGACACGTAATTCCTCGTTAGCTATGACCAGCGCCTAGTGTGGGAACGCCCGAGCGCGCCCGCAAGGTCCAAACTTATGCAATTTTAGCCATTCTCGATGGCGCTCGATGGCGGCTCGGCGACAGCCTCACCAAAATCGAACTGAAATAAAGAAGACGTTTACCACTCGACTGTACAGTTTTGGCACAGCAGGAGACGCTTGAGGAGAAGTAGTAAGCCTTGAGGTCAGTCTCCTTCGTTAGTGTTTGAGTAACTGTAGTGAGTTTTGCGTCATGCCCAATCGCGTATTGGTCGTCGATGACGACCCAACACAACGTCGTATTCTCGAAGAGACCATCAAACAGTTCGGCTACAACGTCGAAACCGTGGACAGCGGCGGTTCCGCCCTGGCCGCACTGAAGGCCGATAGCTCTGGCGATATCTGCCTCATCCTTCTCGACCTATTCATGCCCGACACCGACGGCATGGCCGTGTTGTCCGCCATGCGGTCCTTGCCGCGCAAGCCCCCCGCCATCGTCCAGATTGCCCATGGCAGCATCGACGCCGCGATCGGGGCCATGCGCACCGGCGCCGTCGACTTCGTGGTCAAGCCGGTCAGCCCGGAGCGGCTCGAAGTCTCCATCAAGAACGCGCTGAAGATCGAAGCACTGGCCGGCGAAATCACCCGCATGAAAGCCAGCGCCAATGGCGATCTCGGCCTTGCCGACATCATCGCCGGTGCTGAGGCCATGCAGCGGGTCATTAAGCTCGGCAAGCGCGCCGCTGGTTCCAACATCCCTGTGGTCATCGAAGGCGAGCAGGGTGTCGGCAAAGAGCTGATTGCCCGCGCCATCCACGGGGAAAGCGACCGGAAAGCAAAGCCCTTCGTCACGGTCAGCTGCGGGGCGATCCCGGAGCACCAGATCGAGAGCATCCTGTTCGGCAACGCTCGCGATAAGCACGCCGGAAAGTTTGTCGAAGCCGACGGCGGTACGCTGTTTATCGACGAGATTGGTTCGCTGTCCCTCGATGTCCAAGCGAAACTGCTGCGCGCTTTGACCGACGGCAAGATCAAACCCGTGGGCGCCACGCAGCCAATGTATGTCGACATCCGCCTGATCGCGACGACCAACCAGAACCTGATCAGCCTCGTGCAGGACGATCGCTTCCGGGAGGATTTCTATTACAAGCTGAACGTCTTCCCGGTTTGGGTGCCGCCGTTGCGGCAGCGCCTCGAAGACGCACCAGAGCTCATCCGGAACTTCTCGGCGCGCTTTGCCGCCGAGGAAGACAAGCGCATCGACGGCCTCGACGCCGAGGCGACCGCCATGCTCCAGCGCTATTCGTGGCCTGGCAATATTCGCCAGCTTGAGAACGCGGTGTTCCGCGCCGTGGTCTTGGCCGACACGCCGATGCTGACGGTGAACGAGTTCCCGCAGATCGCGGCTCACGTGGAAGGCTATGCCGTTACCGTGCCGCCGGCACCGGCGCCGAAGGACCCGATGCCCCGTATCGACGGGCCAGTCATGCTGGGCCGGTCCGCCGACTCACCGGCAACGATCCACGTCCCGTCCGACGCGGGCAAAGACGCGCTCGGCATCCCCGCCTTGATGGACTCAGGCGACATCCGTTCGCTGGAAGCTGTCGAGGCCGACATGATCCGGCTGGCTTTCGGCCGCTACCGGGGCCGGATGACCGAGATTGCCAAAAGGCTCGGCATTGGCCGCTCCACGCTCTATCGGAAGATGCGGGAAATCGGGCTGGAAGCCAGAGCTAACTAATTGAAAATATGGACGATGCTGGGTCAGGTGATTCGGCCAGAGGGAACAGACTCCATGAGGCCCATCTACATTATTGCAGTGACCTTGTTTTTGGCCGCGCCCTTAAGCACGCCGGTCTTTGCTGCCGAGCCTGACGCTCCGAACGCCCTGGTTACCAGGGCCGAAGCGATCCGCATGGCCGTGCTCGACCGCCTTTCGGAAAAATTCTCCGCGACCTCGAAACACAAGAAGGAAGAGAAAGGCGCACTGGTGGAATATTACTCCACGCCGGGTCAGCGCCTGCTCTGGGTTGACGCGAACGGCTTGACCCCCCGCGGCAAGGCCGTGGTCGTCGAGATCGCCAAGGCCGATGACTATGGGCTGCGCGCATCCGACTACGCGCTGCCCACTATGGCGGGCTTCGACACTGGCAACGCGAGCGCGACCGAGCAACTCGCCGACGCCGAGCTCATGATCAGCCGTGCCGCGATTGATTATGCGTATGACGCGCGCGGCGGCCGCATCACGCCCACGCGCCTTTCGAAAAATCTCGACCCCACGCTGGCACTGCCGAAGCCCTTGGAAGTGATCGAATCGGTCTCCTTCCGCTCCGACCCGGCCGCCTATTTGCGAAGCTTCCAGCCCAGCCAACCTCAGTTCGAGCTGCTCCGTAAAAAGCTGATCGAACTTCGCGGCAGCAACGAGCCGGTCAGCGAAGAAAAACCCACCGTCAAGATCTCGAACGGCCCGCTACTCAGAGCCGGAATCGTCGATCCCCAAGTCGCATTGCTCAGGACACGACTCGAATTGCCTGAAGGGCAAAACCCCAATCTCTACGACCAGACCGTGATCGAGGCGGTCAAACAATTCCAGGCGGACCACAACAGTCATGCCGACGGCGTGGTTGGCCCCGGCACCCGGCGGATTCTCAATGAGCCGCATCGGCGCAACATGGGCAGCCCCGCACGGATCAAAGCCGTCCTGCTCAATATGGAGCGCTGGCGCTGGTTGCCCCGCGACCAGGGCAGCTTCTATGTGACCGTCAACATTCCTGAGTTCACGCTGCGCGTCGTCGAAGAGGACGAGGTGGTCCATACCGCGCGCGTGGTTGTCGGCAAGACCAACAAGCAAACACCCGTGTTCTCCAACGAGATGAAGTCGGTCGTGTTCGGTCCCTATTGGAACGTCCCGACATCCATCAAAGTCGGCGAGATCAGGCCGTATGTCCGTCCGGCTTCCGGTGGCTGGTTCGGCGGTGGACGTGGCTGGGACACCTCGGTCTTCCAGCGCCATGATCTCCGCATTAAATATGGCGGTCGCGAAGTCGATCCAGCTTCGCTCGACTGGAACCGGGTGAATATCCGCACTCTCCACCTCTACCAACCGCCCGGGCCCCGCAACGTGCTTGGCAAGGTCAAGTTCGTGTTTCCCAACAAGCACGATGTCTACATGCACGACACGCCGCAAAAGCATCTCTTCGCCAATCGGGTCCGCGCCGAGAGCCATGGCTACATGCGTGTGCAGAATCCCGATCAGCTCGCGGGCATGATCTTGAAGCATGACCAGAACTGGAGCCGCGCCCGCACCCTGTCGGCGTTGAATACTGGCTACGACCAGCATGTCGGGCTCCGTCAGAAGGTGCCGGTCCACATCACCTATTTCACCTTGCGGGTGAACGAGGATGGTTCGGTGACCACCTTCCGGGACCTTTACGGCCATGACGGCCGCATGGCCGCTGCTCTTTTTTAGAGGCCGCCACCGCTCCCATCTTGGGCGCCCATCAGGCTCCGCTAACGCCAAAAAACCAAGGCCAGCCCCGGTTTAATCAAGGGGCGCATCGCCTCATTGGTACAAGCCCCCATTGTCCGAGATCAGCGCGCGTTAACCACTCCCGGAATTGCCGGGCGACGGTTAATGTGATCGCCTTGTTTTTCGCCCAATTTGCAATTTACTGTTACTTATTGGCCACCACCGAAAACCGGATGGCCATTGGCGTCAAGGCCATAAGGGCCTGAAGTTACAGGGAAAGTTGGCCTTCCAATTGGCCAACGAGGGAAGTTAACGGAAAGTCGGGGATGCTGTTCCGGGGGTATAATGTGCGCCGCGCCGTGTTTGGCGCCGGATTCATCGCTCTCGCCATTGGCGTTGCGATGGGCCACCAGGCGAACGCCTCAGGCGAGGTCCGCACCCTTTCCATCTACGAAATCCACACCAAAGAGACCCTTACCGTCACTTTTAAGCGGGACGGAAAATTCGACGAAGAGGGCCTTAAGAAGCTCAATCACTTCATGCGGGACTGGCGGGCCGACGAAGAGACCCATATGGACCGCGAGCTGATCGACCTCATCTGGGCCCTCCATCAGGAGCTTGGTTCCAAGAAGCCCATCCATCTCGTTTCCGGCTACCGCAGCGCCAAGACCAACGCCAAGATGAGAAAGCGTGGCGGCGGTCAGGCCAAAAAAAGCCAGCACATCCAGGGCAAAGCCGCCGACCTTCACTTCCCCGATGTGTCCGCCAAGGCGCTCCGCAACTCCGCCCTCGTGCATGAAGTTGGTGGCGTTGGCTACTACCCGACCTCCGGGCTTCCTTTCGTCCACGTGGACACCGGCCGTGTGCGCATGTGGCCCCGCATCCCCCGCCTTGAGCTTGCCGCGCTCTACCCCTCCGGTCACACGGACTATGTGCCAAGGGGCGGCGGGCATATCACCAAGAAGGACTATCGGCTCGCTTTGGCCAAGGGCCTTGTGAGCAACAGGACTATGGTCGCCTCCGCAGCACCCATGCCGACGCCGAAGCCGCCGGCCCTGGCACCTGAGGTCGCCCAACCTATTCTCGCGTCTTATACGCCCGACGAACCAGTGGCCGCGCCACAAGCCGCCACGCCTCCCGCTGCCCCGCGCTTCACCTATGCAAGCGCTGCTGGCGGCGGCTTCAAGTTCCCAAGGCCGAGCCTTCTCCCTGCCGCCGAGCAAGCACAAGTCCCCGCCTATGGAAGTGCCCCGACCTATCAAAGTGCCAAAGTTGTGGGTGCACCGGAGTTTGACGACGACCATCCCGACGAGCTGAGCTACACGCCGTTTGAGACGGCGAGCCTCATGACCGACGAGTCGCTCGCGTTTAGCCGCACCGTCGTGCCGCTCACCCATCCTGAACAGAGGAACATCGATTACCTGTTCAAAGACATGGACCAGCCGACAGGCTTCAAGCTGCGCCGCAGCTCAGGCTATCGCAACCTGGCGAGCGTCCAGAAATTCTCCGGGAAAGCCGTGAGAAGCCTCTACGCGGCGATGGAAGACTCTGGTCCCATC
>DAOVDX010000142.1 GCA_030669345.1 Methyloceanibacter sp. | reverse complement strand
TGCTCACCCTGGCCCGCTTGCTGCTGGCCCCGGTCTTCCTCCAGTCGGGCATTTCGAAGATTTTCGACTATGCCGGCATGCAGGCTCTCATGGAGTCCCACGGGCTGCCCGGGATATTGCTCGCGCCTACCATCGCCCTTGAGGTGTTGGGCGGGCTCGGCGTCTTGTTTGGGCTGGGAACGCGTTGGGCGGCGCTTGGCCTGGCGGGCTTTTGCGGCCTCGCCGCTTTCGTTTTTCATTCAGACCTGGCCGGCCACGGGCAGACGGTCGACTTCCTGGAGAACCTGTCTATGGCTGGCGGCCTATTGGTCCTGGCCGCCGCGGGACCAGGTGCCTTTGCTCTTGAAAACTGGCGCCGCTGAAATAGAACCGGCCTGAGAGTGCGATGGCTTTACTTTCGGCCCGCCTTGGCCTTTAAGACGGCCAACACCTAGGAGAAAATCTATGGGCTACAAAGTCGCCGTCATCGGCGCGACCGGCAATGTCGGGCGCGAGATGCTCAACATCCTGGCTGAGCGGGATTTCCCCGCCGACGAGGTGTTTGCGCTCGCCTCACGCCGTTCAATGGGCGTCGAGGTCTCCTATGGCGACAAGCGCCTGAAGTGCCAGGACCTTGAGAATTTCGACTTCAAGGGCGTCGACTTCGCGCTAATGTCGGCGGGTTCGACCGTGTCCGAGGAGTGGTCGCCGAGGATCGCGGCGCAAGGTTGCGTCGTCATCGATAACTCATCGTTCTGGCGCTACGACCCCAACGTGCCGCTGATCGTGCCGGAAGTGAATGCCGATGCGATCGCCGACTTCACCAAGAAGAATATCATCGCCAATCCGAATTGCTCCACAGCCCAACTCGTGGTCGTGCTGAAGCCGCTGCACGACGCCGCTACGATCAAGCGCGTTGTGGTGTCCACCTATCAGTCCGTCTCCGGCGCCGGCAAAGAGGCCATGGACGAGCTGTGGACTCAGACCAAGGGCATCTTCGTCACCGATCCGCCGACGGCTGAAAAGTTCACCAAGCAGATCGCCTTCAATGTCATTCCGCATATCGACGTCTTTCTCGATGACGGTTCGACCAAGGAGGAGTGGAAGATGGTGGCCGAGACCAAGAAGATCATCGACCCGAAGATCAAGGTCACGGCGACTTGCGTGCGCGTGCCGGTGTTCGTCGGCCATGCCGAAGCGGTCAATATCGAGTTCGAAAACGAAATTACCGCCGACGGGGCGCGCGAGATCCTGCGCGAAGCGCCGGGCGTGCTCGTGGTCGATAAGCGCGAGGACGGCGGCTATGTGACGCCGGTCGAATGCGTCGGTGACTTTGCCACGTTTGTCTCACGCATCCGCGACGACCAGACCATCGATAACGGCCTGTCGCTGTGGATCGTGTCCGACAATCTGCGCAAGGGTGCAGCGCTCAACACGATCCAGATTGCCGAAACGATGATCGAACGCAATATGCTGAAAAAAGCCGCTTAGCGCGGCTGCCGCACCATGGGCGTGATGAGCGGACACGTGCCGACCCGGACCTCCCCGGTCACCTCGAAACCGTGCCGTTGATAGAGCGCTACGTTTCGCGGGCTGGTCGCTTCGAGATAGGCCCGCATCTTCTGCGCATCGCACAGCGCCAGCGCATGCTTCAGTAGAGCCGAGCCGTGACCCCGGCCCTGCTGCGCTGGGTCCGAGCCGATGAGCGGCAAATACCAGTGCGGCTCGTCCGGGTGGTTCCGCCCCATCTCTTCAAACAGCTCGAAGACTAGCGCCTGCTCGGCACGCGGGATCGACTCTTCGATGACCGCGACAAGCGCGTCCTCGCTTGGTGCCTCACCGGGCGGGATCCACAGAGCCGTGGCGCAGCCATCAACGTGGTGCGCGGTATCGTAGTCGAACGCGGCGCAGCCAAACGCCCGGATGAAGCGCGGGAAGTGCTCCGTATAGGCGTGGGGATCTTTGTAGACCCAGCGCGCGGCCGGGTCGGTGCTGAAAGCGAGCGCTAGAAGCGAGACACATTGATCGATCTCAGCGCGCGTCGCGGTGAAGACTTTCGCGTCCGTCATCGTCGTGTTTTCCGCGTGAGCCTTTAGACGTGCTCGGGCAGTGCGGCGAAGGCGTCCTTATCCTCGTTCTCGTCGAGTTCGAGGATGACGCCGCTGCCAATCGCGAAATGAAGCCCGTGCAGGGTCAGCAGCCCTTCCGCCTCGCGCTGTTGCAACGCCGGGAAGGTGCGCAAATTGGCCATCGACTGGCGGATACCGGCCAGCTCGAAGGCGGTCTCCTTGCCGAAGTCCTCCACATCGCGCTCCGTCACCTCGAGCCCATCGAGCAGCGTCAGCCACCGGCCGATGAAACTCGTATGGTCGGCAATCCCTTCTAGCCGGTCGCGATAGGCCGAGACGCCACCGCAATGGGAATGACCAAGCACGATGATGCTCGGCACTTTGAGCACGAGCGCGGCATATTCCACCGCAGCGCTGGTGCCGTGATATTTGCCCTCAGGCTCATAGGGCGGAACGAGATTAGCGACGTTGCGCACGATAAACAGCGCGCCGGGTTCGGCGTCAAAGATCGCCGACACGTCCACCCGCGCATCGCAGCAGGCGATGACCATGGCTGACGGCGACTGACCAAGGTCGGCAAGTTGCCGGTAACGCCCCTTGTCAGGCTCATGCGTCTCTCGGCGAAAACGCCAATATCCGTCACTCAGACTTTTCGGTAACCGCAATGTGGACCTCATAAAATTTCCGCCGCAAGATTCCAGCCCGCCAACCGTTTGTCCAGGGGGACCTAGCCGGGACATCGACGCCCAAACGCGCGTCACCCTGCCGTCATGCCTCTGTCGCAACATATCGGCTGAGCGCAAAGCCCCAATGTCTCTCAACCTATAGGAGGCAAATGGCCGTTCGGGGTCTTGCGGCGGCGGCGAAGCCCAGCCAGACTACGGGCCAACAAAAACGATAAGCGTGTTTTCAGGGGGAATTGACGCATGACGAGCCAAGCACAGGCGGACTCTGGGGGCCTTTTCAGTTGGCTCGACCGCTCACACACTGTAGCCAAGCCCGGCTTTAGCCGCTGGCTTGTCCCGCCCGCGGCTCTTTGCGTCCATCTCTGCATCGGCCAGGTCTACGCCTTCAGCGTGTTCAACCTGCCCATGACCCGGCTGATCGGCATCACCGAGTCCGCGCCTGACGACTGGAAGCTCACCCAGCTCGGCTGGATTTTCTCCATCGCCATTGTGTTTCTCGGGTTGGCCGCCGCCTTCACCGGCACCTGGCTCGACCGGGTTGGCCCGCGCAAGGCGATGTTCACCGCGGCGCTGTGTTTCGGCGGCGGATTTTTGGTCTCCGCGTTCGGCGTCCACACCCACCAGCTGTGGATCGTCTATCTCGGCTATGGCGTGATCGGCGGCTGCGGACTTGGCCTTGGCTACATCTCGCCGGTGAAGACACTGATCACCTGGTTCCCCGACCGGCCCGGCATGGCCACGGGCATGGCCATTATGGGCTTTGGCGGCGGCGCCATGATCGCCTCGCCCCTGTCGGTCTTGCTGATGGATTACTTCTCCAGCCCGACCGATGTGGGCGTGACCGGCACCTTCATCACCATGGGCCTCATCTATATGGTGTTCATGATGGTGGGCGCCACCATCGTCCGGGTTCCGCCTGAGGGTTGGGCGCCAGAGGGTTATGTCGCACCGACGGAATCCAAGAAGCTCGTCACCACCGCTCACGTTCATGTCGACGAGGCGCTGAAGACCCCGCAATTCTATCTCCTGTGGGGCGTGCTGTGCTTGAACGTGACGGCGGGCATCGGGGTGCTCGGCCAAGCCTCGGCCATGAGCCAGGAGATGTTTCCGGGCAAGATCACGGTGGCGGCCGCCGCCGGCTTTGTCGGACTGTTGAGCCTGTTCAACATGGCTGGCCGCTTCTTCTGGGCCTCAACGTCGGACTTCATCGGCCGGCGCAACACCTACATGATCTTTTTCGCGCTCGGCATGGCGCTCTACGCCGCCGTGCCCTGGACGGGAGAGACCGGCTCGATCATCCTGTTCGTGGCGTTCTACTGCGTCATCATGACAATGTATGGCGGCGGCTTCGCGACGATCCCCGCCTATCTCAGGGACGTCTTCGGTGTCCGCTATGTCGGCGCTATCCATGGCCGCCTGTTGACGGCATGGTCAACCGCGGGCGTCCTCGGTCCCGTGCTCGTCAACTACATCCGCGAATACCAAATCAATCACGGCGTGCCCAAAGCCGACGCCTATTCGGTCACCATGTACATCATGGCGGGACTGCTCCTGGTCGGCTTCCTCCTGAACTGGCTGATGCGCCCCGTGGACAAGAAGCACCATATGACAGAGGCTGAGTTGAAGGCCTCGATGGAGAGATGATGATGAGCGAACCGACACATCACGAGGACGTCTCGGGCGCCAACAAGATCAAGCTGGTGCTGGCCTGGAGTTTTGTGGGCATCCCGCTGCTGTGGGGCGTCCTCAACACCTTGGCCAAAGCGTCTCTGCTGTTCAAATAGCCCCGGACTCAATGAAAATTGCCCGGTTCTGGGTGCTCCAGAGGGCGCCGGACGAGCCGTGCCTGGCGCTATCTTATTGGCTTTTAACACTTTTCTTTGTCAGGGGCTGTTCATGTGTTTGTCAGAATGCGTTCATGTAGGCTTCATGCAGCTCTCATCCTGGCTCCCCATTATCTAACCTTGATGTTCACCGAAGGAGACGACCATGAAAGAGTGGCTGAAACCCGAAATCTGTGAATCCGAAGCTGGTATGGAAGTTACTTCCTATCTCCCGGCTGAGCTCGACCGCGCGTAATTCACGCCGAGTCTAGCAAGTTTTCGAAAATGGCGGTCCCAGCGATAGCGGGGCCGCCATTTTTGTATGTGCGCTAGGCTTTGAAGCTCTGAAAAACGATGAACGTCTGTCAGAATCGCATAATCACCCTGTCAGACTGTGTTCATGACCGTTTCATGCGGTTCTCATCCCCAGA
>DAOVDX010000045.1 GCA_030669345.1 Methyloceanibacter sp. | reverse complement strand
CCATGACAAACGTGGGCTGGTCGACGGGAAGAGTGCCTCCCCGCCGACCAGCAGGGGTTACGGGATTTTTGGTGAGGTCAATTTCTCCATGACCTGATCGATGCCGAAGCTCGCCGCCTTCTGGCGCGGCGGGAACTCCTTTGAGGACGACAAGTGTTAGCGGGATGGGAGTTTAAATTAAACTGCCTCCCCGCAACCTCAATGCCCAAGCCGAGTTAGAGAATGGCTGGCTACATTTTGACACTCCAGCTCGTTGCCATCGTGAGCGGGCTCGTAGCGGCTTTGACGCTTTTTTATGGAAGCATCGGCGTCCCATTCCACATGCAGTCGTATGGCGGAGAGACACCAAGAGAGAAACGTTGGCAACTTCGCCAAGGGATCATGAAGTGGATCGGTATACCGGCGGCTTTCATCTCTGCTTTTTGCCAACTAGCTGCGGTACTTCTAGCGAACTAGGACACTCAGCCTCTAATTAGGACAGCACCCTGCCGCAGATAAGAACATATTGGCAACAGAGAACAAACCATGTACAGTCTCCGCACGAAGCCCACCACACTCCACATTGCGTCATTCAAGATGTGGATGGAGGTGAGCAGATCGGCCATTTGCGGACCCAATGGGGCTATAAAATAAGGGAGAAGACTCATGTCTAACGCTGCATTGCGCCTAGTCGAAGGGGGAGAGATGGACAAAGAGAAGGCGCTTGAGGCGGCGATCTCTCAGATCGAACGAAATTGCGGCAAAGGCTCGATCATGCGCCTTGGCCAGAACGAGAGCGTGGTCGAGATCGAGTCGATCCCGACAGGCTCGTTAGGCCTCGATATCGCGCTCGGCATTGGCGGGCTGCCCCGTGGCCGCGTCGTCGAGATCTATGGACCTGAGTCCTCCGGCAAGACCACGCTCGCTTTGCACGTCATCGCCGAGGCCCAGAAGAAGGGCGGCATCTGCGCCTTTGTCGATGCGGAGCATGCCCTCGACACCATCTATGCGCGCAAGCTCGGCGTCGATTTGGAGCAGGTACTGATCTCCCAGCCTGATACCGGGGAGCAAGCGCTTGAGATTGCCGACACATTGGTGCGCTCCGGCGCCATTGACGTGCTGGTGATCGACTCGGTGGCGGCGCTGACGCCGAAGGCCGAGCTCGAAGGTGAGATGGGCGATTTTCAGATGGGTGCCCAGGCGCGGCTGATGAGCCAGGCGCTGCGGAAGCTCACCGGCTCCATCGCTAAGTCCAAATGCATGGTCATCTTTATCAATCAAATCCGTATGAAGATCGGCGTGATGTTCGGCTCACCCGAGACCACGAGCGGCGGCAACGCGCTGAAATTCTACGCCTCCGTGCGCCTCGACATTCGCCGCATCGGCGCCATCAAGGATCGTGATGAGGTCGTCGGCAATCAGACCCGCGTCAAAGTGGTGAAGAACAAGGTGGCGCCGCCTTTCAAGCAGGTTGAGTTCGACATTATGTATGGCGAGGGCGTTTCCAAGATGGGCGAGCTTGTCGATCTTGGGGTGAAGGCGGGCATCGTCGAGAAGTCCGGGTCGTGGTTCTCCTATGATAGTGAGCGCATCGGCCAGGGCCGTGAAAATGCCAAGACCTATTTGCGGGAACATCCCGCCATGGCCGCCAAGATCGAGAGTGCCGTGCGCCAGAGCGCGGGGCTCGATGGCGGGAAGATCCTCGATGAAATGGCTGAGGGCGACGAGGCCACAAGTGGCAAGGCGGATGAAGCTGCCATTAACGAGGACGTGGCGCCCGTGACGGCCATCGCCAGTGGCGGGGCGCGCGGCAAGCGCAGCGGCTAGCCGCGCCGCTAAGCGACTGGGATTTGCATGGGTGACGGGCCCTGGAGGGGCCCCGTTGCGCCGCCTCCTTGCTCACGGTCTCTTCGGAGTAGCCAAGGTTTTTTGCGCCCGTGCAGGTGGATTTCTCGTGGCTGGACAGGGTTCGCGCCAGACCGTATGTGTCACGGCGAGCTGTGGGACAATTGCCTTCTTCAGCGCAGTCACGCGTCCGGGCCCGCCGAATCGGCTAGGGTGGTAGGAGGCGTGAATTGCCCTTTGCGCGAGAACCTTAAGGTCCAGCCAAAACGCTATGAGCGCCGCCAAATCTCCAAGCGCCAAATCTCCAAGCGCCAAATCTCCGAGCGCCAAGTCGCGTAGCGGCAAGCCCGGTAGTATTGCCTCCACGACGGGGCGGCGGGCAATGCCGGCCCGCGTCAACGACATCCGTACGGCCTTTCTCGACTTCTTTGCCAAGAACGACCATCTGGTGGTGCCATCGAGCCCGCTCGTGCCCCGGCACGATCCGACATTGATGTTCACCAATGCCGGCATGGTGCCGTTCAAAAACGTGTTCACCGGGCAGGAGAAGCCAGCGGCCGCGCGTGCCGCCTCGTCGCAGAAATGCGTGCGGGCGGGTGGCAAGCATAACGACCTCGACAATGTTGGCTTTACCGCGCGTCACCACACCTTCTTCGAGATGCTCGGCAATTTCTCGTTTGGCGACTACTTCAAAGAACGCACCATCGTGCTGGCCTGGGATCTGCTGACCAAGGAGCTCGCCCTCGACCCGAAGCGTCTGTTGGTCACTGTCTATGCCGACGATGAAGACGCGGCGAAGCTTTGGCACAAGGTCGCAGGCATTCCCGATCAAGACATCATCCGCATCGCCGGTGCCGACAATTTTTGGTCCATGGGCGCTACCGGACCATGCGGGCCGTGCTCGGAGATTTTCTACGACCATGGGCCCGAGCTGCAAGGGGGACCGCCGGGTAGTGCGGATGAAGACGGCGACCGCTTCGTCGAGATCTGGAATCTCGTCTTCATGCAGTCCGAGCAGTTGGAGGACGGCAAGCGCGTGGCGCTGCCCCATCCTTCCATCGACACCGGCATGGGATTGGAGCGGATTGCCGCGGTCATGCAAGGCACCCACGACAATTACGAAATCGATCTGTTCAAGACCCTGATCGCCGCTTCTGTCGATCTGACCGGCGTGCAGGCCGAAGGTGCGAACGCCCCAAGCCACCGCATCATCGCCGACCATCTCCGTGCAGCCTCATTCCTCGTCGCCGATGGTGTGCTGCCGTCGAATGAGGGCAGAGGCTATGTGCTCCGGCGCATTATGCGCCGCGCCATGCGCCACGCCCATCTGCTCGGCGCGGAGGACCCGTTACTTTATCGGCTAGTGCCGACCCTGACGGCCGAGATGGGTCACGCCTATCACGAGCTGGAACGCGGTGAGGCTCTGATTACCGAAACGCTGAAGCTTGAAGAAACGCGCTTCCGCGAGACGCTTGAGCGCGGCTTAGGCCTTCTTGATGAGGCGGTGCAGGGCATGAACTCTGGCGCCACCCTGCCGGGCGAAGTCGCCTTCAAGCTCTACGATACGTATGGCTTCCCTTACGACCTGACCGAGGATGCGCTGAAGGCAAAGGGTATCGGGGTCGATGCGAAGGGTTTCGCCGCTGCCATGGAGCGCCAGCGCGCCGAGGCGCGGAAGTCGTGGGCTGGCTCTGGCGAGGCTGTGACCGAACAGCTTTGGTTCGAGCTGAAAGAGGAGCTCGGCGCCACGGAGTTCTTAGGCTACGAGACCGAGGCCGCGTCCGGTGAGATCGTCGCCCTCGTCAAGGACGGCAAACGCGTCGACGTGCTGAAAAAAGGCGACCACGGTATCGTCATCGTCAATCAGACGCCCTTTTATGCCGAGTCCGGCGGACAGGCCGGCGATCGCGGCATGCTGAGCATCCCTGGAGAGGCTACGTTCAAGGTCGAAGACACTAAGAAGAAGCTGCACGGCCTCTTCCTCCATGATGGTGCGGTGGAGACCGGCACGCTGAAAATTGGCGACACGGTCACACTGCAAGTCGACCGCGCCCGGCGCAGCGCGACGCGCGCCCATCACTCGGCTACGCATTTGTTGCATGAGGCGCTGCGCGAAGTGCTGGGCAACCACGTGGCGCAGAAGGGGTCGCTTGTGGAGCCGGGGCGTTTGCGGTTCGACTTCTCCCAGCCGAGGCCAATGACCCTTGAGGAAATCCGTGCCGTCGAGGATCTAGCCAATGCCATGATCCTCCAAAACACGGCTGTCGAAACCCATTTGATGACGCCGGACGAGGCTATCGAGCAGGGCGCGCTGGCGCTGTTCGGCGAGAAATATGGCGACGAGGTTCGCGTGGTCTCCATGGGTATGGCGCAAGCGAGCACCAAGGCGGGCCATGCCTATTCCATTGAGCTTTGTGGCGGCACCCATGTGGGGCGCACTGGCGATATCGGCCTGCTCAAGATTACCGGTGAGAGCGCGGTGGCATCAGGCGTGCGGCGTATCGAGGCGCTGACGGGCGATGCGGCGCGTGGCTTCCTTGCCGCGCAAGACGAACGCGTGCGTCAGGCGGCGGAACTGTTGAAGGTTTCTCCCGACGACATGATTGAGCGCCTTGCCGCTGTGGTCGAGGAGCGCCGCAAGTTGGAGCGCCAGCTGGCCGACGCCAAACGCGATCTTGCGCTTCGTCCGGCGGACGGTGGCGCTGAGGCTTCATCCGCCATACGCGAGCTTGGGTCCGTCAAACTCCTCGCTCGTGTCATGCAAGGTGTTGCGCCGAAGGATTTGCGCGGGCTGGTCGACGAGGCCAAGCAGCAGCTCGGCTCTGGCATCGTCGCTCTGGTCGGCGTCGGCGAGGAAGGCAAAGCCGGGCTCATCGTTGGTGTCACCGACGATCTCACGAGCAATTACAATGCGGTCGAGCTTGTCCGGGTCGGTGCCGGAGTCCTCGGTGGCAAAGGTGGTGGTGGCCGGCCCGATCTGGCGCAGGCCGGTGGACCGGATGGTGCGCGCGCCGACGAGGCAATCGAGGCCATCGTAGCCAAGATCAAAACTAGCGCTGGGCAGACCTAAGCCATGAGCTCTCAATTATGACCAAGACGACCGCCTGGCGCAGCTGGCGGAGAAAAATCCACGACATTTTAGCAGTCGGTGGCGACGCGCATCCAGCCGGGCGCGTGGTCAACGCCTTCATCGTCACCCTGATTTTCCTGAATGCCATCGCCTTTGCGGCGGAGACCGTCCAAAGCCTCTCCGCCAAATACGACGCCGCCTTCCGGGTTTTCAATATTTTTTCCGTGTTGGTGTTCACGGTGGAATACGTGCTCCGGATTTGGAGCGCCGTCGATATTCCGATGTTGAGCCGCATGAAGCCGTGGCGCGCGCGGTTCAGATTCGCCACGCGTCCGCTGATGCTGATCGACTTGCTCGCATTCGCGCCATGGTACCTGCATTGGATTTTCCCGTTCGACTTGCGCATCCTGCGCGTGCTTCGCCTGTTCAGGCTGCTCAAGCTCGTGCGCTACTCGCCTGCCTTGCAGACATTGGGGCGCGTCGTGGCCGATGAGTATCGCGCCCTCATCGGGGCGCTCTTGGTTATTCTCGTGCTGCTGTTATTCGCCTCGACTGGCGCCTATTTCCTTGAGCGCGGAGCACAGCCGGACGCCTTCGGCTCCATCCCCGCGACGGCGTGGTGGGCGCTGGCCACGCTCACGACCGTGGGCTATGGCGACGTCGTTCCGATCACGCCGTGGGGCAAGCTGCTTGGCGGCGTTGTCATGCTGCTCGGCGTCTGCATGTTCGCCCTGCCGGTCGCCATCATTGCCACGGGCTTCACCCAAGAGTCGAACCGGCACCAATTCGTGGTGACCTGGAGCATGGTCGCGCGCGTGCCGCTCTTCGCCGACATGGACGAGACCGAAGTCGCCGAGATCACGAAGCTTCTCTATACGCGGAATTTTTTGCCCAGCGTTCCCATGGTGCGGGCCGGAGACGCGGGTGATGGGATGTTTTTGATTGCGAGCGGTGAGGCGTTTGTCGACCTCGGCGACGGCAAGCAAATCCTGCTGAAGGCGGGCGACTTCTTCGGTGAGATGGCGTTGCTCGAGCGCCGGCGCCACCGGCACGATGTCATCGCTAAAACCAAATGCCGGGTCTATGTGCTGGATAGCCAGTCGCTCGCGCGCTTAAGCCGGCGTCACCCTGAGATCATCAAGCGCATCCGAAAAGTCGCGGAGGCCCGGCGCGAATTCGACACGGTGCTGAACAAAAAGGCGCCGCGGAAACAGCGCGCTAAGAGCCGGCAGGTCAAGAAGAAGGTTTGAGGCTTGCCGCGCTTAGGCAGCTTCGCGCTTCGCCATTGCCGTTTTCAGATTCTCGCCGACCTTGTCGATAAAGCCGCCGGTCGTCAGCCACGCCTGTTCGGCGCCAACGAGCAGAGCGAGATCTTTGGTCATGAAGCCCGTCTCGATGGTCTCGATTACAATTTTTTCCAGCGTCTCGGCGAAGCGTAACAGCTCGTCATTGTTGTCGAGCTTGGCGCGGTGCTTTAGCGCGCCACCCCAGGCGAAGATCGACGCGGTGGAGTTCGTGGATGTCGCGCGGCCTTGCTCATGTTGGCGGAAGTAGCGGGTCACGGTGCCATGCGCCGCCTCGGCCAGAACGGTGGTGCCGTCAGGCGTCATCAACACGCTCGTCATCAGTCCGAGCGAGCCGAAGCCTTGCGCCACGGTGTCGGACTGTACGTCACCGTCATAGTTCTTGCAGGCCCACACATAGCCGCCCGACCATTTGAGCGCCGCGGCAACCATGTCGTCGATCAGCCGGTGCTCATAGGTGAGCCCGCGCTTCTCGAATTCATCCTTGAATTCGGCCTCGTAAATCTCGGCGAAGATATCTTTGAACCGGCCGTCATAGGCCTTGAGGATAGTGTTCTTGGTGGAGAGATAGACCGGCATGTTCCGGTTCAGTCCATATCGGAGCGAAGCCCGGGCGAAGTCGCGTATAGAGCTGTCGAGATTGAACATGCCGAGCGCGATGCCCGAGCCCTCGAAATCGTGCACTTCGCGCTCGATGCGCGTGCCGTCCTCGCCCTCGAACGTAACGGTGAGCTTGCCCTTGCCTGGCACGAGAAAGTCGACAGCGCGGTAGATGTCGCCATAGGCGTGGCGGCCGATGATGATGGGCTTGGTCCAGCCGGGCACGAGCCGGGGCACATTCGTGCAGATGATGGGCTCGCGGAAGATTACGCCGCCGAGGATGTTGCGGATCGTGCCATTCGGCGATCGCCACATTTTCTTAAGCCCAAACTCTTCGACCCGCGCCTCATCCGGCGTGATGGTCGCGCATTTGACCCCGACGCCGTATTTCTGGATGGCTTCAGCGGCATCGATAGTCACCTGATCGTCTGTCGCGTCACGATTCTCGATGCTGAGATCGAATTCGACCAGGTTCAGGTCGAGATGGGGCTCGATCAAATTCTCTTTGATCATCTGCCAGATGACGCGGGTCATCTCGTCGCCGTTGAGATCGGCGATCGGGTTCTGCACCTTGATTTTGTCCACGCGAAATCTCCAGAGAAAGGGAATGGCCGAGCGGGAAAGACGATGCCGCCCCATTGCGGGCGACCGTCCCCTATAGCATCGTGCCGCCATGATGAAAGCAAATGCGCAGAGCGGCAAGCAAGCGGCGGTGGAAACCTCTCAGGTCGCGCCGGCCATTGTCCTCGTTAAGCCCCAGCTCGGCGAGAATATCGGCTTTGCTGCCAGGGCCATGGCCAATTTTGGGCTTAGCGATCTGCGACTTGTTGCCCCCCGCGACGGCTGGCCCAATGAGAAGGCGAGGGCGGCGGCAGCGGGAGCGGCCCACATCGTCGATGGGGCGAGGGTCTATGACAGCCTCGAGGAGGCGCTCGGTGGGCTGAATTATGTGCTGGCCACCACCGCGCGGCCCCGTGACCTCGTGAAGCTCGTGCTGAGCCCAGAGACGGCTGCCTCGGCGCTTTTCGGGCGCGCGATCGCCACCGAGCGCACTGGCGTCATGTTCGGCCCTGAGCGGAGCGGGCTCGACAATGACGCGCTGGCGCTCGCCGATGGGATTATCACCGCGCCTGTCGCCCCTGAATTTGCCTCTCTCAGCCTGCCTCAGGCCGTGCTCCTGTTCTCTTATGAATGGCTGAAATGCCAGCGGCCGGAGGCGCTGGGGCGCATCACCACCTATGATGATCCGGCCACGGAGGGTACGCCGTCGCCTGCGACGAGACCGGCCACCAGGGCCGAGCTGTTCGGGCTCTTTGGGCATCTGGAGGGCGAACTCGACCGGGCGGGCTTTCTGCGGCCCGTGGAGAAGCGCCCCTCCATGGTGCGTTCGATCCGCAACATGTTCCATCGCATGGGGACGACTGAGCAGGATGTGCGCACCTGGCGTGGAATTGTGGCAGCGCTCACAAGGGACAAGCCCCGCCAAGGGGATAAGGTGTCATAGTTAGGCCCCGTTTCTCCTATTGCGATGCCCCCCAACGGTGCTAGTTTCCGCCAGCGCAAGGAGAGGGTAATCGATGAAACTTGTTTGGATTCAGTTGGGCAGGGCCGTAGGCGCCGCAATCTTGGTATTGCTGATGAGTGTCCCTGTGGGAGCCGCCGAGACGCCTGGCACGATGACGGTTGCCGCCGAGGAGCTCGATAAGCGCAGCAAGCAAGCCAAGGCGCCGGGCCCGGGGAAGGGTATGAGCGACAGCGCCGTGCGCGTGCTTATGACCTATGCCTTTTCCGTTATTCCTGAGGATGCCAAGGGCCCCGACGGCAAGCCGCTCAAGATCGATAAGACCAACCCCAAGCCCTACCTCCTCCCGAGTGACGATGCCCGGCGTGTGATTCGCGTCGCCACTCGCTCAGCCTATGCGGAGGTCTGCAAACTTCCGGAACTTGGGCGGGCAAATTTCGAGACCATAATGAAGGGCGAAGAGGCTCGGGGGTCATGGAGCCCTCAGCAGATGCAGATGATCAATGCGCTGTATGTGTTTTCGGTCTCCTATTTCACTGGCACTATCAAGGTTACGGCCAAGGATGAGCCTGGGGACGCGGCCCCTGCGGGTGGCGCCAACACGGCAGCCGAGGGCAGTGCATCGGGCGAGGTTGACCCGGACATCGCCAGGGTTTTCTCCGCCGAGCCGCCGAAATGCCCGCCAGCGCAGAAGCAGAAGGTCATCAACGCCATCAACGCCTATGTTGAGGGGGCAAAAACGGCCCCGGCCAAGCCCTAAAGGGCCTTTTAGGCGCTCATAGGCATTGGGACATTTGCGAAGCTGCAATTGACAGTTTCCAAGCATTGCGTGTAACAGAACGGTCAAGGTTCTAACGATTTGGGCCTTGAGGATTGGCGGGACGACTCCGGCGGTCCAATACCACCATCATTCATGGGTTTTTGCGGCAGACGCGGGGACGAAACCGCTCGCGGAAAGCTTGATTTTGCTTTGGAGTCTTAGGGTATGACGAAACGCATTCACGCCAAGCACAAGATCGACCGGAGGCTCGGCGAGAATATCTGGGGCCGGCCTAAGAGCCCCCAAAACAAGCGCGAATACGGTCCTGGCGAGCATGGCCAGCGCCGTCGCGGCAAGCTTTCTGACTATGGCCAGCAGCTTCGGGCCAAGCAGAAGCTCAAGGGCTATTACGGCAACATCACCGAGAAGCAGTTCAAGGCCATCTACCACGAGGCCTCGCGCCTCAAGGGCGATACGTCGGAGCGGCTGATCGGCCTTCTAGAACGCCGCCTGGATGCTGTGGTCTATCGCGCCAAGTTCGTGCAGACCGTATTTGCCTCGCGCCAGTTCATTTCGCACGGCCACGTGAAGGTCAACGGCAAGAAGGTCAACATCCCGAGCTATCGTTGCCGTGAAGGCGATGTGGTCGAGGTGCGCGACAAGTCCAAGGAAGCAGGCATGGTGCTTGAGGCAGCTCAGAGCGCCGAGCGCGACGTGCCTGACTATATCGATGTCGACCACGGTAAGATGGTCGCGAAGTTCACGCGCATCCCCGCACTGACGGACGTTCCGTACCCCGTCGTGATGGAGCCGAACCTCGTCATCGAATTCTATTCGCGCTAATAGCGCGTAGAACCCGAGCACTTTCTTTTTCGAAGGTTAGAGACGGCTGCTTGAGCGCCGAGGCGCTCAGGCTGTTTCCGTCTGTGCGTTATTGGCGATGCCCTTGGCCTTCAGCATCTCCTGAAGCTCGCCAGCCTGGAACATCTCGCGCACGATATCGCAGCCGCCAACAAACTCACCTTTGACGTAGAGCTGCGGAACCGTCGGCCAGTTTGAGTAGGCCTTGACGCCTTCGCGCACGGACATGTCGTCGAGGACATTGATGTCTTCGTAGTCCACGCCGAGATGGCCGAGGATCTGGGCGACCTGCATGGAGAAGCCGCATTGGGGCGTCTCGCTGGTGCCCTTCATGAACAGCACCACATCGTTTGCCGCGACCTGCTTGCCAATCCAGTCCTGAACGTCTTGCTCACTCATATCTCAATCCTTTCTGCGCGGGTTCTAAGGTGCCGCGGTCTTCAGAGCCAGCGCGTGCAACACGCCGCCCATATTGCCTTTGAGGGCTTCATAGACCATCTGGTGCTGCTGAACGCGCGACTTACCGCGAAAGTCCTCTGACACAACACTGGCGGAATAATGGTTGCCGTCGCCAGCGAGGTCCTCGATCTGGATTTCGGCGTCGGGGAAGCGTTCTTTGATCAGCCGCTCAATATCGGCTGCTGCCATTGCCATCGTCTGAAGCTCCTTGTCTTGCGCGATCTTAGCCGTGCGCCATGAAGCCCGGCAACCAGTCCTCATGCGCCGCCGTAAGAACGGCCAAAGGCAAAGGCTTTTCGCCCTGAAGCGCGATGGCGTCGCCGCCCACGGTGCCGAGCGACCGGACAGGAACATGGGCGTCCGCAGCCGCCTTAAAGACAGCTTCGGCCTTGCCGGGCGATACCGCGACCACATAGCGGGCCTGGTCTTCGCCAAACCACGCGGCATGGGCGGGAAGACCCTCAGGGCCCGTTTCAAGCGTGACGCCCTTGCCACCGGCCAGCGCCATCTCGGCGATGGCAACCAGAACGCCACCATCGGAGACGTCATGCACCGCAGATAGGGTGTGATCGTTGATGAGCGTCCGCACCAAATCGCCAACGCGTTTCTCAGCGTCGAGATCGACAGACGGCGGGGCGCCTTCCAAGCGATCCAACATCACCTGTATATAGGTCGATTGGCCAAGATGACCAGCCTGCTCGCCCAACATGAGCAGAAAGTCGCCATCGTTTTCTAAGGCAATGCCTGTCATGTCATCGATATTGTCGATCAGCCCGATGCCGCCGACCGTGGGCGTCGGTGGGATGCCCACGCCATTGGTCTCGTTGTAGAGCGAGACATTTCCGGACACGACGGGGAAAGCGAGGGCGTTGCAGGCCTCAGCCATGCCTTCCACCGCGCCGACGAACTCGCCCATGATCTCAGGCCGCTCGGGATTGCCGAAATTCAAACAATCAGTAATGGCGAGCGGCTTCGCGCCGGTCGCCGTCAGATTACGCCAGCACTCGGCGACGGCCTGCTTGGTGCCTTCGTGGGGGTCGGCGGAGCAATAACGCGGCGTCACGTCGCAGGAGATCGCCAGCCCCTTCTCGGTGCCATGCACGCGCACCACGGCCGCGTCACCGCCCGGGCGCTGCACCGTGTCGTTCATGACCATGTGGTCGTATTGCTCGTAGATCCAGCGGCGAGAGGAGAGGTGAGGGGAGCCCATCAGGTGCTGAAGCGCACCGAGAATGCTGTCAGGCGTGGGAATATCAGAAGGCGCGATCACGGCCTGCTTCGGCTTCGGCACAAAGGGGCGCTCATACATCGGTGCCGCATGGGCTAGAGCGGCCAGCGGGATATCAGCCTTCACTTCGCCGCCATGGCGCACCACGAGGTGGCCCGTGTCCGTCGTTTTACCGATCACCGCGAAGTCGAGTTCCCACTTGGTGAAGATGCGCTTGGCGATGGGTTCGACGCCGGGCTTCAGCACCATGAGCATGCGCTCCTGGCTTTCCGACAGCAGCATCTCGTAAGCCGTCATGGCGGTCTCCCGCGTCGGCACGCAATCGAGGTCGAGCACCAGTCCGACGCCGCCTTTGTCCGCCATCTCCACGGAAGAGGATGTGAGTCCCGCGGCGCCCATATCCTGAATGTCGACAATGGCGTCCTCCGCCATCAACTCCAGACAGGCTTCGAGCAAGAGCTTTTCGGTGAATGGGTCGCCCACCTGAACCGTGGGCCGCTTCTCCTCGGACGCCTCGTCGAACTCGGCCGATGCCATGGTGGCGCCGTGAATGCCGTCGCGGCCCGTCTTCGAGCCCACATAGACCACCGGCAGCCCCACACCCTTCGCCGCCGACATGAAGATGCGGTTGGCGTCGATCAGGCCGACGCACATGGCGTTGACCAAAATGTTGTCATTGTAGCGGGCATCGAAATTGGTCTCGCCGCCGACCGTAGGCACGCCCATGCAGTTGCCATAGTCGCCGATGCCCGACACGACGCCAGCCACGAGGTGGCGCGTCTTGGCGTGCTCGGGTGCACCGAAGCGCAGCGCATTCATATTGGCGATAGGCCTTGCGCCCATGGTGAACACGTCCCGCATGATGCCGCCAACGCCGGTGCCCGCGCCCTGATAGGGTTCGATGTAAGACGGGTGGTTGTGGCTCTCCATCTTGAACACCGCCGCCAGGCCGTCACCGAGATCGACCACGCCGGCATTCTCGCCGGGCCCCAGGATCACTTGCGGGCCAGTGGTGGG
>DAOVDX010000194.1 GCA_030669345.1 Methyloceanibacter sp. | reverse complement strand
CGGCCAAGAATAAGGGCGAGGCTTCCGGAGCCGAGCAGCGGCTGATCCGCGAGCTCGCCGAAATTCTCGACGATACGGGCCTCAGCGAGATCGAGTTCGAGAAGAGCGGTCTCAAGATCCGCGTGGCACGCGAGCTTTCCGTGCAACCGATTGCCGCCGCCGTGCCCCTGGCAGCACCCGCCGCAGCCGCGCCACCCGCAGCAGCGGCTGCAGCCGCTGATCCGGCCAAACACCCAGGCGCCATCAAATCGCCTATGGTCGGCACGGCTTATCGCTCGCCGGAACCGGGAGCAGCACCCTTTGTAGAAATCGGCGCGCGCGTCTCGGAGGGCGACCCACTCTTGATTATCGAAGCCATGAAGACGATGAACCAGATCCCCGCACCCAACGCGGGCAAGGTCTCAGCCATCCTCTTCGAGAACGGCCAGCCGGTGGAGTTCGGCGAACCGCTCGTGATCATCGAATAGAGCCCCACCATCCGCGTATCAACGAGATCCGTAATACATGTTTGACAAGGTCCTGATCGCCAACCGGGGTGAGATTGCATTGCGCATCCAGCGCGCATGCAAGGAGCTTGGCATTGCGACCGTCGCGGTGCACTCCACAGCAGACGCCGACGCTATGCACGTGCGCCTAGCCGACGAGAGTGTATGCATAGGCCCCCCAGCCGCCGCTGAAAGCTATCTGAATATTCCCCGGCTGCTTGCGGCCTGCGAGATCACCGGCGCCGATGCTGTGCATCCCGGCTACGGCTTCCTGTCTGAGAACGCGCGCTTCGCGGAGATCTTAGAAGAGCACCAGATCACATTCATCGGCCCCACCTCAGAGCATATCCGAGTTATGGGGGACAAAATCCAGGCCAAGAAAACCGCCAAGAACCTTGGCATCCCCGTCGTGCCCGGTTCGGATGGCGCGGTCACCAGCGAACCTGAGGCGATGAAGGTCGCCAAGGCCATGGGGTTCCCGGTGCTGATCAAAGCCACGGCAGGCGGTGGCGGTCGCGGCATGAAGGTCGCTCACACGGCCGCCGACTTAGGGCTTGCGCTCTCGACTGCGCGGGCAGAAGCCAAGGCCGCGTTCGGCAACGACGCCGTCTACATGGAAAAGTATCTCACCAGGCCCCGCCACATCGAGATTCAGGTGTTTGGCGACGGGCAAGGCAACGCCATTCATTTGGGCGAGCGCGAGTGCTCCCTGCAACGCCGCCACCAGAAGATTTGGGAGGAGGCCCCCTCACCCGCACTCAACGCGGAAACGCGAAAAAAAATCGGCGATACGGTGGCCGAAGCCATGCGCGAGCTCAACTATCGCGGCGCGGGTACCGTTGAGTTCCTTTATGAGGACGGCGAGTTCTACTTCATCGAGATGAACACGCGTCTGCAGGTCGAGCACCCGATAACCGAAGCCGTCACCGGCATCGATCTCGTTTTAGAACAGATCCGCGTCGCCTCCGGCGCGCAACTCGTACACTGGCAAAGTGACATTACCTTCTCAGGTCATGCCATCGAATGCCGCATCAATGCAGAAAATCCGCGCACGTTCCGCCCCTCGCCGGGTCAGATCACCTATTGGCATCCGCCCGGCGGGCTCGGCGTGCGTGTGGATTCTGGTGTTTACCAGGGCTATCGCATCCCCCCGTACTACGACAGCCTTATTGGCAAGTTGATCGTCCACGGTAAGACGCGCAACGAATGCCTTATGCGGCTAAGGCGGGCACTGTCGGAATTCGTGATTGACGGAATCGAGACAACAATCCCGTTGTTTAACGATTTGATCCTCCAGCCCGACATCGTCAACGGGCTGTATGACATCCACTGGCTCGAAAAATATCTCGCAAAGTCATAGAATTTATAGCGAATGTGGTGTTGGGATTCTCTCTCCTGCTCATTATGCCGCCGCGTAACGAAGTCTATGCTAGCCTCGAAGAGATAAAAACGTTAGAGCCCGCCGTCCCATGGCTTCGCCCGACGACATCGTCATCGAGATCACGCCGCAGGTCCTCTTGAAGGCCTACGCGTGCGGCATCTTTCCCATGGCCGAAAGCGCCGATGACGCTGCGCTCTATTGGATCGAACCGCAGCACCGCGGCATTCTTCCGCTCGATGCCGTCCACATTCCCCGCCGGTTGGCGCGCTCGCTTCGCACATCACCTTTCACAGTCAAGATCGACACAGACATCGAGGCTATAATCGACGGCTGCGCCGCATCGCGCCCGGGCCGCCGCTCCACCTGGATCAATGAGCGCATTCGCATTCTCTACAGCCAGCTTTTCGAGCTTGGCCATTGTCATACAGTCGAGGTTTGGGACGGAGAACGACTCTTGGGCGGCCTTTACGGCGTCGCCCTCAATGGAGCGTTTTTCGGCGAGAGCATGTTCTCGCGTACACGTGATGCTTCAAAGATCGCCCTGGTGTATCTGGCCGCCCGACTGGCCCAAGGCGGTTTTATTCTGCTCGACACACAGTTCGTCACCGACCACTTGCGCCAATTC
>DAOVDX010000151.1 GCA_030669345.1 Methyloceanibacter sp. | reverse complement strand
CCCCATGCCCAGTCGGTCATCTACAATCTCGTGGCGCGGTCGCGCGGCCGGTATTACAGCGCCGGAATGAAGGAGCAGCTTGGCTCACATGTCGCCTATGAGGATATCGATCTCGATGTGGAGCGCATGTCGCGCTGGCATCCGCTGAACCGTTCGCTCTATCTCGGCTACAAAGTGCATCTTCCCGGCCTGCTGTTGAGCCAGAAGGGCGACCGCATCGCCATGGCCAACAGCGTCGAGGCGCGTTACCCATTTCTCGATGAGAACGTGATTGCACTTGCCGCGCGCATGGACCCAGACTTGAAACTTCGCGGGCGCATGAAGGATAAGTTCTTGCTGCGCAGTGCCGCCGAACGCGTTCTGCCCCACGATGTTGCCTGGCGCCGCAAGCATATGTTCCGGGCGCCCATGGCTGAGACCTTCCTCGTCAACCCGCCGGACTTCGTACGTGATCTGATGAGCCCGGAAAGCCTGGCGCGAACGGGCTATTTTGACGTGGACGTCGTGATGCGGGATCGTGCGCTCGTGGCAGGCGGCGACGGCGAAAAGCTCGGCGAGTTTACCAGCCTTGGCCTTGGTGGCGTGGTCGCCACCCAGCTCTGGCATCACCTCTATCTTGGTGGAGGCCTGTGCGACCTGCCGCAAGTCACCTACAAGGCTGCGCCGGCGGCGAGCCTAAACGATGCTACCCGCGAAGCTTGCCCAGCAGACGCAAGCGAAGTGCGTTGAGCTTGATGAAACCCTCCGCGTCCTTCTGATTGTATGCGCCGGCGTCGTCTTCGAAGGTGACGATCTGATCTGAGTAGAGCGACTTCGGACTCGTGCGGCCGATGACGATGACGTTGCCCTTGTAAATCTTCAACGTCACTTCGCCTTCCACATGCTCTTGGCTTTTGTCGACAAGCGCTTGCAGCATCTCGCGCTCCGGCGAGAACCAGAAGCCGTTATAGACAAGCTCGGCATAACGCGGCATCAGCTGATCTTTCAGATGCATCGCTTCGCGGTCGACAGTGAGGGACTCCATGGCGCGATGGGCGTCATAGAGAATCGTGCCGCCCGGCGTTTCGTAAACACCCCGCGACTTCATGCCGACAAAGCGGTTTTCCACCAGGTCGACACGGCCAATGCCATTGTCGTGGCCAAGCTCATTGAGCTTCGTCAGCAGCGCAGTCGGCGACAGCGCCTTGCCGTCGATGAAGACGGGGTCGCCATGTTTGAAGCCGATGGTGATGACGGTCGTTTTGTCCGGCGCGTCCTCGGGGGCAATGGTGCGCTGATAGACATAAGGCGGCGGCTCGGCGCCGGGGTCCTCCAGCACCTTACCTTCCGAGGATGAGTGCAACAGGTTGGCGTCCACCGAGAACGGCGCTTCGCCGCGCTTGTCCTTGGCCACGGGAATCTGATGTTTCTCGGCGAACTCAATGAGGTCGTTGCGCGAGACGAAGTCCCATTCACGCCAAGGCGCGATCACTTTGATGTCGGGGTTCAGCGCGTAATAGGCCAGCTCGAAGCGCACCTGGTCGTTGCCCTTGCCAGTAGCGCCATGACACACGGCGTCGGCGCCGGTCTCCCGCGCAATCTCAATCTGGCGCTTGGCGATCAGCGGCCGGGCGATCGAGGTGCCGAGCAAATAGACGCCTTCATAGAGCGCGTTGGCCCGGAACATCGGGAACACATAGTCGCGCACGAACTCCTCGCGCAAATCCTCGATGAAGATTTCCTTGATGCCGAGCATCTCGGCCTTCTCGCGCGCAGGCGCAAGCTCTTCGCCCTGGCCGAGATCGGCGGTGAAGGTCACGACCTCGCAAGAATAGGTTTCTTGCAGCCATTTGAGGATGATCGAGGTGTCGAGCCCGCCCGAATAGGCAAGCACCACCTTCTTGATGTCGGTCTTCATGGGAAACGGTCTCGCGCAAGGCCAATCAAAGGGGTTGAATGCACGCGACTATAGGCAGGCGATGCGCTTGTGCAAGTGCTGTCCCGCATGCCCTAAGGCACCACCGGCAGGGGCACCAAACCGCTCAGGCGCGCGCGCCGGCGAGCAACCAATAGATGAAGCCGCCGGCAAAGCCCGCAGTAACGAAAATGGTCATATATTCACCGGCGGGGATGGCGGCAGAGCCAGCCTCCGGTGTGCCGGCCAGCAACGGAATGGCGGCGAGAGAAAGGCCGCCCGCGACCACGTAATAAATCCACGAGCGTATCTTCAAGACCTCGCCAGCGACGACGGCGATCAAGGCCGGGAGCGCGGTGAGCGCGGGCGCGACGGCGCTGGCGAACAGCACGATGCCGAAGACGGTGGCGCCACCCTGGTGGAGGATCGGATCGTTCGGTAGCGCCGCAGCGCGAAGCTCGTCGCCCACCCACATGGAGCCGAGCGTGAACAGGACGGTCAGCGCAACGAGGGCGGCGAGGCCGAACGCCACCACGAGCCAAAGCACGCGGAACACATATCGCAAGATCACGCGTCTTCTCCCGCTGCCTTGGGCGCGTTGTCACGCAGCCAGTCAACGACTTGGCTTGCGTTCTCGTCGGGCGGGAACACGAGATAGAAGACATGCTCGATTGCGTTGTCTTTCACGATGAGCGTGAGCCGTTTGATCAGATCCATGCCGTCGACCTCGAAGGTCGGCAGACGAAGCGCGGTGGTGAGGGAAAGCTCTGCATCGCTCAGCACCTCGAACGGCAGATGTAAGCGCTCCGCCATTTCGCGCTGATGACCGGGGTTTTGCGTGCTCAAGCCAAACAGCCCCGCGCCGAGGTCGGCCAGATCCGCCGCGTGATCACGAAATGCGCAAGACTGGGGTGTGCAGCCGCGCGCGCCAGGAATGGCGTCCCAACCGTCAGGCAATGTTTCTCCCGGCACACCGGTCCGTGGATAGCAATAGATCACCGTTCGTCTAGCACCGAACGCGCCGACATCGACCGAGCGACCAGACGTGGAGGTGAGAGACACATGCGGCAGGACCATGCCAACTAGATGATCACAAGCACTATCGTCCACGGGGCGAGGCAGGTCGGACGGCAGCTCGTTTAAGGCGCTCAAGCCGATGCCAATCGTTGGCTCGCGCGCTGTTTGATGCTGGCGCTTTTGAGCTGGCCGCAGGCCGCCATGATGTCGCGTCCGCGCGGGCTCCGCACCGGGCTTGCGTAACCGGCCCGATTGACCACCTCGGCAAATTTCTCGATCTGCTCCCAGTCGGAACATTCGTAGGGCGAGCCAGGCCAGGGATTGAACGGGATCAAATTGATCTTGGCGGGAATCTTGGCGAGCAAACGTACGAGGGCCTTGGCGTCTTCGACGCTATCGTTCAGGCCCTTTAGCATCACATATTCAAAGGTGATGCGCTTGGCGTTGGAGAGGCCAGGATAGTTGCGGCACGCGTCCAGCAAATCCTTGATGGGCCATTTTCTATTGATCGGCACGAGCTCATTGCGCAACTCATCGCGCACCGCATGGAGCGAGATGGCGAGCATGGTGCCGGCCTCTTCGCCCCAACGCGGGATCTCCGGCACGATGCCCGAGGTCGATAGCGTGATGCGGCGTTTGGAGATGGAAAGCCCCTCGCCGTCGGAGACGATGGCGCAGGCGTCACGCACATTGTCGAAATTATAGAGCGGCTCGCCCATGCCCATGAGCACCACATTGGTGATCTTACGGTCGCCTTGGGGAAGTCCGCTCGGATCGTCCGGGACGGCGCCGGGCCAATCGCCGATGCGGTCCCGCGCCAGCATGATCTGGCCAATGATCTCGCTGGCGGTGAGATTGCGCACCAGGCGCTGCGTACCCGTGTGGCAGAAGGAGCAGGTGAGTGTGCAGCCGATCTGGCTTGAAATGCAGAGCGTGCCGCGACCCTCTTCGGGGATATAGACCGTCTCAATTTCCTTGCCGTCATGGAGGCGCAACAGCCATTTGCGCGTGCCGTCAACGGAGACCTGCTCGGTGACGATTTCCGGCCGGGTCAGAGCGAAATGCTCAGCAAGCTGGCCGCGAAGCTCCTTGGCGATGTCGGTCATGATGTCGAAGTCGGTCGCCCCGCGCACATAGATCCAGCTCCAGAGCTGGGCCACCCGCATGCGATGCTGCCGCTCGGGCACGCCAAGCGCGGCTAGCTTTTCGGCAAGCTCCGGGCGGCTAAGGCCAACAAGGGTCTCCTTGCTGGGTGCAACACCCATAAGCGGCGCGGCCTCACGGCCTATGAGAGACGAAACGGTCATGACATCTATATATGAGAGGGCGCCGGGCTGATCCCGGGGCCACAGGCTCTCATATCATGCGGGGCGGCCAAAAAGCCAAGACCCTTAAAGCCAAGACCCTGAGGGCCAAGACCCTGAGGGCCAAGACCTAAAAGGCCAGGCTGAGGAAGTGTAACGCCCGCAGGCGCTAGCCGGCGCACTCCTTGGCAATGCGATCAAACGCGTCGCTGATGCCGCTCAAGGAATAAGTGTCGGTCGTATTGGTGCCACGGGCCGACCGGCCCTGGACCTTCATGGAACTGCCGGACTTCATGGCCTCGACGATCTTGGCTTCTTCCTCGGTCTCTTTGACAAAGGCGCCTTCGTCCTTGGTGAAGAGCTCGAACTTGTCGCTGCCGATGGTCACCGTGACTTTGTTGCCAGCGGGGAACGGATAACCCATCTTCACGCTGATCTCGCCAGCGACCTTGTCGCCGGGATAGTGCGAAATATAGAAATAGATGGGC
>DAOVDX010000070.1 GCA_030669345.1 Methyloceanibacter sp. | reverse complement strand
GCTAGTATCACAGTCAAGAGACCGGCCAGCCAATTGCCCTCGCAAGATGCAAGAAGGCCACCCAGATCAAACTGGATGGCCTCAATGTCTGCAGTGTCTTTAGGAGATCAGTAGGCGGACGCGGTATGGGCGCCGCCATCCATGCCGTAAACGTCTGGCCGGAAATGGATCTGACCGTCAGGTGTGCTCCACGCGCTGACATAGGCGAGATAGACGGGCGTCTGCTTGGCCACCTTCACATTCATCTGCTCGCCGGTGGCCTTCATGTTTCGGATCCGGTTGATGTCCCAGCCGGAATTGCTCGCCAACAGCCAATTGACCAGCGCGGACACGTTATGAACGCGCACGCAGCCTGAGCTTTCAAAGCGCACAGGCTTGCCGAACAAGCTCTTGAGCGGCGTGTCATGCAGATAGACCGCATCCTTGTTCGGGAAGTTGATCTTCACGAAACCGAGCGAGTTCTCTTTCCACGGCTGCTGGCGGAAATTGTATTTGTAGACCTCCTCGCCAAACCAATCGATTTGGCGTGGATCCAGCCGGTTGCCTGCGAGGTCGAAGGCTTCCATGTGATAGGCGGCAAGCATGTCCTGGCCGCGGCTCGCGAACTGGCGGCCCTTGGGAACGAGATCCTTATGGATGATGCTGCGGGGCACGTACCAATAAGGATTGAAATTCACTTCTTTGATCCTGCTGCGCAGTTCCGGCGTCGGGCGCGCGACCTTGCCTACAACGGCGGTATGACGCTGAGCCACTCGGCCACCTTGGACGGCCTCAACCTGCGCGGCCGGAATGTTCACGAGCACATGGCGGCTTGATGCCGACGGTGTAAGTTTCCTCAACCGCTTCAGGTTCGCTTGAAGCTGGGCGAGACGAACACTCGCGGGCACGTTCAATGCCTGCACCGTCGCCTTTGAATCAATGACGCCGGTCGGCGGCAGGCCATGACGGAGCTGGAACCTCTTCACCGCGGCAACGAGGGCTGCGTCGTATTCGTTCGGAATACTCATGCCAACGAGGTCGCCGCTGATTTCTAGCCGGCGATGCAGCGTGATGACGGCCTGACCGCGCGAGCCGGGCTTCAAGGCTTTGGCTGGGACGCTGGGCCAGCCGCCTTGGGCGACGATCACCTTGTATTTTTTGATCGCGGCCTTGGTCGGATTGATATTGCGCGAAGAGAGCGTCGGCAGCCCAAGGGCCGGATTGACGATCATCGCGACTTCGGCGTTACCCCGAGGTAGCTCCGAGATATGGGGTTCGTCTGCTGGTCCGCGCGAGCCGCGTTTGAACAAGCCGCCGAACAAGCCACCGCCACCAGAGCCTTGCTGGGGTTGTGGCTGAGTTTGGTGCTGGTTCTTGTTGTCTTTGAACCAATTGAATGGACCAGCGGTGGCCGGAACCACGCAGGCAACGACAAGCACCGCGGCGAGGCCTGCGGCGGCGACCTGAGTCGCGCGTTTAAAATTGCTGATCATCTTAGGCATATGCCGCTCCCCGTGTGTTGCGGCCTCTGTCCTGCTGAACTATAGGCGCTTTATAGCCGCCGCTCTACTCGTTTTGGGCCCAACGAATTGTGGCTTGGTGGCATAAATTCTTTAACCAAGCCTAAGTTCCTGGGGTTTTTTTAGGTTGCGACTGAGCCAAAGACAGCTTCCGCCATTCGATGAAGTCGCAGACTCACCCAATGTTTGAGTGGCAACTGAGCGCGAAGTTGCCCCAGGAATGGGGCAAATTTGGGCTGGGTTCGCGGCACTGGCGTGCCCAAAACAGGGAGCCCCCGGCGGAGAATAGCTCCGTCGAGGGTGCTACGAACGCTGCGAACTTCGAAAAAAATCTAGAGCTGGTAACGGATCCGGTCGGTCCAGAAGCGTTCGAGGCGAACCAAGGACTTGTTGAGTGTCTCCAGGTCATCGTTGCCGACACCACCCACCTGCTCAAGAGAGCCGAGCTGGCGCTGATACAGACCAGCCACCACCTTGCTGACCTCTAGGCCCTTGTCGGTGAGGCTCACCCGGACCGAGCGGCGATCTGTGGTGGAACGCTCATGACGGATAAAGCCGGCATCGACCAGCTTCTTGAGATTGTATGAGACGTTCGAGCCAAGATAATAGCCACGGCCCGTCAGCTCGCCAGCGGTCAGCACAGCGTCGCCGATATTGTACATCAGCAGCGCCTGTACGCTGTTGAGGTCGGTGCGGCCCAAACGGTCGAACTCGTCCTTAATCACGTCGAGCAGCAAACGGTGCAGCCGCTCAACCAACTTCAATGAAGCAAGATAGCGCCCCTTGAGGGCTACAGCCCCATCGGCGCTCGGACTTGCCTGAATATCCAGAGCTACATTCATTCGCCTACCCTCAATTCGTTGTTGTTTATGTCCAACTTGATCATGAGATTAGGCGGCAGCTTCTAAGACGTGCTTAAGCGAAACGCTTAAGAGCGCGTGAAAAACTAAACTTAAGGTTTGATGATGCCGGCGAGAAATTCGCAGGTTCTCAGGGACTTGGGGGACCTGGCTTGCGCTCGTCGATTTCGAGCTCGCCTTCGACGGGTGTCGAAAAAAGCAGCTCGATCGCTTTATCGTCGACCTCTTCGAGGCCCGCTGGCTGCCATTTCGGGGTCCGGCCCTTGCCGGCGATCTTCGCGTCGATGCCCTCGCGGAAATCGTGGGTGCCAACCAGGTGACTGGCCAGACGGAATTCCAGCCTCAGGGCATCGGCAATATTGAGCGACTTGCCGCGCATCATCTGGCCAAACGCAATCTTGAGCGAGGTCGGCGACTTCTTGCGAAGCTCGGCGGCAGTCTCCTTCGCCCACGCCTCGTCATCTCCCTCCTCCGCATCGAGGCGCTCAAGGATGACCTCGACGGAAGGCGCGGAAAAGATGCGGTCGATGATAGGCGTTAGGGGCACGAGTTCGCCGACCCCCGGGTCGCGATGGAGCCCGTCGAGCAACCGATCGATGGGATGGTTGTCGGAGAGTGCCTCCTTGATCACGCTGAAATGGGCCGCAGGAATAGTGTGGGTGACGAGGCCCAAGCGATAAGCGTCCGCCGGACCGATGGAACACCCAGTAAGAGCGAGATAGATGCCGGTCCAACCGAGCAGGCGGGGCATGAAATACGTCGCGCCAATATCAGGCAGGAAGCCGATGCCCACTTGAGGCATGGCGAAGCGATAACCCTCGCCTGCCACGCGATGGGTGCCGAATAGCGTGATGCCGATGCCACCGCCGAACATGAGGCCGTTGATGAGCGGAACGTTCGGGCGGATGAAGTTTTCGAGCAGCCAGACATGACTGTAAGCGGCGCGATAAAAGTCACGGACCGCCTCGGTGGCCTCCTGCTGGTTCAGTTCGTTTAGAGCCTTGAGGTCGCCGCCGCTGCAGAACACAGTCGGGTGGGTCGACTCCATCACCACGCCGTAGATATGTGGCGCCGGGGCCCAACGCCGATAATGTTCGCTCAAAGCCTCGAACATTTCGCCGGAGAGCGCGTTTAGCCTGTCCGGCCGGTCGAGGGTTACGACCCCAGCACGGTCAGTCTCATCGAAAGTAATGCCAAGTGCTTCAGACAAACGCGATGAATCCCCAACAATTCCGTCCTAATTCCGCGTTAGAACGGCCCGCGGCAGCTAACACTCAATGACGCAAACCACAAGTTTCGGCAAACTGGGACTTGGCCTGGTGGCAATTGGACGTGAAATGAAATCGACGGTGGCTCGTATGCTTGGCCCGGCGGCGCTCTTCGTGCTGGCTGCTTCGGCTCAGGCGCAGGACTTTGGCTCACCGCCAGAAAAAACGCTCACGACGCCGGCAGAGACAACGCCGAACCTTCCCGGCAACGCAAAGACTGTGACTTGGAGCAGCGACCAGGTCGCGGCAGCCGTTTCGATATGCAAAAAACAGCTTGCCGGTATGACGCTGGACTTTGAAAGGCTGCCGCCCCTCAAACAAGGGATTTGCGGCACACCTATCCCCATCCTTATTCGGTCGATCGGCAGTGACCCCGAGGTCGTCATCGATCCTCCGGCGACCATAACCTGCAAGATGGCGGTGACTCTGGACACTTGGCTCAAGGAGCAGGTCCAACCGGCCGCCGGGGCGCTTTTCGGGTCGCAGGTGGTGAAGCTTCGCAATGCCGCGTCCTATAAATGCCGGAACCGCTATAGCGGCGTTAACACGAAGATCAGCCAACACGCGCTTGCCAATGCACTCGACATTTCTGCGTTTGTGCTCGCCTCGGGAGAGCGGGTCACCGTGCTCGAAGACTGGCCGCATGAGGCGCCACCGCTGCCGACGCCAAAGCCGAAGGCCGGTGCTGAATTGAACGAGGCCACCATCGCCGCAACCAAAATCAAGGCGGCACCTGCCCTGCCGCCGGCGCCGCCCCCGTTAGCCGAGCCACCGCACGATCAACCTCTCGCGGAGGAACCCATTGCCGAACCAAAGACAGCATTCGTCAAAAAGATGCACGAAGAGGCCTGCAAAATGTTCGGCACGGTGCTGGGTCCAGAGGCCAACGACGCCCACAAGGACCATTTTCACCTCGACATGAAACCGCGCCGGGCCGCCAATTTTTGCGAGTAGCCGGTCGTAAGAAGCAAACCATGTTTCCTTTGAGGTTCTGGTGGCTTGGTTCCGTGAGTGCTAGCGTCACACCAACTTTAGTAGCGTAAGCAGGAATTTCGCGTGGCCTCCCCCTCCAAAGACCCTGACAAAACCGTGTCGCTGCGCACCGAGCGCGCGAAGCGTGCGGGCACTCCCAAAACCGAAGGCGAGCAGCAGCCCGGCTATCCGGCCACGCGGCTCCGTCGCAACCGGCGCAGCGACTGGTCGCGGCGCCTGGTGCGGGAGAACACGCTCAGCACTGACGATCTGATTTGGCCGCTCTTCGTAATCGAAGGATCGAATGAGCGCCAAGACGTTGACGCCATGCCCGGCGTGTCTCGCTTGTCTATCGATCTTGCGGTCGAAGCGGCGGTCGAAGCGGCCACACTTGGGATCCCGGCGATCGCGCTGTTTCCGCATACCGACGCCGCCCTTCGTGACGAAGCGGCGAGCCAGGCCTTCAACCCCGGCAATCTCGTTTGCCGGGCGGTGCGCGCCATCAAAGCAGAAGTGCCCGGACTCGGTGTCATCTGCGATGTGGCGCTCGACCCCTATACCAGCCATGGCCATGACGGGCTTCTGGTGGATGATGAGGTTGATAACGACCGCACGCTTGAGGCGCTCGTGACCCAGGCGCTGGTTCAGGCGGAGGCCGGTTGTGACATCCTGGCGCCGTCCGACATGATGGATGGACGCATCGGCGCTATTCGCTCCGCGCTTGAGCAAAACGGCTTCACCCAAACGCAGCTTCTAAGCTACGCGGCGAAATACGCGTCCGCCTTCTATGGACCGTTCCGCGACACGGTGGGCTCGGGCGAGCAACTGCGTGGCGACAAGAAGACCTATCAGATGGACCCGGCCAATGGCGACGAGGCCTTGCGCGAAGTGGCGCTCGACGTGGCAGAGGGCGCCGACATGGTGATGGTCAAGCCAGGGCTGGCTTATCTCGACATCGTGTGGCGCGTGAAGGAGGCCTTCAAGCTTCCGACCTTCGTCTATCAAACCTCCGGTGAGTACGCGATGCTGGTTGCCGCTGCCGAACGTGGCTGGCTCGACCGCGACCACGTGATCATGGAAAGCCTAATGGCGTGCAAGCGCGCCGGAGCCGATGTGGTGTTCAGCTATTTCGCACCCGAAGCTGCGCGCCGGCTGAAGAGCGAACGCTAACCGCAAAGCCGCATGCGTCTAGTTGGTGACCTTCATATTGGTGAAGAGCACAGTCGCGTCTTTCGTCTTATCGAAATTGTCACCGGAGATTCCAAACCGCCAACCGCCGGACGGCGACTGGCCGCGCAGCGCACGGACTTTTGTGCCGTTGATATAGAAGATCAGCGAATTGCCTTTGGCATCCACGCGAAGCGTGTTCGATGCGCCTGGCCCTGTGTTGATGGCAGGTGTCGGGATATTGGCGGCGATAGTGCCGAGCCATGCGCCGTCTTGTTTGCGAGAGATCCAGAAACGGCCATTGTTGAGAATGTCAAACTGGTAATAGGTCCGGTTGTTCTCCCCCCAGAACAGAAGTGCCGCACCAAGCACCGGCTGGTCGCCAGACTCCGGCCAGACAGCTTCGGCGCAGATATCCGCGTCCTTGACCATGAAGGTCACGTTGAGGTTCGACTGCATGTCGTCGGGCGGCAGCTTGAAGACGAAAGTGCCATCCTTGACGTCGATGGTCTCTTTGATCGACCAGCCGCCGGCGTCGTCCTCAAACTTGTCCTCGAAGATGACGTTGCTGCCGTCGCAGGCTATGGCCTGCCCACCACTGGCACACAACGCTGCGATTGCGAGCGCCAATATCGTTTTCCGCATGCCGGCTCCTCATAAGCACTCGTCGTGCCCCGCAAGACTGCTTACCGTGTTGCTACAAACTCGACAACAGGTGGGCTTGTTCCCCTTATCAGATTCCCCTCGCCGGTTTGGTGCCGTGCGCTTGTGCGAAGGTTGCCGCCACACCATGTTGAACCCTAGGACATCGTCGCCAATTCGGAGAGATCATGAGCGAGCAACAGGCACATTCGCCTCAGAACAACTTTGCCGCGCAGCCGCACGCCTTTAATCCCGTGACTGAGCCGCAGTTGTTCAAAGCGGTCATCCGCAAACGCTGCGTCGCCTTCATCATCGACGCGATCATCATCATGGCGCTATGGGCCATAGCCTTGATCGTCGTGGCGCTGTTCGGGGTCATCACATTGGGTCTCGGCTGGCTTCTGTTTGGACTGGTGTTTCCGGCAGTTGGACTTGGCTACAACGCCTTCACCATTGGCGGGCCAAACGCATCCACCATTGGCCAGCGCATAATGGGGCTGACCGTGCCCATGTGGTTCGGCGGCAAAGTCACGCCATTGATCGCCGCATTTCATGCCCTGCTGTTCTGGTTCACGCTGGTGATCTTTTTCCCGCTTCTGCTGTGGGCGTTTTTCGACTCGCGCAAGCGTTGCATCCACGACATCCTTGCTGGCGTCGTAGTCATCAACCGCGTCTAGCTTCGAGCCATACCAGAACATAGTGGCATTGAGACGGGCTAAGCGGATTGCGCGCCCGGCCTTTGATCACCTAAGCTTGTCGTGATTTGGTTTGGAACACGTTCTGATCGGTGACCCGTGACGGAGCACAAGAGTAACTTTCCCGAGTTCTACATCACCTCGCCGCAGCCCTGCCCATATCTACCGGGGCGGCTTGAGCGAAAGCTGTTCACGCATCTCACCCGCGATAAGCCAGGCTTCCTCGTCGACAATCTGCTGAAGGGCGGCTTCCGGCGCAGCCAGAACATCGCCTACATGCCTTATTGCGATGCCTGCTCGGCCTGCGTGCCCGTGCGCATCTTGGTGGAAAAGTTCGAGGCGAAGCGGTCTCTGAGACGGAACGCGCGTGACAATCTCGATCTCGTCACCACGCGCATGCCCGCAGCGCCGAGCTCGGAGCAATACGCCCTGTTCCGCGACTATATCGAGGCACGCCACGCCGATGGTGGCATGGCCGAAATGTCGGCGCTCGATTATTCGCTGATGGTCGAAGACAGCGTCGTGGAGACCTTCGTCACTGAATACCGACTGAAGCCGGATGAGAATGGCGAGACGCCTCTCCTTGGCGTGTCACTATGCGATCGTCTCAGTGACGGCATTTCGATGGTCTACAGCTTCTTCGATCCTGACGTGCCGGCGCGCAGCCTCGGGACCTACATGATCCTCGATCACGTGAACTACGCGCGCGAGCAAGGCTACAAGTTCGTGTATCTCGGCTACTGGATCGAGGGCTCGCGCAAGATGCGCTACAAGGACCGCTTCCAGCCGCAGGAACGGCTCACGTCCAAAGGCTGGGTCCGGAGCTAGAGTCTCACCTTAGAAGAAACGTGTGCCGAAGCGGCCAGACTTCGGGAAGCCCCTGGGCGGCAATCGCCCAGCCTGGGCTCGCGCGCCCCACCAATCGCGAAGGTCGGCGGATGAAAGCGTGAAGGTACGCTCGGCCGCATCGGTATAGGTGAGGCCTTCCTTCTTCTTGAATGTCTTGGCGTCGGCGAGACCGCCATCCTTGTAGCGTTGCAAGCGCACGCCCTTGCCGCGCGCCATCTCCGGCAAGTCCTTCAAGGGGAACAGCAGAAGCTTCCGGTTCTCTCCAATCACCGCGATGCTGTCGCCATCGACGGGCACGCACACGCTCGCCTCGTCATCACCGCGCACATTCAAGATCTGCTTGCCCTTGCGGGTCATGGCCACGACGTTGTCCTCGGGGACCACGAACCCGTGACCGCTCGTGCCGGCGACCAGCAGCTTGCGGCCAGGCTGGTGGAGGAACAACTCGACGCTATCACCAGCGTCCTCGATGTCGATCATCAGGCGGAACGGCTCGCCGTGCCCCCTACCCCCCGGCAGCTTGTCGGCGAGCAACGAATAGAAGCGTCCATTGGTGGCGAATAGCAGCAGCGTATCGGTGGTCTGGGCGTGGACGAAACGCTTCAGCCGGTCGTCTTCCTTAAAGGTCAGGCTGTCCGGTTTCATGTTGTGTCCACGAATGGCGCGGATCCAGCCCTTCTCCGACAGGACGATGGTCACGGGCTCCTTCTCGATCATTGCCTCTGCGAGTTCGACCTCGACGCCCTCCGGTGCATCATCGAAAGTCGTGCGCCTCTTGCCAATCTCGGTCTTGTCGCCGAACTCCTTCTTCAGCTCCTTGACCTCTTCGGCAATGCGCTTCCACTGCTTGTCCTTGGAGGCGAGCAACGATTTCAGCTGTTTGCGTTCCGTGTTCAGGTTCTTGTGCTCGCGCCGAAGCTCCATCTCCTCAAGCTTGCGCAATGAACGCAACCGCATATTGAGGATGGCTTCCGCCTGCACATCGGTGAGCTTGAAGGCGCGGATCAAGGCCGGCTTGGGCTCGTCCTTCTCACGGATAATCTTGATGACCTTGTCGAGATTCAGATAGACGATCAGATAGCCAGCCAGCACTTCCAACCGGTGGTCGATCTTGGCCAGCCGGAACTTGGAGCGGCGGACGAGCACCACCAAACGATGGTCGAGCCATTCCAGCAGCACCTGGCGCAAACTCAACACATTGGGGATCTGGCCTTGGCTAAGCACGTTCATGTTGAGCGACACGCGCGTCTCAAGCTCGGTCAGTTTGAACATCTGCTCCATGAGCAACATCGGATCGACGGTGCGACTCTTGGGCTCCAGAATGAGCCGCACGTCTTCCGCTGATTCATCGCTAACATCGGCGAGTAGCGGCAATCGCTTTTGCAGCAGTAGCTCGGCAATGCGAGCGACAAGCCGGGCTTTCGGCACCTGATAGGGCATCTCGGTTATGACGATCTGGTAGCCGCCCCGGCTGGTATCCTCTTGCTCCCAATAGGCACGCAAGCGGAAGCTACCGCGCCCGGTCTTGTAGGCCTCTACGATCTCTTCCCGCGTATCGATGA
>DAOVDX010000170.1 GCA_030669345.1 Methyloceanibacter sp. | reverse complement strand
GCAATTGCCCGATAGTGAGCGCCGCGCCCGCGCCGACCATGTGGTGGATAGCGGCACGACACTGGAAAACGTGCACGCACAACTCGATCGACTCATCGAATCGCTGCAAACTCGCAAAGGCCAGGTCATGGAGCGTTTACGGGTCCAGACGTAAGAGCGCGGGGAGCGGGAACGTTTGCGCGAGATTATTCTCGATACGGAGACCACGGGTCTCAAGCCGGCAGATGGCCATCGCATTGTCGAGATCGGCTGTGTCGAACTCGTCAACTCCATACCGACGGGCCGCACCTGGCATTGCCATCTGAACCCTGAGCGTGATGTGCCCCAAGGGGCGTATGAGGTGCACGGTCTCTCCACGGAATTTTTGAGCGACAAGCCTCTCTTTGGCGACTGCGCCGGGGAGCTGATGACCTTCATCGAAGGCGCCATGCTCGTCATGCATAATGCGCCGTTCGATTTCGGCTTTCTGAACGCCGAGCTCGAGCGGGTGCCGCTGCCGCTTCTAAAATGGGATCGCGTGACCGATACGCTGGCTTTGGCCCGGCGTCGCCATCCGGGCGCGCCCGCCAGCCTCGATGCGCTGTGCCGGCGTTACGGGGTGGACCTGTCGGAGCGCGAGACGGATGGCCATGGCGCGCTGCTCGATTGCCGCTTGCTCGCCGCGGTCTATGTGGAACTGGTCGGCGGCAATCAGGCTCGGCTCGAATTCGCCGCCAATGTGGCCCAGGCCGCCATGACGCAGGCAGAAGAAGAGGCGATCCGGCCACGACCGGCGCCGCTCGCTTCGCGGCTGAGTTCGGCTGAGAAGGATGCGCACGAAGCCTTCGTGTCGGCGCTCGGCGCTGATGCGGTGTGGCTCCGCTATTCCTAGTTTGCCTGACTCATGCCGGCATTTTCGTTGAGACCCGCAGCCTGATTCTTGGTGTAGAGGCTGGCGAAATCGATGGGGTCGAGCAGAAGCGGCGGGAAACCGCCGTCGCGGACCACGTCAGCCAGCATGCGCCGCACGAACGGGAACAGAAGCGTCGGGCAATCGACGAACAGCACCGGCTGCAGCAGATGCTTCGGAATATTCCGCAAGCGGAATAGGCCGCCATAGATCAGCTCGGCATTGTAGATCACGCCGGCATCGCTCTTGGCATGGGCTTCGATCTGAAGCGCGACCTCGTAAATGTCCTCGCCACGCGGCCCAGCGTTGACGTTGACGCCGACTTTGAGCTCAGGGTTCTCGCCAGGCCCTTGCAGCGTTTGCGGCGCGCCAGGGCTTTCGAACGAAAGATCCTTCACATATTGAGCCAGAACCGAGAGCTCCGCGCCGGTCTCTGTGCGGGCGCTGCCGGTGACCGATTGCGGTGGTGCTGCGCCTGCCGGCGCCTCATCGGGCTGCTCCGGTGCCTGCTTGCCACCGTTGGTTTTCTTCGCTGGATCGTTGTTCGACTTCTTGGCCATGGAATTCCCCTTACACGTCAGGTGCGCTGGCTAGCATGGGACGGTATGGGCCGCAATTGAGCTTGGGCAGTTTGCCCGTCTGGGTTTGGTCCCAAATAAGGCGCAAAGCTGTTTAGGGTTGGCGCAGTAACCGGGAATGCCCTAAGTTGGCCCTGAATTACTGCAATTTTTTATCTGCGGTGAAGGCTGCCCGCTGGCAAATCTCTAGGGCCGTAACGATATACATTCTAGAGCATTCCGCATCGATGGCGGGCGTAACTTCCAGGCGCAGTGGCGACAAGGTATGAGCGAAGCTTTCGACATATATACCCTTCTGTTTTTGGTCCTCGCAGTCGTGATTTTCATTCGGCTGCGCAGTGTGCTGGGCCGTCGCACGGGCAATGAGCGCCCGCCTTACGATCCCTACACAAGTGCCGGGCCCGACCAGAAGGCTAGGCCAGGGTCCGAGGCGAAGGCCGGCGCGCCCGAGGGCAATGTCGTGGCGCTGCCCCGTGCCCGCCAAGGCGAGGCCCCGGCGGCCGAGCCCACTGGACCGTCGCCCGAGGACATCGCCGAGCGGCTTGAGCGCTATGCGCCGAAAGATAGCCCGCTGGCCAAGTCGCTGACTGAGGTGATGCAGTCCGATCCGAACTTCGATCCCGGTGAATTCGTCGAGGGCGCCAAGATGGCCTACGAGATGATTGTCGCGGCGTTCGCCGACGGCGACGAGGTCACGCTCAAGGGTTTGCTCGGGCCCGAAGTGCTTCAAGGTTTCGAGCGCGCCATCGCCGATCGCGAGGAGCGCGGCGAGAGGGCGGAGTCGATCCTGATCTCTATCGACAAGACCGACCTCATCGAGGCCGAGGTCAAGAACAAGGCGGCTTATGTGACCGTCAAGTTCGTGAGCGAGCTGATCTCGGTGACGCGCGACGCCGACGACGAAGTGGTCGAGGGCGATCCCAAGAAGGTTCGCGAAGTCACCGACATCTGGACCTTCGCCAGAGAATTCGCTTCCAAGAATCCCAACTGGAAGCTGGTCGCCACCGAAGCGGCGAACTAGCGCTCAACTCCTTTGGACGACGAACCGGCCAGCTTTAAGCGCGTCGGCTTCGCCGCACTCGACGGTTGGGCCGAAGATGATCATGCCGCCGCGTTCCGCGCCTTCCTCAATTCATGTCATGTCTCGTCATGTCACGTCGCGCCGCCGGTTGAAGCAGCGCGTGCCGCGGCGCTCGCGCTTGGCGAAGGCGTAGACGCCGAAACGGCGCGTGTCTTCTTCGAGAGCCACTTTGTGCCGCACATTGTCGAGGCCGGCGAACCCGGCCTGGTCACGGGCTATTACGAGCCGGAAGCGCAGGGCGCCAATCACTACGACGATCGCTCCGCCATTCCCGTCTATGGCCGTCCCGACGACCTCATCACTTTGGGTACTGAGAGTGAGCGGGCTCGTTTCAACAATCGCATCAGCGGCATGCGCGAAACGGCCGACGGCAAAGTGCCCTATCACACGCGCGCGGAGATTGACGCTGGGGCGCTTCAGGGCCAAGGCCTCGAACTGCTCTATCTCGATGACGCTATCGAACTCTTCTATATGCAGGTGCAGGGCTCGGGGCTGGTGCATCTCGATGACGGCTCGACAGTGCGGCTCACTTACGCGGGCAAGAACGGGCATCCCTACACGTCAATCGGGAAATGCCTCGTTGAGCGCGGCGAGATAAGTCTCGATGAGATCGACATGGAAAAAGTCAAAGCCTGGCTGCGTGCCGATGCTGCGCGTGGGCGATCTCTCATGGCGGAGAACTTGTCCTACATCTTCTTTCGTAAGCTTGATGCCGAGGAGGGCCGCGACGGTCCGCTTGGAGTCGAAGGCAAACCGTTGACTTCGGGGCGCAGCCTCGCGGTCGACACGGCGCATCATGCGCTCGGCACGCCAATCTTCGTTACGGCGTCCGATCTTCAAACGCCGGAAAGCTCGCCATTTCGCCGCCTGATGATTGGCCAGGATGTGGGTTCGGCCATTGGCGGCATACAGCGCGGCGATATTTTTTGGGGCACGGGCGAAGCCGCTGGAGCCATCGCGGGCCGCACGCAGCATCAGGCCAGTTTCGTCGCGCTCCTCCCGAAGCCTTAATCCAATTCGCGCTATGG
>DAOVDX010000116.1 GCA_030669345.1 Methyloceanibacter sp. | reverse complement strand
AAGTCGGCAAGCGCAGCGGCATGGATGCCGGCAAGCGTACCGCCGTTGACCTCTTCGGGGTGGATGGTGCGTGCGATCGCGCCGTCGATATCCAGGAAGCCGCGGTCGCTAAGTTGGAAGGCTTCGGAGCCGAAGCGGATTGGCTGCGCCGCTTCGCTTGCGAAGTGAGCTGGAAAACCTTCTAAGTCTACGCCGTCAGGGAAAGACCGCGACCCTAGGGCCGAGGTCGTCGCCGCAAGTCTTGTCGCGGGGAAAATGCTCGCTATCTATCTGGGCAACACGCGGCGCGGCGCCAAGCGGGTGAGCAAGACGCCGCTTGGGTGGGGCCGGTCTCTCCGCTATGGTCGAGGCATCGCTCAGATATGAAGGGTTCTCCGGAGCCAAGGCTGACTTGCAGGCGCGGTTCTTGGCCGATAAAGTTGCACTAACATGCTGATTTTCATCATTCTTTCACGCGGTTCCACCAGGCAGAGTAATGAGCGCTGAGACTTCCACGCCATTGTTGGACCGCGTTCAGACGCCGGAAGAATTGCGCACGCTCAAGGATCATGAGCTGAAGCAGCTCGCCGATGAGCTGCGGCATGAAACCATCAGCGCGGTCTCCGTCACGGGCGGTCATCTCGGCGCAGGTCTCGGCGTCGTCGAGCTTACCGTGGCGCTGCATGCCGTGTTCGATACGCCGCGCGACAAGGTCATCTGGGACGTTGGCCATCAGGCCTACCCCCATAAAATCCTCACCGGCCGCCGCGATCGCATCCGTACGCTGCGCCAAGCGGACGGGTTGTCGGGTTTCTGCAAGCGCGCCGAGAGCGAGTACGACCCGTTTGGCGCGGGTCATGCCTCGACGTCGATCTCCGCAGGGCTTGGCATGGCGGTGGCCCGCGATCTCGCTGGCGGCGACAATAACGTGATCGCAGTGATCGGCGATGGCGCTATGAGCGCCGGCATGGCCTATGAGGCGATGAACAATGCCGGCGCCATGGATTCACGCCTGATCGTAATTCTGAACGACAACGACATGTCGATCGCGCCGCCCGTCGGCGCCATGAGCGCCTATCTCGCGCGGCTTATTTCGGGTGGCACCTATCGCAGCGTTCGCCGCTGGGCGAAGGAGCTCACTCACAAAATTTTACCCCGGAGCTGGCAGCGGCGCGCGGCCCGCGCCGAAGAGTTCACGCGGAGTTTCTGGACCGGCGGTACGCTGTTCGAGGAGTTGGGCTTCTATTATGTCGGCCCCATCAACGGCCATAATCTCGATCACCTGCTGCCCATACTGCGCAATGTGCGCCGGATGAAGAATGGGCCGATCTTGGTTCACGTCGTCACCCAGAAGGGCAAAGGCTACGGCCCGGCGGAAGAGTCCGCCGACAAGTTCCACGGCGTTGGACGTTTCAACGTCGTCACCGGCTCGCAAGAGAAGGCGGCACCCGGTGGCCCTCCGAGCTACACCAAGGTCTTTGCAAAGGCTTTGATTGCCGAAGCAGAGGCCGACGACAAGGTGGTCGCCATCACCGCAGCCATGCCATCGGGGACTGGGCTCGACAAATTCGCGGACGCTTTCCCTGATCGCTGCTTCGATGTGGGCATTGCCGAATAGCACGGCGTGACCTTCGCTGCGGGGCTCGCGGCGGAAGGCTATAAGCCGTTCGTAGCCATCTATTCGACCTTCTGCAGCGGGCTTACGACCAGGTCGTGCATGACGTGGCGGTCCAAAAACTGCCGGTCCGCTTTGCCATCGACCGTGCCGGCGTTGTCGGCGCCGATGGTCCTACCCATGCGGGTACGTTCGATGTCGCCTTTCTGTCCTGCCTGCCCAACATGGTGGTCATGGCCGCCGCCGACGAAGCGGAGCTGATGCATATGGTGGCCACGGCGGCGTCGCTTGATGACCGTCCGTCTGCCTTCCGCTATCCGCGCGGAGAGGGCACCGGCGTAAAGCTACCAGAGCGTGGCACGGTGCTCGAGATTGGCAAGGGACGCATCGTGCGGGAGGGCTCGTCGGTGGCGCTGCTATCCTTCGGCGCGCGGCAGACCGAGTGCTTAGCGGCAGCCGATGAGCTTGCGGGCTACGGTTTGTCGACAACGGTCGCTGATGCACGCTTCGCCAAGCCGCTCGATATGGATCTGTTGCGCCAGCTTGCGAAGAACCACGAAGTGCTGGTCACCGTCGAGGAAGGTTCGGCCGGCGGCTTTGGCGCTCAGGTGCTCCACGCGCTGGCGGCGGAAGGTCTGCTGGATGGTGGACTGAAGGTCCGGACGCTGACACTGCCCGATAGCTTCATCGAGCAGAACAAGCCGGCGATCATGTATGCGGAGGCCGGTCTCGATGCAAAGGGTGTTGTCACGGCAGTCTTCTCGGCGCTCGGCAAAGACGCTCGCATCCCCGGCGCCGCGCGTCTCGCTTAACTCAGTTCGCAAGCCTCGGTGAATTTTTCGACTGCTTCGGCGCGGCCGTGATCGGACAGCTTGCTGTTCGTTCCGCCGACCTTGATGGTCACGGGGCTCTTCCCGCGCAATAAGTTGAGAATGGGTTTTATTTCGATATCGCCGGCCTCGCTGAGGGTGTCGCCGCTTGCCGGATCGCGAACGGCTTCCGCCTCGACCGGCAGGGCCAACTCCCCACTCGCAAGGTCGATGGTGATGCCCGTACCAGGCTTGGTGTCCGGTAGATCGGAATGCACGTTAAGAACAGCGATCCCCATGCCGTTGAAGCAAGACAGCATGAAGAGGGGCGTCTTGGCTGGATCGAGCGGCCCATAGGTCAGCGTGACGAAGCTGCCATTCTCCTTGTTCGTCCATACCGAGGTTTCTTTTGCCAGGGCCACGCTAGCAAGCGACCCCGCAACCAGAGCGGCGGCAAGAAAAACGCGATGGGCGGAAGTCATCATGGGGGACGCTCGCATTTCCAGTTGCTTCGTCAAGAGGCACGACCTTAGCAGGTCTGGCAAATCAGAACCTGGCAGATCAGCTAGGGACTAAACCGGCGGAGTTCTAGAGGAACAGACTGTATATGATGCGGTTTCCGGCGCTCGTCCGTCCGCGAGCATTCCGGGGCCAGACACACTTAAAAGAGAAAGCTTGGTGATCAGCGACTTTAAAATGAGGCTCGACCGAAGATTGGTGGAGGCAGGGCTCGCCGTTAGCCGCGCTCGCGCCGCCGACTTCGTACGGCGGGGTTGCGTTACCGTGGCGGGCGAGACTGTTCTAAAGCCTGCGGCCATGGTGGCAGCCGACGTGGCGCTTGCTCTCTCAGGCGACGCTGGCGCCTATGTTTCCCGGGCAGTATTGAAGCTCGAAGCGGCGCTTGATGCTTTCGGTTTCGATCCTAAGGACCGCGTGGCGCTCGATGTGGGCGCTTCCACGGGCGGCTTTACCGAAGTCCTGCTTGCTCGCGGTGCGGCCAAGGTCTTTGCCGTGGATGTCGGGCGTGAGCAGCTTCATGAGAGCCTTCGCGGCGATCCTCGGGTCATGTCGCTGGAGGCAACTGATGCACGGGCCCTCGACACCGCTACAATCACAGAGCCCGTCACCGCCATCGTCGCCGATGTGAGCTTCATCAGCCTGACGCAAGCGCTGCCCGTGCCGCTCAGTTTTGCCGCGCCGGACGCTTGGCTGGTGGCGCTGGTGAAGCCCCAATTCGAGGCGGGTCGAGAGGCGGTGGGCCGAGGCGGTATCGTTCGTGACGAGAAGGATCGCGAACGCTCGGTGACCCGCGTGCGCGACTTTCTTGAAGGCGAGGGATGGACCGTGCTTGGCGTTGCCCAGTCACCTATTGAAGGCGGCAGCGGCAATATCGAATTCCTGATCGGGGCGCGTCATGGCGTTTGAGGTTGAGATTCTTCGGCTGGGTGCCCAAGGCGATGGCGTGGCCGAGGGGCCGGATGGGCCCGTCTTTGTGCCGTTCGCACTGCCGGGCGAGCGCGTGGTCATCGAGCCGAGCGCGGACGGCAAACACGCGGAGCTTCTGAACGTGCTGGTACGGAGTCCCGAGCGGGCCGATCCTGTCTGTCCGCATTTCGGGCTCTGCGGTGGCTGCACGCTCCAGCATTTGGAGGAGGGAGCCTATCTTGAAGGCAAGCGCAAGCAGGTGGTGCAAGCGTTGCGGTCGCGCGGGCTTGAGACCGAGGTAGAGCCGGTGCGGGCTGTACCGATTGGCAGCCGCCGGCGCGCCACTCTCACGCTTGGGCGCAATCAGCAGGGCCTGACGTTCGGCTATCGTCGCGTCCGGTCCCATGACCTCATCGATATCGATGTCTGCCCCGTCTTGTCGCCGCGCATCGTGAAACGTCTGCCTAAGCTCAAGGCCGCGCTGGAGCCGCTGCTCGGCCGTAAAGCTGAGGCGCGGGTCGGTGTAACCGAGACCGAAACCGGCCTGGATCTCGTCATCGAAGGCGTGCGCCCACCCGAGGCGGTTCTGGCCGGGCTGGCGGGCGACGCCGGGAAGCTCAGTGTGACGCGGATTACCGTCGACAGCGACGCCTTCTTGCCCGGTGCTCAGCCCACCATTCGTTTTGCCTCGGCTGAGGTCAGGCTACCGGCGGGCGCTTTCCTTCAAGCCTCGGCAGAGGCCGAGACGGTCATGACGGAACTGGTGCGTGAAGGGACGGGCCGCGCCAAACGCATCGCCGACCTTTTCGCCGGGCTCGGCACCTTCACGCTCGCGCTCGCTGAGACGGCGGCAGTCGATGCGTTTGAATCCGACGAGGCAGCGCTTGCCGCATTGTCGGAGGCGGCTCGCCATACGCCAAAGCTGAAACCCGTCCGAACCGTCCAGCGCGATCTGGTTCTCACACCCGTCGGGGGCAAGGAGCTCGACCGCTATGACGCTGTGGTGTTCGACCCGCCGCGCGCCGGTGCCGCCGCCCAGGCCGAGGCGCTCGCCAAGTCGAAGGTGAAGAAAATTGTCGCCGTGTCCTGCAATCCGGGCACGCTGGCGCGTGATCTCCGAATTCTGGTGGATGGCGGTTATCGGCTCACTCGTGTGGTGCCCGTGGACCAGTTCCTGTTCTCAAGCCATATCGAAATCGTCGCCCACCTCGAACGCTAGACGCGCAGCGTCATGCCCCCGTAGGCGGGCATCCAGTAATCACTGGTTTTCGCTATAGCTGACTGCAGGGGTTACTGGTTCGCCTGGATCATCAAGCTTGTGCCCGGGTGGCGAAGCCGGACCCGGGTGCCGGGCGATGACAAAGAGGTGTCAGTCTTGGCCGGTCTGGCCGCGATGGCGGAGGTAATGGTCGGCCAGCACAATGGCCATCATCGCTTCGCCAATGGGCACGGCGCGAATGCCGACGCAGGGGTCATGACGGCCTTTGGTGGAGATCTCCGTGTCGCCGCCGGCTGTATCGACCGTCTTGCGGGGGCTAAGGATCGACGAGGTCGGCTTGACCGCGAACCGTGCGACCACTTGCTGACCCGTCGAGATGCCGCCCAAGATGCCGCCGGCATGGTTGGACAGAAATTCCGGGCGGCCATTCGGATGCATCCGCATCTCGTCGGCATTGTCTTCGCCGGACAAAGCTGCGGAGGCGAAGCCAGCGCCAATCTCCACGCCCTTCACCGCGTTGATGCTCATCAGGGCTGAAGCAATGTCCTGGTCGAGCTTGCCGTAAACGGGCGCGCCAAGACCGGCAGGGATGCCATCGGCGACGATTTCGATGATCGCACCGGTGGACGAGCCGGTTTTGCGTATCTCATCGAGATGGTCGGCCCAAACCTTCACCGTCTTCTTGTCGGGACAGAAGAATGGGTTGTTGTCGATCTCGTCCCAATCCCAATTGTCCCGGTCGATGGCGTGCGGGCCAATCTGCACGAGCGCGCCGCGCACGCGCATGCCTGGCACCACCTTGCGCGCCACGGCGCCACCTGCGACCCGCGACGCTGTCTCGCGTGCAGATGCTCGGCCAGAACCGCGCCAGTCGCGTAACCCGTATTTCAGGAAATAGGTGTAGTCGGCATGGCCGGGGCGGAACTTGTCTTTGATGTCCCCATAGTCCTTGGACCGCGCATCGACATTCTTGATCTCAAGCGCAATCGGCGTGCCGGTTGTCACCTGCGCGCCGTCCTCGTCCTCGAACACCCCTGACAGGATTTTGACCGTGTCCGGCTCTTGCCGCGGGGTGGTGTATTTCGATTGGCCAGGGCGGCGCTTATCGAGAAAGCCCTGAATATCCGCCTCGGTCAGCTTAATGCCGGGCGGGCAGCCGTCGACCACGCAGCCGATTGCTGGCCCGTGGCTTT
>DAOVDX010000046.1 GCA_030669345.1 Methyloceanibacter sp. | reverse complement strand
CAGGCCACGAGGGCGGGGATGGCGAGGATGCGCCCATAGGTGAGGAGGTTCGGCAGGCTGCCGTAACGGCCTCTTTTTGTGCCTCGCGGGCTGGATAGGTCTTGCTGCGTCATGGTCTATCGTCCGTACAGCTCATATTATCCACGCTCATGAAAATAGTTATAGATCGTTTTCGCCATTTGCGCGCTGATGCCGGTCGCATTTTCGAGATCGGCGATGCCGGCGCGGCTCACAGCCTTGGCCGAGCCGAAATATTGTAACAGCGCCCGCTTGCGCGCCGGCCCGACGCCCGGCACCTCGTCCAGCGGCGACGCGGTGAAGCCCTTCTTGCGCTTGGCGCGATGGGCGCCGATGGCAAACCGGTGCGCTTCGTCCCGGAGCACCTGAATGCAGTAAAGCACAGGGTCACGGGGTTCCAAGAGCAAAGGCTCTTTTCCCCTCATATAGATGTGTTCGCGGCCCGCATTCCGGTCTGGGCCCTTGGCCACCGCGGCAATTCTGATTTCGGACAGGCCAAGCTCGTCTAGGACCTCATGCGCCGCCGACAATTGGCCCCGGCCGCCATCGATCAGCACGAGGTCGGGCGCGGCCCATCCCTCGCTCTGGTCTTTCTCCTTGTCCTTCATCAGGCGGCGGAAACGCCGGGTCAGCATCTCGCGCATCATGGCGTAGTCGTCGCCGGGCGTGAGATCCTCACTCTTCATATTGAACTTCCGATACTGCGCTTTGATGAAGCCTTCGGGCCCCGACACGATCATGGCGCCCACGGGGTTGGTGCCTGAGATATGGCTGTTGTCATAAACCTCGATGCGTTCGGGCGCTTCGTCCAGGTCGAGCAGTTCGGCGAGCCGGGCGAAGATCGCCGCTTGCGAAGCGGACTCGGCAAGGCGCCGCGCCAAGGCCTCGCGGGCATTCACCAACGCATGATCGACCAGCTCGCGCTTCTCGCCGCGCTGGGGTGTTGTCACGGTGATCTTGTGGCCGGCTTTCAGCTCAAGCGCCTCGGTCAGCAGGCGCCGTCCAGCGAGCTCGTGGGATAGCAGGATGAGCTTTGGCGGCGGCTTGTTGTCGTAGAACTGGGCGATGAAGGACTCCAGCACCACCTCGGCGGAAAGCGCCTTGTCGGCGCGCGGGTAATAGGCGCGGTTGCCCCAATTATTGCCGCTGCGGAAAAAGAACACCTGGATGCAGGTCTGGCCCGCGTCCTGATGGGCAGCGAACACGTCCGCCTCCTTCAGGGTGTGGGGATTGATGCCTTGGCGCGACTGGATGAGAGACAGCGCCGTCAGTCGGTCGCGGAAGCTCGCCGCGCGCTCATAGTCCTGTTTGCCGCTGGCCTCGCCCATGAGGTCGTGCAGCCGATGTTTCACCTCGTCGCTTTCCCCGCGCAGGAAGCCCTCGGCCTCGTCGACCAGGGCGCCATATTCGTCCACCGAGATTTCGCCGGTGCAGGGCGCGCTGCAGCGTTTGATCTGGAAGAGCAGGCACGGGCGAATACGGGTCTCGTAGTACGAGTCCGAGCAAGAACGCAGCAGAAACGCGCGTTGCAGCGTATTGACCGTGCGGCTGACCGCTCCGGCCGAGGCGAAGGGTCCGAAATAGTCGCCTTTGCGGTTCCGCGCCCCGCGATGTTTCAGGATTTGCGGCACGGGATGGTCGCGGGCGATCAAGATGAACGGGAAGGATTTGTCGTCCCGAAGCACCACGTTGAAGCGGGGCATCAGCCGTTTGATCAGATTGGCCTCAAGCAGAAGAGCTTCCATCTCCGTCGCGGTGGTGACGAACTCCATGGTCGCGGTGTCGGCGATCATGCGGGCGATGCGGTTGTTGTGGCCGGTGCCCCGCGCGTAGCTCTGCACGCGCTTCTTGAGATGCCGCGCCTTGCCCACATAGAGCACTCCGCCCTCGGCATTGAACATGCGGTAGATGCCCGGTCCCCCTGGCGCGGTCTTGGCATGGCGGGCAATCACAGCGGCGCCGGTCTCAACTTCCGCTAAGGCTTTGGGCGTGCTGGTGGCCTGCGAGGCGGAGGCGCTGTCGGGGTTCTCTAACGGCATGGGATCACGGGGGCTCTAGCGCAATGCCGGGTCGGCGCCGGCGACACCTAGGCAAAGGTAAGGTCTTTGCCTTGTAGGGTTCAAGGGGCGCGAAGGGCTCAGTCGCCGCTCCAAGCCAAGTGCTGGCCGGCGTCGAGCGCGATCATCTGGCCGGTGATCGAGGGCGTATCGAGGAGAAAGCGCACCGCGCCTTTGACATCATCGGTCGAGACCACCCGTTGCAACAGGGTGGCGCGGCAGGCCTCGGCAAACTGGTCTTTGGTCTGGCCGCGGGCAGGCAATACCGGCCCTGGGGCGATGGCATTGACCCTGATCTTTGGCGCAAGCGCCTGGGCCAGGGTCTGAGTGGCGGTCCAAAGGGCCGATTTGGCGATGGTGTAGGAGAAATTGTCCGGGTTCAGCCGCAAGATCTTCTGGTCGATCAGGTTGATCACATTGCCCAATGCGCCTTCGGGCAGACGCTTGGCAAAGGCCTGGCTCAGGAAGACGGGCGCCCGCAGATTGACGTCGAGATGCATCTGCCAGGTATCGGCATTTACTGTTTCAGCTGGATCCCACTCAAAACGGGCGGCATTGTTGATCAAACAGGTCGCCGGGCCGAGGCGTTCGGCGCATTCCTCGACCAAGGGCGCAAGGTCCTCAAGCCGGGCAAGATCGGCCCGCAGCGCCGCCGCCTGGCCTCCCATGGCCTCGATTTCGCCCACCAGCGCCGCCGCTTCCGCAGAGGAGGCGTGATAGTGCACGCCCACACGCCAGCCGCGCTCGGCAAGGTCGAGCGCGATCTCCCGGCCGAGCCGGCGCCCGGCGCCGGTTACGAGTACGGTCGCGGCAATAGTATCGTCGGGCATGGTCATCTATGCGGGAAAGGGGCTTCGAATCGACGCGTCAAGTTCGGTCTCTCATGGTCGAATCCACCTTATGAGACCGCCCATGCGAAAACAAGACGCCCCGCAGGATGCAAAAGCATCATGAAAGTGAGTCTGAAACAGAGTCGAGGAACCGATGGTCGGAGCGGATTCCGCCTGGCTGTTAGGCAATTGCCTCTCTGCTAGGCAGTCTTCATGCGTAATTTTGGAGCGCAGTCCAGGGCAAGGGCCCAATGTGGCATCAAAGTGCTTGGACCATTGCAGAATAGTCACACACCTTGAGTTGTTTTCGAAAATCCGGGCTTTTTCGTTGCTTCAAAAGGGGTGCTGACTATTGTCGACCGCAACAGGGACAGTTGCTCTGAGGACACGCATCGCGGCTGCATCCTAAAACACAAAGAAATCACACTCGCAGGAACAGGCGAAGAAGACAGGAGACGGGACAATGGCTCGGCGCATGGAAATGGGGACGTTGAAGCTAGGTATCTTGAGTGCAGCCCTCATTGGCGGGTTGGCTCTTCCAGCACAGGCAGAAGAGCGGTATCTGGAACAAAAGGACGCGCCGACGGGATCACAAGGGAACGGATTCAGTCTCAGCGCTTCGGCCGCACTTACCACGGACTATGTGTTCCGTGGTATTTCTCAGACGATGCAGAACCCGGCGGTGCAAGCCTCGCTGGATGCATCCTATGGCATGTTTTATCTCGGGGCCTGGGGCTCCAATGTCGATTTCGGCGCTGGCCCTGCTGGTAAGGATATCGCCAACATTGAAATCGACTACTATGCCGGTATCACGCCGGAGTGGCAGGGCATCAGCTTCGATATCGGTGGCATCTACTACACCTATCCCGGTGCTTTCGATCCGGGCTTCGAGCTTGACTATTTCGAGTTGAAGACCGCTGCGTTTTACACGTTCGGTGAGTCCTTCACCGTCGGCGTGTCGAACTACTGGTCGCCGGAATTCGCGGGCAAGACCGGCACCGGCGACGCCCTTGAGCTGGCAGGCGAGTACGCCTTCGGCAGCAAGCTGTTCAACGTCTTCACGCCCAGCGTTAGCGCATTGGTCGGTTGGCAGTGGGTCGATAAACTCACAGATTACACCTATTGGAACGCCGGCCTGACTCTCGGCTTCATGGAGAACTGGTCGGCCGACGTCCGGTACTGGGATACGGACCTCGGATGTGGCGGACTTAATATCTGCGATTCACGGGTTGTGGGAACCCTTGCAGCCTCGTTCTAGGGTTTAGTAGCTTCTCCAAGAGTACTTCCCATTTAAAGGGGCACCCGTTCGGTGCCCCTTTTTTTGGTTTAGTGCCGGTGGCATATGCAGGGCCATGGCTGAGGACTTTACCCCCAGAGACAACGAGGCGAGCGACGCTGCCGAGGCGGTGGCGCGTGGCCACGCGGTCTATACGCCCCTGGCGCTGACCGTCTACGACCTCGTCGTGCATGGGCTCTCCAACCGGTTTGCCTGGGAGTGCCCGACATCACGGCTCATCGGCCTCTATGAGGCCAATCTCTCCGCCAACCATTTGGAGGCGGGTGTGGGCACGGGCCTCTTTCTTGATCGTGCGGGGAAGGCTGGGTTCGACCGCCTCGTCCTGCTCGACATCAATCGCAACTGTTTGACGCGTGCGGCGCGGCGGCTGGCGCGCTTCCGGCCGACTCTCCGGGAGGTCAATCTCTTGGAGCCGATCACCCCGTCTATGGCGCCGTTCGATTCCGTTGGGCTGACCTATGTGCTGCATTGCCTGCCGGGCTCCATGGGTGAAAAGCTTAAAGTGGTTGATTATCTGCGGCCGGCGATGGGAGAGGGCGCTGTGCTGTTCGGCGCCACCATTCTTGGCCGTGGCGGGACCCCAAACCGAGCGGCGCGAACCTTGTTTGACATCTACAATGCCAAGGGCGTGTTCGATAACCGCGAGGACGACGCCGAGGCGCTCTCTGAAGGCCTGAAGCAGCGCTTCGAGACGGTCGAGATCGACAGGGAGGGCTGCGTGGCTCTGTTCCGCGCCAAGTGAGCCAACCCCAGCTGCCTTCGGATGGTCATTAACCCGCCGCTAACCATACCCAGTTTCGCCCCGGTTGATCGTTAACCGTCGTTAAGGGCACGGCATTACCCTTTGGTCGTGAGCGTTTGGTCCAGCACGCCCGGTCTGTGCGGCGAGCGGGCCTAGCCTCCAATTGTTGAGGGAGTTGGTTATGCGTAGGCGATTATGCCGGGCTGTAGCTCTTGCTGCCGTGTTAGCGGCTGGCGCTATGGTCTCAAGTCCTGCGCTGAGTGCCGACCTGTATGACACGCCGACGATCTACGATGCGACGCCGGTCCCGGATCAAGACGTGTTCGAGGGCTGGTGGCTCGGCGGCACAATCGGCGGAGCCTCGGTCAGCTACGACTCCGCACCAGTCTCGGGCTCGGTTTCGTCGAATGGCGTGCTCGGCGGTGTCGTCGGCGGCTATAGCTGGCAGAGCGGTCCTTACGTCATCGGCGTCGAAGGCGACTTCTTGGCTTCTGACATCAGCGGCAGCCGTCGCTTTAACGGCGGCCTCAACCAGGTGAGCCCGAGCATCAACACGATGGCGGATATTCGGGTGCGTGCGGGCTATGCGGTCACGCCACGTGTACTGTTGTTTGGAACCTTTGGTGGCGCGTGGGCCAATGTCGATCTGCCCATCACCGGGCCTGGCGGCGGCATCCGCGAGTCTACATTCTTTGGCTGGAGCGCCGGCGCTGGCGCCGAGATGGCGCTCAATCCGAATTGGAGCGCCCGCATCGACTATCAATTCACCGATTTCGACTCCGAGACGGTGTCCTACCCCGGCGGTAAGCAGACCTTCGATCCCGACGCGAATAGCTTCCGCGGTTCGATCATCTATCGCTTCTAACGCACCGGTACGGTAATTCGCCCCGCGCGGCACTGGCGGCTCTGATCGATGTTGGTGCTGCAAGCGCGTGGGCGAAGATCGCGATCGAAGCACAGTCTAACGTCATGCAAATTTCCTCGCCGGCACGTCACTGTGATCATGTCCGGCTGCAGCCAGGAATTAGCCGTCAGGAACTCAGCTTCGATCTTCTCGGGCGACAAGAAGCGCTGGGTTTCTGGATCGTCATATGAGGCCGGCACGCTCACGCGCTTGTAGAGGCTACGGGCATCGTCGAAATATTTCTTCGGGCTAAGCCCCGAGCATGTGCCGTGGGTCGCGTACTCATGAATGATGAGCGACTTGCTCGGCATGATGTCGCGCATGGTGTCGATCACTTGCGACGACACCCAAGGGCGCTTGCCGGCATAACAATCCTCGGGCCAGCCATTGGCATATTGCGACCATAACCCGTGCAGTACGAAGTCGTGTGAGCTCTTCGTGTCGCATTGTGGGTCGTGGCGCCTGTTGCCTTTTGCGAGGCAATAGGCGGGCGACCAGCTGAGCACCAGCACGTAGTAGTCGAAGTCGCCCGGCTGCGCGTGGTGGGTTGCTTGGGATGCGTCGTTCTCATAGGTCGCGGCGCCAGCCGCTAAGGCCAGCACGACAAAGGCGGCGACATAGGGAAGGCTGTGCCTAGGTCGCGACATTGGCGTTGCCGAGCTCGGCCAAAATGCGGGCCCAACTGCGGGCGCCTTTCTCGAAGCTCGTGAGATTAAATTTCTCGTTGGGCGAATGGATGCGGTCATCTTCGAGTGCGAAGCCCACCAAAAGCGCATCCATATCAAGCCGCGTGTGGAACGACTCCACGATGGGAATGGAGGCACCGCAACCGACGATGACCGGCGCCTTGCCCCATTCCGCCTGAAGCGCACGGGATGCCGCCTGGAAGCTGGGCGCTTCCGTGTCGAAGCCAACCGCCGGCGAACCGCCTTCACCGGCATAGGACACCGCTGCGTCGGCAGGCAGGCGCTCCTCGATATAACGGTGGAGGCTATCGATAATCTTGTCTGGTTTCTGATTGGGAACCAGGCGGAAGGACAGCTTGGCGGTCGCGTGGGTCGGAATCACCGTCTTGGTTCCGGGGCCGGTATAGCCGCCGATGATGCCGTTGATCTCGACCGTCGGCCGCGACCAGAGCTGCTCCAGGAGGCTCAAGCCCGTCTCGCCGGCCGGTTGGCTCAGCCCGACCTCACCGAGAAAGCCCGCATCGTCGAAGCCGAGGTTGCGCCACGCGCTGAGCTGCTCCGGCGAGGGCTCGCGAATGTCGTCATAAAAGCCGGGAAGGGTGACGTGGCCTTGCGCGTCGTGTAGCCTGCCAACAATCTCGGTGAGAACGTGAATGGGATTGCGCGCCGGCCCGCCATAGATCCCCGAATGCAGATCGTGCGAGGGGCCGGTGATGGTGATCTCGGAAAAGGCGAGGCCGCGCAAAAATGCGGTGATCGCCGGCGTGGCTGCGTCCCACTGGCCGGTGTCGCAGACGAGAGCGACGTCGGCCTTCATTTCCTCCCCATACTCGGCGAGGAACGGCGCGAGGCTTGGGCTGCCGGATTCCTCCTCGCCCTCAAGCAGCACGGTGACATCGACGGGAAGCGTGGCATGGGCAGTGAGCCAGGCGCGGCAGGCCTCGATGAACGTCATTACCTGGCCTTTGTCGTCGGACGCGCCGCGCGCGATGATGACCTTGCCATATTGCGGATCATCGACGAGCTGTGCCTCGAAGGGTGACACCGTCCATTCTTCCAACGGGTCGGGCGGCTGCACATCGTAATGGCCATAGAACAGAACATGCGCGCGTGCAGGCTTCGTCTCGGGGGCAAACCAGTGTGCGACCACCATGGGCTTGCCGGACGTGGGCTCAACGCGCGCGTTAAAACCAAGCTCGCGCAGAGTCTCAGCGCTCCACTCCGCGGCCTCAAGGCAGGCCTCGTGGTAGACCGGGTCGGTCGAGATGCTTTGGATGGCGAGAAATTGGAACAGCCTCTCGAGGGCTTCGTCGCGCCCCTCGGCGAGGCGATCGAGCACGCTTGCGAGCGTATTTTCTGACGCGAATGATCCCTGCACTCTCACCGCCTAATGTTTGTCATTCGGCGGTTCACCGCCTCGAGCTAAAAAATTCCCGCTGACGATAGCAGTGTCAAAAGACGGCGCTATCGCAGCGGGTGTAAAAATTCGATTGGATGGATGGTCTATTCGCCGAGCTGCACGTCGATGGCTTGAGGACCTTTTCCCCGGCGGTCTGGTTCAGTCTCGAATGACACTTTCGCGCCTTCGTCGGGGGCCGTGATGCCCGCCTTTTGCAGCGCGGAGATATGCAGAAACACATCCTTGCCGCCGTCGTCCGGCGTGATGAAGCCGAAACCCCGAGAATGATTGAAGAATTTGATCGTCCCGATCTGACGCATGGGAAGCTCCTTTCCCCTCCAAAATGGACCGCGCAACACGCACGGAAAATTCAGGCAAGTCTAGGAAACGGGGAAAGAACCCACGTCGCTTCCCAAGGAGCGAACGCGGTCAGTCTCCACCCTGGTTCACAGTCTGCCCGCAAAGCGCCTTACTCTAGAAGCGCGCGGTAGTGCTGTGCAAGGCCCAACTCCCGAAGGCGCGAGCGCCGGAAGGCGAGGCGTTTACTCAGTCTAATTTGGGTAGGGAGACCGGTTGGGGGCGCCGTTGAGCGTGTAGCCGCTGTTGTTATAGTCATAACCCGGGGAATCGGTAGTGGGCGGAGGCATTTCGGCCGGGCCCCAGATATCGCTCAATGTCAGCGACGTGCCGCCGACCCCCTGGTTCCGGTAGGTCTTCTTGTTAGAGCGCTGCGTCGACTTGCTGCCACGGTCTTGGGCCTCCGCGATGCCCACCGAAGTCAACGTGAACAGTGCGGCCACGACGAGGGCCGCGAGGGGGAGCGCCTTGCGAAGAGAGGGAAGCGTGATCATGGCCGTTCGTGGCTCCATCGGGGCACGGTGTTTCTAAGGCCCTGCGAATTCAGAGCTTTATCGTCTTCGATTGCTATTCTGCCGGTGATGTCCGGCGGTCGCCTCATCTTTGAGGGACTATGCAGCCTTTGGCTCTCCCTGCCTAGCGCCATCTCGGCAACACGCTCGCGAATGGTTTTGAGGAGATCACTTCAGGATTTGGTGGTCTGAGGCAGCTCCGGTGACGCGGGGGGTGTACAAGGCCGGAACGGCAAATGCCGGGCACTGGCCCGGCGTTTGTTCATCCTGCCGAGCAGCGCTGCAGTAGCGCAAAAAACCCAGAAAATGCAATGGCTTGTAGGGAGGGGAGCGTTGAAGCAATCCCGTCCGGTTTGGCCTGGCTAGCGGCCAGCGTCCCACTTGTTCCGCGCCCGGGACTTGCCGAGTGCCTCAAGCGATCCGCCATTGGTCTTGGTGATACGGACCTTGGCGGTGCCGGAACCGATCATGCCGATATGCGCGGCAGCGGCCTCAGATAGGTCGATGACCCGGCCACCGATGAACGGGCCACGGTCATTGATTCGCACGACCACGGAGCGGCCGTTGCTGAGATTTTCCACGAGAACCCGTGTGCCGAACGGCAGCGAACGATGCGCCGCGGTCAGCTCGGTCGGGTTCATCGCTTCCCCGCTCGCAGTCTGTGAGGTCAGGGCATACCAAGAGGCGTGTCCGACCTGATCCGCCTTGGCGACGCTGAAAGGCATCATCACGGCAGCAGCCATCAGTCCCAACAAAATCATCCCTCGCACTTTAACCATGCGTTCTATTCCTTATTCGGTTGTCCGGAGTGTCTTTAAGACCGGCGACGACTCAGCCAGTCGCACTCAATTGGTGCAGCGCACTAATCTATAGAACAAAAGGGCAAAAAACAGGCCGACCCGCGTCTATAGAGAGACCATTCAGAGGCATTTGCGGTAGTATTCTGTTATCCTTTACAGGAAGTTAATGGGAAAACGGCGGTGCCCTGCTTCAACAAGTCGCAGGGTTCGGCGCCATGTTGCAAGGCGGCTAGGGCTCTCGAATCGGGGCGCTTCCATTGATAATGGCGCTTTGTGTCGAATCGCTCACGATCGGGCGGAAGGCCTCTATTGGGGCTCGGGGCTTAGGGGCGCCGGTTCGCTGAGCGAACGAATTTCGGTGCCTAAACCGTTGCCAAGAGTGCCAAATCCTTGCCCTTTTCGATCCCTACTGTAACAATCGTGTGCACGAGAAAAACGCACGGGGAAACAGCCAAGACGGTTCAGGAATAAAGACAATGCAACAGAAGAAGGGGGCTCCTGAGTACCAGGAGAACCAGCAGCTTGTGGCGGAGGTTCCTGGGGTGGAACCAATGACGGGGGCGCAGGCCGCCAACCTCAAGTCGTTGGCCGAGGAGGTGCGGGAGCCCGGGGCCTATCAGCAGGGTTTGAGTAAGCGCGAAGCTTCACGGCGCATCGATGCGTTGATGGAGAAGCAAAGACTCAATGATCTGCCGCCTCACACAGACTAAGCCGCGTTGGCCGCCTCCGACCGCGCGGACAATAAGCGCGAGGGTTTCGGCGATGGTCATGGCGTAATTGGTTCTTTCACGGTGGCTTGCCGCCGGAGCGATTGCCGTGCGGGCTTTGAAGGCAGCCATCAGCAGGACGGCCTCTTCGCTTGACGGACGTGCTCTGACTGGGTTCAGTGGCGCGCATGGCCAAACCCCTCATGACCCATGTCACACTCACGACAGCGCGCGCTGGCCTTTGCGCGGCGGTGCTGTTGGTTTCAGTTTCGAGCGCCTTCGCTGCCTGCCCAAGCCCTGCCGGATTCGGCAGATGGCTGCAAGGTTTTAAGCAGCAAGCGATCGCGCAAGGAATTTCCCCCCGCACCGTATCCGCCGCGCTTAATGGCGTTACGTACGACCGCAAGACCATCGCCAAGGATCGCGCCCAGGGTGTCTTCGCGCAGACCTATCTGCAATTTGTCGGCCGCATGGTGTCGAAGAATCGCATGCAGGTCGGTAAGGGGAAGCTCCGCAAGTATGCGTCGACCTTCCGGAAGATCGAGCAGCAATACGGTGTGCCGGGGCCGGTGCTGGTCGCCTATTGGGGACTGGAGACTGATTTCGGCGCCTTCATGGGCAAAATGAACAGCATCCGCTCTCTTGCGACCTTGAGCTACGATTGCCGCCGCCCGGAGGAGTTCAGGGCGCAGTTGATGGACGCATTGCGGGTCATTGACCGAGGTGATCTGACTCCGCGCCAGATGCGTGGGCCGGCGCATGGCGAAGTGGGTCAGTTCCAGTTCCAGCCGAGTACCTATTACAATTATGCCGTGGACTACGATGGCGATGGGCGCCGCGATCTCGTGCATAGCGCGCCGGACTCCCTCGCCTCGGCGGCCAACTATCTCAAGGCCAAGGGCTGGCAAGCCGGTCAGCCATGGCTTGAAGAAGTCCGGGTTCCCGCCAACTTGCCGTGGGAACAGGCGGACGTGACCATTCAGAAGCCGCGCGCGTTCTGGGCGAAATACGGCGTGACCTACCGGAACGGTAAGAAACTACGGGCCGACAATACGCCGACGTCGTTGCTTCTGCCCATGGGGCGCAACGGACCTGCGTTTCTTGCTTATCCGAATTTCACGACGGTCTATCTCGATTGGAATAAGTCGCTCGTCTATTCGACAACCGCGGCCTATTACGCCACGCGGCTCGCCGGAGCGCCGCCGCTCAACAAGGGCAATGCGCGGCCATTCACCGCCGCCCAGACGAAACAGCTTCAGAGGCTTCTGGCGAAACGGGGCTTCGACGTGGGCAAGATCGACGGCGTGATCGGCGCCGGTACACGCCAGGCTATCCGTACGATGCAAGTCAAATACGGTCTGCCTGCGGATTCCTATCCCGGCACGCAGCTCTTGAGCCTTCTTCAGCGCGGCCGCTAGAGCCGCGCACTGTCGAGGCCCGCGTGAGGCGGCGCGTTTGCCGCGCCGGTCAACGATTGCCTTTTGTCCGGGCCCAGAAGAGGTGGTCGAGAGAGATGGCGCCAGGTCCGCGTGCCACGATCAGCAACAGGCATGCGAACCAGAGAATGTGCTCCGGCCAGCCGCTGGGATAGACGAAGATCTGAATTACCAGCGTCATGATCATTAGGCCTAGCGCCGAAAGCCGCGAGGCGAGACCGATGACGAGGAGGACCGAGAAGATGTGCTCGGCATAGGTCGCGAAATAGGCGGCCAGGTCCGGCGGTAGAAGCGGGACCTTATATTCCTCCTGAAACAGGAAGAACGTGTTGGCCTTGATCTCGAGAATGCCCTCGACCTTGGTCCGGGCCGAGCGCCAAAATACACTGGCCACGGCCAGTCGTGCGACCAGCGCCACGAGACTATATGGAATGCTCTCGGCGAGGCGCCGGCCTGTTTCCAGACCATTGTTGAGTGTGGACATCCCCTGTCTTCCTCCCCATGCCTCGCGCGGAGGCCGATATGTGCGGGTTTCCCCGCATAAGATTCTAAAATCAGCCAGTGCTCGCGTGGAATTTGGGCGGGCCGGCTGACACCATAGCCGGACGCTATTGGACGCGGCGTTCAATTGCCGCTCATATATACTCACAAGATCTTGAGGAACGAGACCGGTGGAGCTGTGGGTCTGGCCCGCCAGCTCAAGGAGAGCGACTGAATGAAACCGGCCTTCACCA